>JAFQKN010000127.1 GCA_017396895.1 Clostridia bacterium
ACTGGCAACCGCCAAAATGCCGCGCTCTTTGGTCAACTATACATTCGCCGCCCTGCGCAAGCAAAAAGGCGCAAAAACCTATCTCAAAGGCAAAGGCTTTAATTTGAAATAAATCACAACATAAAAAAGGATGTATCCAAACTCCGAACACGAGTATGGATACATCCTTTTAGTTGGTTCTTCACGGAAAGTTGGGGGATGCTGCAATTAAATTATGATTTATCTCACAAACCCATTGATAACCTGTAGGGGATGACGCCCTCGGCATCCCGTATAAAAAATCACATCAAACCGTCGGTATCGGGTCGTCGAGGCGCCGACCCCTACAAAATTTGTCGCCACCGTACGGCGTTATAGGTTGCTCTGTGCGTAACTGCAATGCCGCTAAATCATAATTTATCTTTTTTCCGATCCCCCAACTTTCCGTGAAGAACCGTTTAATTTATAGCAATTCAAAACGGCAATACAATTGTTCGCAATGCCAAACAAGTTCAACGGTGAACGTGTATGCATCCCCTTGTTCATCTTCCTGCCGGACATACAGAATGCCGTCTTGTTCGGTTACATCAAACCAACCGCAGGATTCGTAAAACGAACGGAATGTACGCAATGTGACATCCTGCGCCTGCGGCGGCACGGTTTCATAAATACTAACCCTCTCGCGCACTTCATATTCGGTGCCGCTGATCAACTGCACCGAATGGCGCAGGGCAATGCGCGCATCGTCAAACAAATGCAAAGGCACGAGAATATCGCGGTATTCATCTCGCGTACAGCTCAGAGTACACCGCATTCCCGACCAAATATAAGCCTTTTTACCGTTGGCAAGACCTCGCAATGCAAACAGATAATGATCCGTTTTTCCGTCAGCATCCGTTTGCGATACCAAAATACTGTTTCCGTAGTCGGTCACTTTGCAATCGGGCAACCACGTTCGAATTTTTTCCTCCAATTCATACCGCGTATCGTCACTGCGAAAATACATATCTCCGAACGCATAAAAATCTCCGTAATTGACACGGGTACGTATGGGAAGCGAGAGCACGTTTTCACTCGGAAATGCCTGTGCGGACACGGTATCGCTTTTACTCGTTCCGTCCACGGGTTGCACAATATAGCACCACAGAACAAAAAAGGGCAACAGGCAGGCAAACACCGCCAAAGCGATGCGCATACGGTGTCGGCGGCGATTTTGTCTCATTTGCACTTCGGACAAATGCAAGGTGTCCGCGAGCAACACTTCCGTTTTTTCCTGCCTGTGCAATTCACGTTCACCGCTGAGAAGTTCCGCAATAGACAGTTGCAAAACCTCTGCCAGTTTTTCAACGATCGCAACATCGGGAAAACTCAAACCCCTTTCCCATTTGGAAACGGCTTTGTCGGAAACCCCGACTTTTTCACCGAGTTGTTTTTGCGTCCACTGCATTTGTTTTCTTCGTTCGGCGATCAACTGCCCGCATTTTTTCAGTTCCATGATTCTCACCTCAAAGAATTTATAACACAAACACAGAAAACACGCAACCGACCGTCGGTAGAATGCTCAAAAGTCAGGACGCAGCGGGAAAACTCTGCGTATATGTCATATTTACACTGATGTTGTGAGAGGAAAACAGAACTTCCATATTTTTAATATCAATACACAATTTCATCACGTATTCCGCGGAAATCATTTTCATGCTCACACGGTCATACACAACACGGCAGAAGCCGCCGTCGTATGTGGTTGAAATATTGGAATTGATATCCCCTTCCGACCAACCGATGGCAAAATCGGGCATATAGTCAAAAATAAAACGGATGTCATTAATGACGTTGAACATTTTCCCCTGTCCCGTTCCGAGGGTGGAATTGACCGACGCTTTTGGAGTAATTATTATTTCCGCCTGTCCGTTGCCGAGGTCTTTCCACTCGGCACTTTGCGCATCTTCCTCATGAAAAATGCATACGGGAAAGTCGTTTTCTTCGGAATACGGCGGCAAGGGTAAAGTTTGCGGCTTATAAACAGCACCCATCACCGAGTGTACGATGGAATCTACGCTTGCATTCTGCGAACCGTCCACGGTGATTCCGGAAATTTCAATTGCATCCGTGCCCATAAATGTTCCGCTTGCCTTCGTAGTGTTATAAACATCAGTGTAAACATCAATGATCCAAGCCAACTGCGAATCGGTTGTATCCGCCTGTGTTGATTGCACATACGGTTCATGTTGCGGAATATACTGCACCTGCGTTTGTTTTTCGCCTTGGTCGGTATTGCCGCTAAAATAGTCTGACGGCAATTCTCCGATGATCACGGAGCCGTCAGGCATCAGGTTCACAACACTGGTTGTGGGGGCTTCCGTCGGGCTCGTTGTCTGTGCATCGCCGCAAGAAGCCAATGTAGCAAGCAGAATCAAAAAAACCGTCAGTAAACAAACTGTTTTTCTCATAGCAAATTCCTCTCTGCATTTTGATCAATTGCGCGACAAGCAATCAATATTGAACACATTATAGCATATCCTTACAAAAAAAACAACTGTGGTCGTTACATCTGCAACAACCACAGTTTATTCTCTTTCTTAAAAAATGCCTTCGCTTTCGTCAATGACGATCTTGTCCCAATCTTTCCAATCGACAAGACCGACAGCCGCGCGCAGAACCAAACGAGCATCGGATACGTCAATCTTGGAATTACCGTCTGCGTCTCCGAAGATCTGCACATCTATATTCTGTGACAGACCAACGGCATAGCGCATAATTTCACGCGAGTCCGCCGTGGTAATATCGTCGTCCTTATTGACGTCACCGACCGTATACGAACTCAGATTGACTTCACAGATAAAGCCGTTGAGTTCGGTGTCATTGGTGGTATGCCAACACGGAACGCCGTTTTCATCCACCAAAATAATGAGATGTGAATCGGGCTTCGCAACGGGAAGTGTAATTCCTTCCAACATGGGGGTATTGTCCATCCATGTCCATGCTTCACCGACCATGGTAGCACCCAACATATAGTTACTGCCGGTGGTCTTCTGCATATTCATGATGGTGGTCAATTCTTCCGCAGATTCGATCGTAACGAGATGTCCGCCGATCGATTCACAAAACTCCTGTGCTTCTTTATAAGTGAAGCCGCCGTCAAACGCCGTGTAATGACTCAGCCCGTCCAATGTTTCGCTGACTTTGATAAGCGTGGTCGGGAAGATCACCCCTGTTTCGACAATAAAACCGAAACTGTCCTTCTGGCTGTAGGTCTTACCGTCTGTGGTGTAGGAATCGCCGCAGGTCGCCCATTTGCCGTTGTAAGTGCCCGAATAGAGACTGTCAGTAAACAGGAAGCCCTGTGCACCCGCTTTGTCGTCCGTGTAGAAATTCTGATACAGGAACTTTTCACCCGTGCCCCAACGGTATTCACCCTTGTTCACATGCAAGCCCATCCATGCAAAAGGAACGGGCGCATTTTTCAGCAAAGTGTTGACAATTGCCTGTTCTTCAGCCGAAGTGACGGTTGCAAGATAACCGCCGATCTCATTGGCATAAGATGCCGCTTTTTTGTAGGAATCCGCACCTGTATAGAAAGTATAGGTATGGCCGTTGCTGGCAGTGATGGATGAGATCTTATCCGGCTCATAAGGAATAACGATGCTGTCGGGATCGGTCGGGGGATCCTTGGTGGCATTGGTGGAATACAGAATGATGCTTTCCCCGTCGCACATATTCATAATGCTTGAAAAATATGCATAGGACGCATAATACAGACGGATATCCAGACTGTTGCCGTTTTCGGAGAGGAAATAGAAACCGTCCTCCGTTCCGGCAAGGTAGATCACGGAGTGTTCACCGTAGTAAGAATCATAATAAAAATGGATATGCTCACCGGGATCAGCGTATGCGGCAAGGAAATTTTTCAGTTCCGTCGCAGTAGGAATGTGATATAATCTTTGCTTGTTGCCCGTGCCGATGCCGTTTCTGGTGTATTGGGAAACAAACATGGCATACGAAAAACAGCCTCTTGCACTCCAACCCCAATAGACACCGCCGAGAACGGAGTCATTGACACTGGAAATCGCACCGTTATAATTGGCATTGCACCACATGGAACCGCCGAAATCGGTCACACGGTACTGCGCACGGAACAAAATGTCATACAACTTACTTGCAATGGCAGGCGTGGTCTGTGCCGCTGCTAATTTAAACACTTCCATACCCTGTGCTTTGGTCGTTCCCTTTGCCTCGTAGAACTGGCCGCTTGCAGGGGAAAAGAAGGTTTGAGCTGCCTTTGCAGTCAACAAAGATGCTTCTGCAACGCCCGTGATTGCCGACACAAGCATTACAAGACTCAGCAGAACACAAAGGATTCTGCTTGCAGGTTTCTTCATACTTTTCATCCTTTCATATAACCAATGCATTATAGCACAAAAACAGCATTTTGTCAACTTCAAATCCCATGTGTTGTTCTTCGTTTTGCGTACTATAATCCATTATAATGTATCATACATACCGATTCTTAAATTTTACTAAAAAAACAGGTAAAAATACGGCATTTTTAACAAAAAAAGTTCCGTCCTCCATTTTATGCCGTTGAGCGCAAATAATACATAAAAATATCACATTTTCTTCCAATGCAAAACCACTTGTCAACGCAAATAAATTGTGATACGATAAAAACACACCAAAAAAAACAACGGAAAGGCGGCATTTTCTTGCAACAGCCAAACCTTATGATACGCCCGTTGTGCACGGGCGACAGAGAATTGATACAATCCTTCTATGACGATATGGGGGAACGTTCGGCATCGTTTTTCAATGTTGCACGCGGCAATGAAATGCGCACGTTGGAATATCTGGATAACGGCAGAAAAAACCATTTGTTCTGGATGGCACAGGCAGAAGAAAACGGCAGGCCCGTTGCGGCGGGACTGGTATTCATATGGGACATTCAGACAAGCGCGGTGTGGCTGGGCGTTGCCGTACGTGATTCCATGCAGGGACAAGGCATCGGACGCCGGTTGCTGGAAACCGTTTTTGCATACTGCAGAGAACACCGCATCGGCGCGGTGTTACTGCGTACCGCTTACGAAAATCTGTCTGCGCAAAAGTTATATGAACGCTGCGGATTTGAACGCATCGGTCACGACGGCAAAGGCGAGTACATCTACATCAAACGATTTGAAAGGACAGATTTATGTTTATAAAAGCGGATTTCGGAAAACCGTTGGGAAAGATCAAGCCCGTTCACGGCGTCAACAATGCCGCGCGCAAAACCGGCTACGGCCCTTTGCTGGATGATTTTAAAAAACTGAACCTGCCTGTTTCCCGTCTGCATGACACGGGCGGAACGTACGGCGGTACGCATTATGTGGATGTGCCGAACATTTTTCCGGACTTTAATGCCGATGCCGACAACGCAGACAATTACGATTTTACCCTGACCGATCTGTACTTAAAAGAACTGCACGATGCAGGAATTGAGATCTTTTACCGTCTGGGTGTTACCATTGAACACGAACCGAAAAAATACAACATCTTTGCACCGAAAGATCCGAAAAAATGGGCAGACATATGCGAGCACATCGTGCGGCATTACAATTGCGGATGGGCAGACGGTTTTCATTGGAACATCCGTTTCTGGGAGATCTGGAACGAACCCGACGGATTGGATCCTGCCGTTGAACCAAACGGGCCGCCGAATTGGATCGGCACCGCAAGAGACTATTACCGCCTGTACAGCGTAACGGCAAACCACCTGAAAAAACTTCATCCGGACATTCTTGTGGGCGGTTACTCCAGTTGCTATATTCTGGGTGCCAATGTTAACGGTGAGTGGACACAGGGACCTACCGATTATTTTACCGACTTTTTAGCCTATATCAGTGACATAAAAACAAAAGCCCCTTTGGACTTTTTTACATGGCACGGCTATCTCGGCACACGGTATCTGCAGAAAATTGAAGAAGAAAGCCGTTTTGTTGATGAAACGCTGAACCGATACGGATTCACAGACACATTGCGCATTGATGCGGAGTGGAACTGCTGTATCTGTGACATTGAGACGGATGATGTGCGCACGCAGCAGTACATCAATATGCGCAACGAAAAAGGCGCGTCTCACGTGGCGGCCTCCCTGTACGAAATGCAAAGATGCCGTGTGGATATGGCCATGTATTACGACACTCAGTTGTGGTGCGCCTACGGTGCACTGTTCCATGTTCCGTCCTTACAGCCGACAAAAGCATGGTATGCGTTCAGGCAGTTTTCACAATTATACGAAGCCGGCACCTGGTGCGAAAGCACACAGGCACCCAACATTTATACCTGTGCCGCAAAGGGCGACACGTGTTTGCTGGCTGTCAGCAACATCGACAAAGAGGAACATGAATTGCTGTTGCAGATCGCAAACTGCGAAGCCGATCGCTTGGAGATCGACCTTGCCGATGCAACACATGATCTGCCGACAGTCGCGACCATCAACTTCACCGAAAGGATCCGCCTGACATTGCCTGCCTATTCGTTTGCGACTTTGCGATTTGTAAAATAACAAGAAAACGGCTTCGCCGTATGCCTACGGCGACCGTTTTCGATTTGTCCATCTCCGAGCACGTGAAGCGTGCGTTCGGAGGGACATACAATATTTTTGCTTTATGGAAACGCAGTTTCCTATAAAGTAAAAAAAGCCTGCATCAACTTGCTTGCGTTTGGCAGTTGATACAGACTTTTTTTGTTCGGATTCAGTTTTCCAATATGCGTATTGCCGCAGCGATCAACTCTGCCCGGCTCTTCATATTCAACTTTTTAAAAATACCGGATGTATGTTTTTTGATCGTGTTTTCCGAAACGAATAATTCATCTGCTATTTCTTTACGCCTTTTGTTGCGCAACAGCAGGCGCAAAACTTCCGTTTCGCGTTGTGACAGCAGTTGCAGATTGGTCCATTTTTCAAGCAATTCATCAATTTGGCTTTCCTGTAAACAGCACACTTTCACCTGTGTTTCGCAAACATTGCAAGCCACCGGCTCCGACAGGGTTGTTTCCTGTTGCAAACGGGTCGCATTTACATTTTCGTAATCCTGCGAAATGGCAAACAGGAACAGGATCAACACTTCGGTTACGATATAGGAAACCGACATAAATTCAAAACCTGCGTGAATGCCGTTTTCAATCAACCAAATGGCAATATTACCGATCACAACAATGCCGAGAAATATGCAATGTTTCACGCAGACGACAGTTTTTTTGACAACTGCATAAACAACCACAGCGATCATTGCGGCAAAATAGGCAAACAGAAAAATCTTGTAAAAACCGTGCAACACGCCGTATTCTTTAATCAGCATTCCTGTGCCGTTCACGATTTCAAAAGATACATTTTTGTAATAAACAGGTAATATTCCGCCGCTTGCAACTGCAAGCCACATCAGCGAATTAACTGCGACGAGAATGCGCGGTAAAATTTTGGGATATGGTACGCATGCAAGATTTATAATCATCATCAAAATGTAAAACGGCAAAAAAACATTACCGAAATATGCGATCCTGTTTGCCCACAAAGCAAATTGCAAAGAACGGGAAAGTGACAACAAAAAATACCCCAGATCGCATATACAAACACAAACAAAAAGATGCAACAACCAAGCGTTGTGTCTTTTGTCAACCAAAAAATACACACCGATCATCAACACAGAAACGGCAAATACGATGCCGTAAAGAACTGTCAACATCCTATCTCCCCATCTCCTTTTTGTGTTTGTTTTTCATTGTCATTGTATCATATGTTTTATTTCATGTCAATTTACAATCGGCTGACACTTGTGCACAATGACTAAATTTCCCCCTTTTCATTTGTTTGGGTACCCTAAAAAGTACCCTTGGATATTGTGTTTTTTGCGCGCAAAGCATTTATTATTTGACAATAATATGGTACAATATCCATAAGTTACACCGATCGTTTCCTGCAAACGAAATACAAAAAGATAAGGAGACATTGACATGAAAAAGATCTTAGCAATTCTCTCGGCTTTCGCTCTGCTGTTTGCACTGACAGCCTGCACAAGCGATGAAAAACCCACCGCTGCCCCGGACGGCACCTCTGAAAACATTACCGATTCCGTTGAGCAGCAATCCGCGAGTGAAAACATACAACTTGCAACCGGCATCACCACCACACTGTTCACGTTGCAATACGACAAGGATGTGTGGACCTTCTTCGACGATTATACGGAATCCGAGGACGATTACTGTTTTATCACCTTACAGGTTCCGGATCCGGACGAACCCGAATACTATTTGATCGACGTTGAGATCGAAGTCGAAACAGACGATCCCTACGACTTCCGTGAGGATCTGGTTTATTACGGATTCAATCAGTATGATTATGCCGTCAACAATGCGTACGAAACGGTAAATGTCGGCGGTGTCGAACTTCTCAAATACGAAAACGATGACACACTGCTCTACTTCAACCGTATTGAAAATGCAGGTGCAACCGTCAGCATCAAATTTGACGCGCAGGACATTTCCGATGTGCGCATTGCCGACTTGCTGAAAGGGTTGACGTTCAATATTCCCGACACGGGAAATGAAGACGGCCCGTGGGAATGGGAGGGAACTCCGTTCTCCGCCGAACCCAAAACAGTGACCGCAGGCTCTTTGCAACTGCAATCCGAGTGGATCAGTCTTGACAGTTACATTGCCACGTATGAAACTTTCAACCATGCCGTTGCCGCTTCTGCAGAGGACGTATACCTGTTGGTTGACGGCGAATTGAGCAAATGCAAACTGACAGACGGCTCTCTGGCGTTCGTGGAAGGCATTACACTGCCTGCAGACGATTATGATCTCATAGATGCAACCGCAGACGGCAATCTTTGGCTCAGCGGTTCCATGAATGATGTTCTTTGCATCAAAGACGGCAAGATCGTTGCGACCTACGAAGACATTTACGATCTTGCCATGCATCCGTCCGGCACATGGGGCATTGATTATTTCACCTCAAACGAATGCAACAAAGTCACATTCAACGGCGACACATACACAACCGTTCCCATGGTTTTTGCAGAGGCAGATACCATCATGCATCTGAACGTGGACGAAAACAACATTTATGTCTGCGCATCAGCAGCTGATGAAAGCGGACACAAAGTATTTGTTTACAACACCGACGGCATTCTGCAGAAAACTTTGTGCGATGCCGAAGGCGAAGGACTCGGCAGTATTACGTTCATGGCAAAAAGCGAAAACGGTTATATCGGCTTTGACGGTAACATGAGAGATGTTCTTCTGTGGGACAATGACGGTAATTTTGTTGCCGAGATTTCCGACGGGGATCTGTTCAGCACCGATTATCCGTGGTTCTGCGGTTCCGACCTGCTCCCCAACGGCAATATCATTACAATTATGACAGAGGAACGTGCCGACAGATCCGCCACCGAAGTGATCGTATTCACCCTCAGCGGCTTCTGATATTTACAACAAGAAAACGGCTTCGCCGTATGCCTGCGGCGACCGTTTTCGATTCGTCGCACGCCTAAGGGAAATCCCATTTCCCGTTCGGCGGGACATAAAATCTTTTTTGCTTTGCAGGAGGAATTTCCTGTAAAGCAAAAAAACAGCGAAGTTTTGCACACCGTGCATGCTTCGCTGTTTTTCTATCTTCTTTTCTTTTGTCTATCTTATCGGGTGACAACAAACGTCATTCTTTCCTGAATCGTCAGCGCACCGTGACCGGTGTTGTATCCGCCGTGGTCAGACGTGAGAATGATAAGCCAATCTTCACTTTCATACGTTTCGCGTGCTTCAACGGCATCGATGATGCGTTTGCACTGTGCATCGCATTCTTTGAAAGCGGCGGCGTAATCGGGGTTGTCGATACAGAATCCCGTATCGTGACCGATATGATCGGGATATTCAAAAATGGTAAAGATGAAATCGGAACAATCCGCCTGCTGCACATCAGCCAAGGTGTTTGCGAATGTGCCGTCATCATCATCCGCATCCGAGAATACGACAGGAAGACCTTTTTCTTCGGTATACTGTTTTTCAAGTACGTATGTGGAATCATCCGCAGAGAAATGACCGTTCCACGAAACGTAAAAAGCGGAAGAATCGGCTTTTTCGTCCTCCACCAACGTGGTAAGCAAAGACAAATGATCGTTGCTCTTTACCACACCGTTTCCCGTAACTCCCGTCACATCTGCCCATTCACCTGTCAGAATGGAGCACCAACCCGGGGCAGTGGATGTGTCCTGCTTGTTGATGGTGGGATAATTGACACCGCCGCAATATGCGATCTGTGCGTTACCGCCGCTTGCAAGCAGATAAGAGATTGCAGAATCATTCGTTTCACCGTCCAAAAGTGCAAGCGCATCCGCACGTCCGCCGTCATAACCGAGTACGAGCACTTTCTTTTCGGTCTTACCCGCGGGAAGATCGGAAGCGAAGTGCTGTTCGATCAGACCGTAAATATCTGTCTGCGGAATTGCGGTTTCGATCGTGTTTGAATACGCTTCCACGGATGCAACATTCTCTTTGTACTTGCTGATGGTGTCTCCGAAGTTGATACCGCCGATCAGACCGTAGATCATCATAAAAAAGGTGGCTACCGTCGCAATAAAAGACCAAAATGCATGAATCATAAAAAATCGTCCTTTCCTTTTTGATTAACTTCATAATACAACAAGCTGTGTTCAATTGCAAGAAAAAAAAGACGGTATAAAAACCGTCTTTTTTGTTTGATGATCGATCAGCGGGCAACGCCTTTTTCGATAACATCGCCGTCAAAACTCCAGAACGGAGACAGAACGTCGAGTTCTTCGCCTTCTTCGACAACGCCGCCGACAACATTGTATTTTTCAGCAAAATCGTCTTCTGCAAAAACAGAAGCATCCTTGCTGCGAACAATGCCTGCTTTTTTGAAAAACTTAACAAGTTTACCTGCCTTTTTGACAGCTTTCTTGTCTTTCCAATCTTCATAATCACCGAATTCTTCGCGGAAAGCAATCACGAATTCGGAATCTTCATCCAATGCATCCACACGAGCATTCCATGCGGCAAAACTTGTGTGAACCTTGGCACTTCTGCCTTTGCTGACAAGATACATTGCTTCGTAAAGCTGGCCGAACAAAGTTGCATTATCACGCAGACCGATCACAATAGGATCGACAGGCTGTGCGGCAGCCTTGGAAATGGTGATGACACCTTTTTTGCGAAGATAGAAGAAAGCACCCGTTGCACCGACAGCAGCAGCGATCACGCAAGCTACAATGACATCGGACATGAAGAACAGTACCATATACAACGCTCCTAAAACTCAAATTAAGAATATAGGTATGCCACAGCGATACTTATAAACAGTAACATTATAGTTGACAAAAACACATTTGTCAAGGTCTGCAGAAAATTTCCTGTGAAAAAAGAAAATTTAATTGTTTATTTGGCCTTATGTCTGATTTTTTTGTCGGGGGCAATCAGATTATAAACCACAGCCGCAAGTGCCGCACCTGCCAAAGGAGCCAGAATGAACACCCACACAACAGCAATGGCGGAACTGTCGCCGCTGAGTGCCTGCACGAGTGCCGGGCCGAACGAACGGGCAGGATTGACGCTCGTACCCGTGAAACCGATACCGAGAATGTGCACAAGCGTAAGGGTAAGACCGATCACAAGCCCCGCCACCGGTGCATTGGAAGTGTAATTGGTCACACCGAGGATGGCAATGACAAAAACAAAGGTCAAAATCACTTCTATGATGAGGGATTTGATGATATTTTCATCATACAAGCCGTTGCAGCCGAGACCGTTCTTTGTGCCCACTACAGCGGCAAGAATACCGGCACCGGCAACCGCACCGCTGATCTGCGCACCGATGTAAAGTAAAAAGTCTTTGATCTCCATTCTTTTGGAAAGGAGCATCGCCAGCGAAACGGCAGGATTGATATGACACCCCGATACGTTTCCGATTCTGTATGCCATAGAAACAATGACAAGACCGAATGCAAATGCGGTCAGCAGATAAGAGCCTTCTCCGGTCGGGCAACCGGTGATAACAGCCGTGCCGCAACCGAACATGACAAGCACTGCCGTACCGATGAATTCTGCGGTGAATTTACGCAACATAACAAATAAACCTCCTGTTTTTATTAAAACCATTATAGCTCCATTCACGCAACACCGTCAACAAAAAGAGGAAAAAACTTAAAAATGTAGCAATCTGCCCAAAAAACGGGGACTTTTTTTTGCATTCGGAAAAACAATTTAACTTGCAATCATTTCATGTGTAAGGTAAAATAAAAACGATTATACTATGAAAAGGATGGTTTTTTATGAAATCTTTTCGCAAAATGCTTGCCTTTGCACTTGCCTTCGTCATGCTGTTCGGCTCCTTTGCCGCACTGACGGGCACAGCAACGGCAAAAGAAGAAATGTATCCGTCCATCGTCATTCCCGGTCTGTTCCAAGGCCGCGCAACACTGTACGATGAAAACGGTGAAATTGCAAAAAATGCCGACGGTGAAGAACTGGAAGCCCCGTTTTTCCTGAGCGGAACGGAAGATATTGTCGGCACCGCACTGGAAACGGCAGGTCTGCCGCTTGCAACCACACTGCTCACCCAGCGTGACAAGGACCATGAATTCGCAAACGCACTCGGCCATGCGCTGGGCGACATCCTGTTGGGTAAAGTGGTCAGCGACAACAACGGTGATTTTGTTTATGACGTACGTCCCGAACAACTCAACACCGCGGTTGCCAATCTGACACAGGAACAGAAACATTACGTCTACGATACCATTCCCCTGACGACTTACAAGGACATCGCAGGCGAAGACAAACTGTATTTCTTCACCTATTTCTCTTTTGAAAACATGGATGAAGTCACTGCACGTCTTTACAACCTCATTCAGACCGTCAAAGCGGAAACCGGTTACGACAAAGTCAACATCGTTCCTATCAGCCAGGGCGGCTCCATTGCCAACTCACTGCTTGAAACCTACAAGGATAAAGGCATTTTCGATGACCTGAACCGCATCGTTTACGTCATTCCCGCACTCGACGGCAGCTACACCATCGGTGATATCTACTACCACGGGCTGATTGACGACGACGAAGCCCTTTACGGCTATATGTTCCCGCTTCTTCTCGGTGATGAGCAGGAATGGCTCGGTTATCTCATCAATGCGCTCATCCGCATCTTCCCCAAAGAAGTGCTCAACGATGTGCTTGACATTGCAGTCGATATCCTTGTTGAAGATTATCTTGAAAACTGCACACTGTTGTGGGGTTTGATCCCGAGTGAATACTATCCCGAGCTTCGTGAGCGTTACCTCAGCGATGCAGACAATGCCGTGATATGCGAGCAGACCGACCGTTACTATCAGGCACAGCTCAACAGCGATGCCAACATACTCAAGGCTGTTGAAAGCGGCGTTGAGGTGTTCGACATCGTCAACTACAACCATCCCATGTATCCCATCTGCGACAACTGGAACAAGTGCCAGTCCGACGGCATCATCCAGCTCGATTCCACCTCCATGGGCGCATACGGCATCGGCATTGACATTCAGCTTCCCGAAGGCTACAAACAGCAGAACACCAACGTGACCTGCACCGATCCCGCAAACCACGTTCACATTGACCCGCACAACCTCATTGACGCATCCACGGGACTTCTGCCCGACACCACTTTCTATTTCTACAACGGCGACCATGAGCAGACCGGACGCAACGACATTGTCATGAAACTCGTTGTCAGTTTGCTGACCGATCCCGCATTCAAAAATGTATACTCATATCCCGACACCTTCCCGCAGTTCAACACTGCAAGAAGAGCAAGAGATATGCAGAGCAAGATCGACTCCATGAAAACGTATTTGGATAACGAAAACGTGGATGCCGACACCAAAGCACGTTTGGCGGAAGTGCTCGCAAGAACGCAGGAACTGTTTGACGACACAGCCTGCACACCCGAAGAAGTTGCAGAACTGTATGCCTGCAACGACGAACTGGATGCAATCCGCGACTTCATCGTAAACGGCCCCTCCGAACAGAGTTTCGGTGAAAAACTCAAACAGATCTTTATGAAGATCCTGACCGATATTCTCAGAGTGTTCAGCGACTTCCTGCTTGCAACAACGGGCGGCAAAGGCGCATCCGACATACTCAACGCAGTTCCGCAGAACTGAAATAGATAATAATTACAAACATACAGCCGGGGTGATGTACTCCGGCTGTATTTGAAAGGAAATACTGAAGTGTTTGAATTGATCCGGACGGGCGAAAAAACGTATTACTTTGATCTGCCGTCCAAAATCGGAGTATATACCCCCGACGAAAAGAACGCATATCTGATCGACAGCGGCCCGCACAAAGACAATGCAAAAAAGGTACTGCGCATCCTGCGCGAAAGAGGTGGGAAGTCAAAGCCATCCTCAACACCCATGCCCATGCAGACCACATCGGCGGCAACCGATATTTGCAGGAGCAGACAAACTGTCTGATTTTTGCGGCAGACAAAGAAACAGATCTGATCCGTCACACGTATTTAGAACCCACCACGCTGTACGGGGCCAATCCGCACAAAGATCTGCAACACAAGTTCCTGCTGGCACAGGAGAGCGATGTGCGCCCCTTTTCGGATCCCCTTTTTCCGCAGGAGATCGAAATCATTCCCCTCCCCGGTCATTCCGTGGAGATGGTCGCATTTCGCACGCCCGACAACACGGTTTTTCTTGCCGATTGCCTTTGCAGTGAACAGACCTTGCAAAAGTACGGTGTGACATTTCAGTTCAACATTGCACAATGTCTGGCGTCTCTTGACAAAGCCGCACAGTTGCAGGCGAATGCATTTGTATCCTCACACGCGCCGACTTTACAAAACATTGATTCACTCGTGCAATTGAACCGCGACAAAATTCTGCAAACGGCAGAATTTCTGTATGACCTATGCAAAGTGCCGCAAACATTTGATAAAATTCTGCAATCCGTATTCAGCGCACACGGACTTTTGATGTCCGTTGAACAACACGCATTGGTGGGCAGCACGGTACGGTCATATCTGTCATATCTGTATGACGGTCAACGCATCCGTATTGCTTTCGACAACAATGTTTTATATTATGAATCCGTCTGACACGGTCATTTTTTGGTCATAAAAAATTAACATCACTGATATTGACCGTATAAGCGGAATATGATATAGTGAAAAAAAAAGAAACAAGGAGTGTTTTTCTATGCTTGGTATCGGCAAATGGCTTTGCAAGGTCAATTCCATGTTCTACAGAGGCGATGTAACTCTTAACATCGCAGACAACAACGGTGAGTATGATATCACCATTGAAATCGACGCAGATTTCGATATGCCCGACTACAAAATTTATGACGTTGTTACCGAAGGCAACACCGTGACCGCAAAAGCAGAAGTTTCTCTGCTCCCCGGCAAAGTGGTCGACGTGAGTTTCACCATTGAAAACGACGTTCTCACCGGCGTTCTGAAAGTTCCTTTCATGGGCAAGATCAAGATCACCGACGGCCGCAAAGTCGCATAAAAATTAAAAAATGAAAACAGGTGTTGTGCGCATATTGCATCACAACACCTGTTCTTTTATTTACTTTTGATGCAGTTTTTACATCATTTCGCTCATATCAATATTTGCAAGTTCGGCAAATTTGAGCATGAATGCAAGCATATTGACCAGTTGCTCCTGTGACGGAACAGAGTGCTGATATGTGGGAACGCTCGGAGAAATATAGTCCACTTTCATTGCGGCAAGTTCAACACCGTCGGGATCATAGGTGCGCACGTAAACCAATTTGTTTCCGTCCAAATCGTGTGCAACGGCCGTTCCGTCTTCATTATTGAAAGTCAAACGAGTCATTTCTTTTCCGTCTACCGTCACTTTTTCCTTACGGTCGGGTTCTGCATTGTCGGCATTTCCGCTGAGTCCGGGAGGCAACAGTTCCATGAAGAACTCATCACCGATGCCGAGTTGACCGCTGACTTCATCGTTAAAGAGCATATAAACACCGTTTTCATCCGCATCGGGCAACACCCAGTAAACACCGTCAGTGGTGGTCAAAAAACCGATACGTACGGGATCTCCGGTTTCACCCGTGCCTTCCAGATCAATCGGAACACGTGCTTCCATATAGGAGGTGTTTTCCGTATGCGCACGGACAATATACATATCATCCGTATCGTTCATATAAGCACCCATGGAAAAATGACCGCTTAAAAAGATCTCAGAACCGTTCAGGCCGAACGTAGAGGCATCTTCAAGATTGACTGCCGCACGAAGGATCAAACGGGCATCGGCAACGGCAACTTCACCGTCCACATCCACATCGGCAAGAACGGCGGTTTCATCGTCAAAGGTCTCAAGACCGACGGAGGCACGCAAAACCAAACGGGCATCCGACACGTCAACTTTACCGTCTTTGCTCACATCTCCGTACGCATAGCCTGTGGAGGTCGTTGCTGCAAAAGCAACGGGAGCCGCAACACAAAACAGAAGACAAACGCAAACAAACAGGCTGAATACTTTTTTCATAAAAACATGAATCCTCTCATCGCAATTTTCTTAATTATATGATTGATTAACAGTTTTGTCAATCTGTTTTTTATTTAACACAACATTCTTAAAATAAAGTTAATCCTGCATACTTGACAGAAGTCAAAAAATGCGGTATCTTTAATTGGTATAATAATTGTATATTAAAATACGGAGGAAAACCATGATTCCCAACAATGAAAAATCAATGGAAAAAATCGTTAACCTTTGTAAAGGCAGAGGTTTCATATTCCCCGGCTCCGACATTTACGGCGGCCTTGCCAATACATGGGACTACGGCCCCTTGGGCACAAGACTGAAAAACAACGTCAAAGACACATGGCGCAAGCGTTTCATTCAGGAACGCAGAAGCAGTTTTGAAGTAGATGCAGACATTCTCATGCATCCCAGAGTATGGGAAGCCAGCGGTCACGTCGCATCCTTCTCCGATCCGCTTCTGGATTGCAAGGAATGCAAAATGCGTCACAGAGCCGACAATCTTATTGAAGCCTTTGATCCCGAAGCCCATGCAGACGGAATGAGCAAATCCGAAATGTATGATTTCATCGTTTCGCACAACATCCCCTGCCCGAACTGCGGCAAATGCAATTTCACGGACATCCGTGAATTCAACCTCATGTTCCAGACCTTCCGCGGCGTTACCAACGACTCCAAATCCGTCATTTATCTGCGCCCGGAAAACGCACAGGGTGAATATGTCAACTTCCTGAACGTACAGCGTTCCATGCGCGCCAAACTGCCGTTCAGCATCGGTCAGATCGGCAAGGCTTTCCGCAACGAGATCACCCCCGGCAACTTCACCTTCCGCACCATCGAATTCGAACAGATGGAATTCCAGACCTTCTGCAAAGAAGGCACCGACGCCGATCTGTATGAATATTTCAAGGAATACGGCAGACAGTACTACATGGATCTGGGCATTGCGGAAGATCATCTGCGTTTCCACGACCATGAAAAACTCGCGCACTATGCCAAAGCCGCCTGTGACATCGAATTCCTGTTCCCGTTCGGTTGGGGCGAAATCAACGGCACCCACAACCGCACCGACTTCGACCTCAAGCGTCACAGCGAATATTCGGGTGCAAAGATGGAATACCTCGATCCCGAAACCAATGAAAAGTATGTTCCCTACATCATCGAATCCACCTACGGTCTGGACAGAACGGTTCTGGCTCTGCTTTGCGAAGCTTACGACGAAGAGATCGTCGATCCCGAAAAGAACGATGTCCGTGTGGTTTTGCACCTGAGTCCTGCCGTGGCTCCCATCAAAGTGGCCGTTCTTCCGCTTTCCAAGAAACTGGCGGAAGGCGCAGGCAAGATCTGCGATATGCTTTCCAAGAAGTTCATGACCGACTACGATGAAACCGGCTCCATCGGCAAGCGTTACCGCCGTCAGGACGAGATCGGCACACCGTGGTGCATCACCTATGACTTCGACAGCGAAACCGACGGCTGCGTCACCGTCCGTGACCGCGACACCATGGAACAGGTCCGTCTGCCCATTGCAGAACTGGAATCCTATTTTGCAGATAAAATTGAATTCTGATTATCAGGGATTGTGTCGGTTTCCGCCCAAGAAACATGACACAATCCCCTTATTCATTATTCATTACAGAAAGGAACATCAAACCATGAAAAAGATTATCAGTTTGATCATTTCTCTGCTTCTCACTCTTTCATGCTTTAGCATTCTCACTGCGGCACAAATCACTCAACAACCTCGCATTGTTGAAACAGTTTACCCAACCGAAGATGTCGTGGTTGCCGATATTGTGTTGACCGAACCCCCTTACAATGCCGACAACACCGGAAAAGAAGACGTAACCGCCATTCTCAACCGTGCAATCAAAGATTGTTTCAACAACGGCGGCGGAACGGTCTTTTTGCCCGTGGGCAACTATCGTTTGACAGGAAACATTGACATTCTTCCCTTTGTTACCGTCCGCGGCGATTGGGCAAATCCCACCATTTACGGAAATGCTTACGGTACGGTGATTCTTGCCGATGTTCCGTCAAGCGATGCATTCACCCCCGGACTTTTCACCGTTGGCGGCAGTGCAGGTGCCATGGGCCTTACGGTTTATTATCCGAATCAAAGCATCACCGCCCCCGTTCCCTACCCTTACACGTTTTACGTCAACGGAAACGGTGCATCTTATATGTTGCAAAGTATTGTGAATGTAACACTACTCAATTCCTATCGCGGCATCGGTGCCTGTGCCGTCACACGCAACGGCATTTACGAGTGCCATGAAATGCTCACGGTGGATAATTTCTACGCCACCGTGCTTTGCGAGGGCATTTCCACCTACAATTCGGCAGATGTTGACACGTACAAAAATATCTTCATTTCCCCCTCCTATTGGGTGCAGGCCGGAAAAGACTACAATGCACCGACTTGGGCACAACTTTCCTCCTTTACGCGCGAGAACACAACCGCTTTGCGCATCGGCGATCTTGAGTGGCCG
Source organism: Clostridia bacterium (assembly GCA_017396895.1). Taxonomy (GTDB): domain Bacteria; phylum Bacillota; class Clostridia; order Oscillospirales; family Acutalibacteraceae; genus RUG806. The sequence goes on from JAFQKN010000127.1 coordinate 19,007, forward strand.
CAGTTCGCAAATATCCATATAAGCGATTGCAAATACGGCTTGCTGTTTGATCACGGTATCCGTATCAGTTTCTCAGGCACATTCTATGATCTGTACGTTGATCGTTGCACCTATGGTTTGTATGCCCCCGAAGGAACAATCAATGCACGTGAAAAAAGTTGGGGGATTGCCATCGGTCGCGGCAGCATTTACGGAAGTGAATATGCGATCTACAATCCCGGAAAGGCGGCATTGGTGCTGACCGACACCGACGTACAGGGCAAAGTCAAAGCCGTCAACATGATAAATGATACACTGACAGACCTTTCCGACTTTGCCCCGGATTATAACAAAACCTATACAAAACCGATTGAAAACCTGTCGGTCGTACAGGCTGATCGCACAGGACATACGGATACTTCGTCGGCAATTCAGCAAGCCCTTGACAGCCTTACAGACGGCGGTGTCTGCTATCTGCCGGCAGGGATGTACCGTCTGGATGCACCACTGACCGTACCGGCAGGTGTTGAACTGCGCGGTAGCGGCAGTGTGGCAACACGCGATCAGCAATCAAGCGTCAAGGGTACGCAGTTGCTCGCTTATTACGGCTACAAGGAAAACGACACTGCACTTATAACACTTAACGGAAATAATGCAGGCGTAAACGCCATCCGTACCGTTTTCGTAAAAAACAATCCGAACCCGGACGGTGAAAACGGCATTTATAACCCCACAAAACCTGCCATTCTCGTTAAAGCGGATTCTTGCTACATTGTCAACTCCAACGTCAATCTCGCATCGGTTGCCGTTCAACTCGAAAACTGCGACGGTTTCTTCTCCGACAAACTCATCGGTTGCTGTTACAGTGCCATGTTCAAAGCCGAAAACTGTACCAACGTGTGGTTGGAAGGCAGTCTGTTCAACGGTAATAACATTCCTCGCAACGGCTATGCCGCAACCGACATCCCCGAACTGCAAAACTGGATGACCGAAGACAAAGTATTCACCCATCTGTTTGATCCCATTCTGCGCAAAGAATGCACGTATATCCGCCTGCACAATACACAGGCAACTGTACTCAATTGTTTCATTTACGGCGGCAGATGCTTTGCGGAAACCGAAAACAGTCACTTCCTTGCGATTAATTTCGGCTGTGACGGTCAAAGCAAAACAATGAGTATGTTACAAATCACCGGCGGTGAAATGACTGCAATTAACTCCATGCGATCCACTTTCGACGGTCGCGACGGTGCGGGAAAATCATATACGGCAGACAAAAGCGCGGTCATTCGTCTGTATAACCGCCTGTCCGTAGATCTTTCTTACAAAGAACCGAACATCACCCGAAATGTGCAATATGAAGGTGCTGACAAACTGATTTTTGCAATCAAAAATCTTTTTGCGGAACTGCTAATGTTTTTCGGTGACAAAATCACAACACTCAATCAAAAATAAGACCTCTTGTTTCTGCCGCAAAACGTAAAAACATCTTGCACTGCACAATTACCTGTGTTATAATTATAAAAACTATTATTTAAAGGAGGGTTTTTTGTGAAAAAACTCTTTAAGAAGACGCTTGCTTTGGTGCTTGCCCTTTGCCTGCTGTTTTCGGTAACGGCTGTCGGCGCAGGTGCCGTAACAGCAGAAGAAGACGTGCAGGTCACTTCTCTTGAAGACTACCTTGCAACCAGCGAAGCCCCCATTGACGATGCCGCAAGTGCACAGTTGATGGAAACATTCGCAAAATTCATCCGTTGGATCGCCAATGTATTCATCAACGATTTCCTGTTGGGCACGATCGCGAACTTGGTTCCCAGATCGTCGAATTACCTGAAGATGGAAGACGTGAATCTCGAAGACATGGAAAACTTCTTCAAGGGCAGCGAATCTTTCATTGAACCCAATGAAGTTTCAAAAAATGCCGTCTGGCAGTTGGGCTATGCTTCCGAATCCATCCTTCCCGATGATTTCGGAACCGCAGAATACAAATACACCCGCGGCAGTTACATCCCCTATTGGTTCACCACCGAAGTCTACACCGATGAAGACGGCAACAAGGAAGACATCAAAGTGCGCACCGTTGCCATGAATGACGGCAGAGGTACCGTTATCTTTGCATCCATTGACTGCATCGGTATTTCCAATGCGGACATCCGCAAGATCCGTGCCGCGATCACCGAGGAAGAAATTGCAAAATACGGCATCATCTCCATCAATGTGACCGCCACACATACCCATTCCGGTATTGACACCCAGGGCGTATGGACGGCTCCCATTTCCACACTTGCAAACAATGTTCTGCGTTACACCTTCCGCGATCTTGAAAACTACAAGAGCGGTGTGAACGAGGACCTTCTCGCCAAGATCGTTGAAAGCAGTGCAAAATCCATCCGCACCGCTTGCGAAAACATGACCGAAGGCGATCTGTACTATGCACGTACAAACATTGCCGATTACGTTCGTGACCGCACACCTCCCTATGCCTGCGACACCGAAATGTACCGTCTCGTATTCGCTCCCTACAAAAAGAGCGTTACTCCCACTCTGATCGCAACATTCGGCTGCCATCCCGAATCGGCAAGTTATGACTATCTGACCACCGACAACGGCATTCAGATCGACTCCAAGCTTTCCGCAGACTTCGTCTACTACATGGAAAAGGTCTGCAACAAGGCAGGTTACAACTTCATATTCATTCAGGGCAACGTCGGCACCAACACCTCCTCCAGAGGTCTTTCCAGCGACGGTCTGGACCACACAAGCCACCTGAGTGCCGTTCGTTTCGGCTATGAACTGGGCTACATCGCTCTTTCCATGACCATGAACGAAGAAGAAAGAATCGCACTCAACGAAGCAACAGGCGACCTGTTGGGCATTGCTGAACACGCAGGTGAAGAACATTACACTGTCTGGTATGAAGGCCGCGAAACCGTAACGGAAGAAAAAGTTCTTCCCATGCTCAACGTCCGTCACGAACAAATTCTTATTCCGTTGGACAACAACGTAGCAAAGATCCTGCTCAAGACAGGCATTGCAAGCAACACCCTCGTATTTGACAAGCGTACGCTTGAATACTTTGCATTCACCGAGATCGGCTACATGGAAATCGGCGACAGCGTCAAGATCTTCCTGGATCCGGGTGAACTGATGAGCGAACTTCTGCTTGACTCCTCCGCACTCAGCGAATTCCCCTACAAGGCATTGCGTGACTACTACGGTGAAGACCTCATCGTTTGCGACCTTATGAACGATGCCGCAGGCTACATTGAACCCGATCCGTATTATACCGTAGTCGGCGTTCAGTACGATCCCGAAGCCGGCACACTCGAAAGCGACACTTGGTGCCTGCTCGTTTCCATGGGACAGCAGACCGCCTCCACCATCATCGGTGAGTTCATCGATCTGGTTGAATCCGTAAGCTGAAAAGCATAACTTACGGTACTGTTGCTTGCAGTCGCACAGCTCAAAAATAAAAAACAAGCAAAACAGGTATTTTTAAGCAAAAAAGGCTTAAAAGTACCTGTTTTTGCTTCGCATGAAATAGCCATGACTTTAATTTGTTTATCTGCAGACCATTGGGAAAAACAAAAAAAGCAAAGAAATCTTCAAGCGACAGTTTCAATACTGACCGAACGGGAGAAATCCATGCTTTTTTGTAAGGTATCTAAATTAAATTCACTATAAGGATTATACAAAGAAATTTAAGCGTCCGCTTGGATAAAAAAAACAGTGCCGTTTTTTAGAACGGCACACAAAAGAACTCGACACATGCTGTGAAAAAAAAGAGGATGTTGCATTGAAAAAAAATCAAACGAATGCGTAGCCTTCAACGGCGCGGCGAAACACTTCCGTGTTGACTTCAAACAACTGTCTGCCGAAGTCGATCAGGGCCGCATCGCCTTTTTTTCCGCACAGGGCGGCAAAGCGTTTGCCGATGTTGGTTGCAAGATCACCTTTTTCGCGCAGACAAAGGTGATAATACGAAAATGCCATGGAAGACGACATGGCTTTATACAACTCGGGTGACACCGCCTGCAGAACATCATACATGGCGCTGATGGCAACCGATGATAAAGATGTGGGAATAAACTTTTCAAGGCTGTATTCTGCGGCAAACACGGTAAGCTGCTTCATTTGCAAAACCGCCGTATCATCCAACTGCACACCGCACTTTTGCGCAAGAAGAACCTGCTCATCGGGTGCGGCTTTGTAAGAAAACGCACTGACGATGGCCGAACCCAATGTGCGCGCTTTTTGCAGATTGCCGTTGAAGTGCTGTTTGCGGGATTCTTCCAGAAAGGAGATCGTATCAAATGTATCGGCACAATGGTCGGCAGTCCCGACGATCTTCATATCGCTGTCATCAAACAGATGTTCTTTCATACTTCTCCCTCCGGATTTATTTTTGAATCAAATTTTATTCTGCCGCTGCCTGTGCTTCCAATGCGGCGGTCTGCGCGGCACTTTCGGCCGCTTTTTTTGCAAGACGTTTCTGGCGCGATTTATAGCCGACCAGTTCATTCAACTGCGTTTTGGGCGTCACGTAAGCACCCAACGACGTACCCTTGACGCCGTACATACCGTGAAAATCACTGCCGCCGGTCATGAGCAGTTTATTCTTCTTTGCGATGGCGATCAATCGATCCGTCACTTCCTTGGAGGCAGACGGATGCCAGACTTCCACACCGTTAAGCCCCATGGGGATCAGACGTTCAAGCAGATCGAAACTGTCATACAATGCCGGATGTGCCAACACGGCAATGCCGCCTGCATCGTGAATGCTCGTAAGCACTTCTTCCACCGGCGCAAACGTGGGTTTGACATAAATATAATCCGGGCTTTCGGGTAAAAACAGTTTTTCGTAGATCTCACCGTAAATTTCATTGGCGTACCCGCATTCCATCATTGCGTGCATGATATGCTGCTTATAAATATTGGTGGAACCGGATGCACACTTGACGATCAGCTCGTTGCTGACGGGATATTTTGCGCCCGCCTTGAGCATCATGTACTGTGCGGCTCTTTTTCTTGCCACCTGGTTTTTACGGCAAAGTCCCTCCAGACGGTCGGGGGCATCGGGCAGATAGCACAAAAGATGCGCAACACGGCCGGTTTGGCTGTCCGTTGCGGACAGTTCCACGCCGGGAATGACGCGGATGCCCATTCTCTCCCCTATGATTTTTCCTCTGACCGTTCCTGCAAGGCAGTCATGGTCCGTAATAGCAATTGTTTCAATACCTTTTTTCTGCGCCAACACAATCAAATCTTCGATTCCCATGGAACCGTCAGACAGCCTCGTATGGCAATGCAAATCTCCGCTCACAGCGTTTCTCCTCCTATTTACGCGCAGATAACCTCAATATACAAGATCATTATAAACCTTGCTGTAAAAAAATGCAAGGGAAAAAAAGAAAAAACGCATAAAAAACCGGTTTTTTTTGCATTACCCTTGTAATTATATGCTTGTTTGAGTTATTATATAACCAAAATTCACGATCATTTTGAGGTGCGTATGAAAATACTGTTAGGAATGAGTGGCGGCGTTGATTCATGTGCGGCCGCAAAAATACTGCAACAAGACGGATTTGACGTGGTCGGTTGCTGTCTGTTGCTGACGCCGCAATCTGCTCCCGACGGGGCGGAAGTGCAACGTGCAAAACAGGCGGCGCACACACTGGGCATAGAATTGATCGTATCCGATTGCAGAGCGCTTTTCAAATCCGCCGTGATCGATCCCTTTGCAAACGCTTATGCCTGCGGCAGAACACCGAATCCGTGCGTGGCGTGCAATCCTGCCGTCAAGATCGCTTCACTTTGCCGTATTGCGGACGAAAACGGCATACAAGCCGTTGCAACGGGACATTATGCGCGAATAGACCGCAACACTGCGCGGCTTTTGTGTTCTCCGAGCAAAAAAGACCAGAGTTATTTTCTGTACCGTCTGACCGCAGAACAACTCAAAAGGCTGTACTTCCCTTTGGGGGAACACACGGACAAAGCCGATATACGCGCCATTGCCGCGCAGGCGGGCTTTGACGCGGCAAGTGCCAAAGACAGCCAGGAGATCTGTTTTTTGCCTGACGGTGATTACGCAGGTTTTATTGCCTCGCTCCCCGGCATTGAATGCAAAGAAGGTGCATTTTTAGACATTCACGGCAACCGCATCGGTACACACAGGGGCATCATCCACTACACCGCAGGGCAACGCAAGGGGCTTGGGGCTTTCGGCAAGCCCATGTACGTCAAAACCGTCTGTCCGAACGACAACACGGTGATTCTTTGCACGGCGGAAGAACGGTTTGCCAGCGAGATCACCGTATCATCTCTGACGTGGTGCGGCATCACACCGTCCGCAAACGAATTCCGCGCACAGGTCAAGATCCGTTCCACGGCAAGACCTGCCGATGCACAAATCAGCATAAACGGCCCCCAAGCGCACATTGTTTTTGAAACACCGCAGTTATCTCCGTCACCCGGTCAATCCGCTGTTTTTTATGACGGAGACACCGTTTTGGGCGGCGGCATCATAAATTGAATAAAAATTAGCAAAAACTAAATATTTATTCATCAAAACCAAACAATTCCTCCAACAATTCAACTTTTATTTTTTCCGCTTTTCCGAAATCCATGGCGGCAATGTAATGTGCTTCCAGACGGTCATGCAGTTCTTTAGCCTGTTCGAGTTTTTCGACCGCACCGCTGAGCAATTCATCCTGCGCCCTGCGACAGAAAGAACAGCGGTTTTTTTGTGCGCGCATTTTTTCGTGATCGGTAAACCGTTCACTGCGGATGTGTTTTTGCGCACAGTCGGGTGCGGGATGATGACGGTCGGACGTCACGAATGCCAGTTGCAGTTCGGGCAACAAAATATGTTCGGGCGTTGCGTCCGGACGCAGGATGCACGGACAGGCGATCACCGAAAGACCGCGGTCTGCCGCTTCCATGAGTACGGTCTGCATAAATGCCGCGCTGACCGCACCGTCCTCATCCTCTACCGCAATGACGTGCGGACACAGGTCGATCAATGTATCATAGAAAAACACTTCCCCTTTGGGGGTGCACGCACTCAAAAAACGGCGTTCAACGGTCCCGTTCGTCTCTTTTTCGGGCAGAAGTCGCGCGCACATCCGCTTGGCAAGACGGATCACGCGCAAAAGATCCGTGTTTTCCAGTGCAAACTGCATATTTTCGGAATGCAGACGTCCTGCCGCACGCAGGAATCGCTGACAGGCTGTATGCGCGGCACTGTTGGCACGGCTCAGTTGCAGGATCTCATCCTGATGTTGCCGCAAAACACGTTCGTCCCAGCACTGCCCCATATCCAAAAGCCTGCCGCAAACACCCGGATATTTCAGTTCACACGGATGCGGCGGCGTGGCATCCAGCACAGCCGCGTGCAAGGTCGGTAACAGCACCCCGTCAAGACTTGACGGATCGGAAGAACAGAAAATACGTTCAAAGGGTACATCTTTCTGCAATGCCTTTGCGCAGACGGCTTTCATCAGCGTGGATTTTCCCGTGCCGGGGCCGCCTTTGATTAAAAACAGACGCACGTCATCCTGTTGCCGCAACCATTCGCCTGTCAATCCGTAAAAACCTTCCGAGGTATTCGCTCCGAGAAAAAACGAAGGTGCAATAATCTGAGTTTTCAAAAAAATAACCTCCCGAATACGCTATTTATTACAGCGTATTCGGGAGGCTTTTTGTCCGTGACAGTAAGAAAATTAAATTATGATTTATGTGTATAAATCATAATTTAAGTGCTAAGTTCTAAGTGCTAAACGCTAAACGACCGAAACAGCAAGTTTTTCTGTCGTTTGAAGCAAAATCGGTCAAACAGAACGGCAAAACGTAAATTAAAAATG
>JAFQKN010000128.1 GCA_017396895.1 Clostridia bacterium
ATAACAATTTCCCTTGGTGTAACCCTACCGAAGAGCAAAAAGCAAGAATTGAACAGACGGCACAAGCAATTTTAGACGCGCGTGCATTGTATGCAGATTGTAGTTTAGCAGATATGTACGGCGAAAAAATGTATATGTTCCCGAAACTCTTGCAGGCTCACAAAGCAAATGATCGTGCCGTCATGCAGGCATACGGATTTTGGGGTAAACTCAATACCGAAAGTGAATGCGTAGCGGAACTGATGAAGATGTATCAAGCCCTGACCGAATAAAAGATTGACAAGTTTTTTATGATTTGGTAAATTGTAATATGAGGTGAACTGATATGGAGAGCAGAATCGGTTTTGTTAAAACATATATAGACAAGCTTGAAAATCTTATTATTGAATATGCTAACGTAGAGAATTTCAATTCGGAATGGTATGTTGACACTATTTATACATATTTAAAGGAGATTTGCCACGTTTTTAATAATGAATTTCCCGATTTGAACCAAATTATAAGCTGGAAGTCTCAAGATGCACTGTTTGATCTGAAAACGGTGCTGGCAAAATTAAAGTATTTTGTAATACTGGAAAGTGAAAAGCAGCACTCCGTAAATAAAGGGGAAGTGTTGGTACAGAATACCGAGCAAGAAAGGAAGCGGGTATTTATCAGCCACAGAACATCCGATTCCGGATTTGCTAAAATATTAGAGCGTTTTCTGATGAATTGCGGCGTAGCACATGAAAATATTTTCGTATCTTCTTTACCCGGAAATGATGTTGCTTTTGAAATAGCAAAAGAAGTCAAGGAGAATATTAAAAACAGCGTGTTGAATATCGTATTGCTGTCTTCTTCGTATTATGAAAGTGCATATTGTCAAAATGAAGCGGGAATTATATGGTATTTAGATACAACAAAGGTGATTTTCGCACTTTCTGATGTAACTGAAAAGAATATGCAGGGATTTCTCAATAATGAACATAAAATCAGAAGATTAATTGAACGAAATGATTTGTTGTTTTTAGCAGAAAAAGTTAAAGAACTGTTTGCGAGTGATGATGTTTCTCCGGTTGCGCTCAATGCTTTTGTTGAAGATGCAGTTGCGTCGGCACTGACTGAAATCGAGAGATTAAAACAAAAAGAAAACAATAATGTGTTGCAAAAAACATCGGACGGATATTACGTAACAACTGTATTGGAAGAAAGATATACCGGGAATACCCGTTTCAGATGTGTACGAATCAATGGGTTATTACCTGTGAATCAACCTTATAAATCAGATGAAACTCATTGGTTGTTATTTGACAGTTCGTTGTATAAAGAACTGAAAGAAGGCAGCAAAATCAAATTCCGACCGTCTTCCATTAAAGATTTAAGAGATTTTAATGATATTAAGAACACGAGAAATATTTATATAAAGCATTTGGAAGTTTTGATTTAATAGCAATATTAACAATCGATAGGGAAGAAATTGCATTCGACAAGAATATTCACTGGCTTTTGACAAAAACTGTGTTCGTCAACGAATCATTCCGTGATAAAAGCGACAGTTTTCTGTTTGTCAATTAATAAGATCAGATGACCCCAACAGGCGTAGCCACTGCAACCGCACACGGAGCGTTTTTCGTGCGCGGTAAATTTTTGAACGGATGCGGTTGTCGCAGATCCACCGTGCCGAAAATACGTGATGCTAAGTACTCAAATTGCGGTTTGTCGGGCTGTTTGCACATCTTCCCCCCTTGTCGCCCCTGAAAGGGCAATGTCGTTAGCTTAAGAAAAAGGTAGTTTTTGCAGAATACAGCCAATCATGGGGACAGCTTCTGTGATTGACCATACAAGAATTAAAAAGGTCAATCACATGAACTGTCCACGTGATTGGCGGAATATTTTATACAAACTGCTCTGCGTGTGTCGTAAATTAGAGGACAGTTCATGCGATTGCCGTTAAAAAACTGTTTCGGTAATCGCAGAAGCCGTCCCCATGATTGACTCCACGACATCCCTGCAAACTCCGATTTGCCAATTAGCATTCCCTTAATTTTTCGTGACGAACAAAAAAAGCTTGCCAACCGTTCAGGTCAGCAAGCCTTTTCTTTTGCCTTAAATTCAGTTGAGTGCCTGTCTTTCCGCTTGGTAGTTTACGGGGATGCTCTTGAAGAACAGCATGAACTCATAAACGGGACGCCATTGGTCGCCGGTGTGTACTTCACCGAACCTGTCTTCGCTTCTTGCAACATTGATTTCAGTGATGGCCTGCAGTTCACCGTCGCGTTCAAAACAGGTGTCCCAGAATGCATGGTGACCGATGTAGGTAACGCTTTCGGGAATGTATATATAGGTCATGGACTGGTTGTAACTGAATGCATCCGAGCCGATGTATTCAAGTCCTTCGGGTAAGGACAGATACACTTCACCTAAATCATCACGGCTTGTGAAAGCAGTATTCATGACTTCACTTTCCGTTTTATAGGTGTAGATATGTTCCAAAGAAGTCATTTCAAACAGACCGAGCGTACCGATGGTCTTGAGTCCTTCGGGCACATACAGTTCTTTGATGAATGCGTAGTTGAATGCAAGATCGCCGATCTTTGTGACCGTAGACGGCAGAACGTAGTTGCAAACGGCAAGTTTGTAGGCATCGTATTCTTCGCCTTCGGGCTCGTGCCAGTTGTTGTTTTCGTCATACTGGCTGTAACCGAACTTGTTGCTCAGATAGTAGTCGTGATTGATCGGATAGCAGATGATCTCGGTCAGATCTTTGTTGTAAAGAACACCGTCAATATCGCAATAGTTGGGATTGTTTTCATCCACTTCAATGCGCTCGAGTGCCCAGCAGGAATAGAACGATTTTGCATCAATGGATGTAACGGTTGCACCGATGTTGATGACCTTGAGTTTTTCGTCGCAGTTGAAAGCATATTCACGGATGGATAAGACGGGTTTGCTTTCGTCTTTTACGAACGTGAAATTGGTATTGACATCGGGATTTTCCGAATCATATACAATTGTGCTGTAATAGTCAATATCCAGTTCCGTAATAAAGCCCGTGTTGCTGAATTTGGAAAGTTCAAATCCCTCGTCCCAATGGGCGGTGTATTCAAGCGTATCTTTCTGCACGGTGCGGATGCTGAAATAGCAGGAGAGTGAAACCGCCACCACGATCACAAGTGCAAGAATCACTTTTTTGAGCGAATAGTGTTTCGGGGTTTTTCCGATACTTGGTGCGGCAAGGCCCTCGACTCGGTACGTCCAGATCTGGTCTTCGGGAATATCAAGAACAATGGGTTCTTCGGGAGCGATCTGTTTTTTCGCTTTTTTACTCATTTTACACGCACCTCCTTAACCCAGATAACTGCCGTCGGTGGAAACACCTTCGGCTTCGGCTTGCTTGGCGGTTACTTCCGCACGGCGTTTGAGCACTTCCATGACCATGTTCTGCTTTTTGCTGTCGTAATCCCAGAACAGGTAGGGAATGGTCATCAGGAAGAAACCGATGGCATCCACGATCAGGGGAATGACGATGATGTTTCGTCTGGACGCATCCACAAACAAAACGTCCCAGTTGCTGTTGAAACCGTATTTGAGCAGTAAAAGCGGAATGATCATGCCGACAAAATTGGTGATCGGGCCTGTGAACCAACCGAAAATACCGGAATAACTTTCAAGGCGTTCGCCGGTCAGATACATCTGATAGTCACCGATTCTTACGTTCATGTCGTGACCTGCCGTTTTCGGAACGGTGGATGTCATTTCCATGAAGATCAGCACGACAATGCAGATCGTGCCGCAAAGCACAAGATTGTCACCGCAGAACCACATGGCGGCGGCAATGATCGCATTACCCACTGCACGCGAGAGCTGGAAGAAGATCATGATCTGTTTGTAGGAGAATCGTTTGAGAAAATAGGGAGACAGCAGATCAGGTGGTGTGCCTGCAAAGGAAATGAGTGCTACGATCAGGCTGTACGGCAGACCGCTGAGTCGGAAAGTGTAGAAATACAGAATGGTTGCAAAGGGCAGCATACCGTTGCCAAGAGAGTCAATGAGTCCTACGATATTGTTGATGAGCAGATATTTGTTTTTCAAAACGCCGAACAGCCCGTCCCAGAATTTGATCTGCACCTTTTTTTCAAGCGGCGGCTGCGGAATTCTTTCCTTGATGCGGCCGGCAAGCAGCATGGTGATGGCCGCAAAGGAAATAAAGGTAATGGGTATTACATAGCGATACATATTGATATCCGCCCATTCGTAACGCAATGCACCGATGATAACGGGCAGAATGATTGCAAGAATGGAATGGAAAATGTGGGAAAGTTTCAGCGGATAACTGCGGATCCAGATGCGTTCCTGCAAGTTGGGACTGATGTTGTTGGTGCAAGCCCCCAGACAGTCACCGAAGCCGAAAACATTGTAACAGGCAAACATGAGGTTTGCCACCCACACACGCGTTGCAACGTCGGGAATGTTGTAAACGGGAAGCCAGCCGACGAGGATCACCATGATGCATTTAGGCACCACGTCGCAGTAAAGGGAGTATTTGTATCTGCCGAATTTCGGAACGAGTCTTTTGCGCCAGAACATATTTCTTGCGCCGACCCAACCCGTATACAGGAAGTGCGTGCCGAACACCTTGAAGCAGGCAGTCGCATTCATACCTTCCAGACCGTTGAGATAAATGATGAATCTGCTTGTTGAGTCAAACAGAGAGGAGTAGTCAAACAGAAGGGTTGATATTCCGAAGAGTGCCATCAGAGAATAGACAAGATACAGTTTTCGGGACGTTTTTTTCGGAAGAAAACCGAGGTTGTCACAAACAAACCACCAAATCAAAGCCGAAACATAACCCAGCGGCATATTGATGATCCCGATGATGGAGAATGTCAGATACGGCAGTTTATAGTGGTGCATGATGAGGAAACAGGCCGACCAGAAGCCGACGTATTC
>JAFQKN010000129.1 GCA_017396895.1 Clostridia bacterium
ATCATAGTTTCCTCCTTGTAAGAGTTTGTTTGGTCACTTACATTTTACACGATGGAGGCTATGATGTCTCTATCTTTTTTAGGTGTTGCATTTCATATGATAATCTGTCCATCTCCCCTTTCAGGGGCGACAAGGGGTGGATGCGGTCGGTCTGTGCAATGCCAATAAATCATAATTGAATTGCAGCCTCTTGCGTCTTTGGGTGAAAACAAAAAAAGAGAGAACTGCAAAAAAACTTTCGTTCTTTTTCAGTTCTCTTTTTTTTATTATGTAATGTGCCGACAGATTACAACAATGCTTTACCGGATTTGCATTTCTTCAGGTCTTGCGCCAATGAGCATATTGCTCATTAACTGTGCGCACTGAACTGCCGAAATGTCCAATGTTCCGTCCAACCAACGGAAGATCATTCCTCGGATGCCGCTTGCAACAAAGCAAATGTAACTGCGAACGACCTCCGGATCGCAAATCGGAAAATGCTCCAAAAGTTGCGGAACAAAACGGGTTGCGAAGTCATCGCTCAATTTTTGAATGAACTCGTTTCCGACACACGAGGAAAGCAAGAGTTTGTAATACTCTTTGTTTTTTTCGATAATTCGCAAATTGCTTTCCAAGGTGGGGAAGGGACTTTCATAAAAATTGAAGACACCTGTCTGTTCGATCACGCGAAGAATCGTTGCGATCGCATCATTTTCCAATTTGCAATACAGGTCGTGAACATCTGCATAGTGTGCATAGAAAGTGCCGCGTGAGATACCGGCTCTGGTGATGATATCCGTGACGGTGATTTTGTTGACGTTTTTCTCGTTCAACAGTGCAACATACGCGTTTTTAATCAGTTGGCGTGACCGGATTGCATTTTTGTACTCTGCTTTTCTTCCTTCTGCCATATTCTGTTTTCTCTCCCCGTAATACATCGCAGGAAGCCGTAACTTGCGATTCCTGCGGTGTAAAAAAAATTATTTCTTTGCCTGCTTTGAATACTTCATCTTATAAACAAGACGCATCAAAGCGCATTCATATCCTTTGATGGTTGCTTTGCCTTTGTCAAGCATATGTGCCGCAACAAAGGATTGACAACCTTTTTCGGCAACCATTTCAATTGCCTGTGCATCACTCATATCGGAGCCTGCACACAGCGCACCGTTGTCTTTGAGCAGAACAGCGTTGCGTCCTTTGAGTTTTTTGACTGCTTTTTTAGCCGTTTTCTGTCCGTTGCTCGGATCAAAAGTTGCATTTCGTGCGGTGACGCCGACGATCTGTGCAAAGTCATCCAAAAACGGACGGACGGTTTTTCCGATCGAAGAAACGGCAACGACGTCCTCCTGTTTGTTGTGGATGATGCAGTTTACGTCATCACGGTTGTTGTACACAGCAAGGTGCAATTCAGCCGAGGACGGATATTGAACCGCCGTGTCAAACGGAGTGCCGTCACTCAGACGGATACGAACGCTGTCGCCGCCTTCAGCGGGAGTCATCAGCATGGTTGAGCCTTCACGTTCAGAAACGTAGGCCGCAAATTCGGGTGCCGTGAGCGCATCGCCCTTGAGGGTATCTGCGATATAACGGCTCAACGATGCGAAACCGTCTGCCACGTTGCCCGTTTTCTGTTCGTAGCGTTCAAGCAACATCTGTTTGCAGACAACTTCCAGTTCCTGCGCAACGCAGAAAGCGTTTTCCATGTCTGTTCCCAAACATACGGCACCGTGATGCAACATCAATGCGGCGTTGGCATCCGAACGTGCAATGGCATCGCTGACACCTTTTTTCAGTTTGCCTGTTCCGGGCAGACCGTAAGCGGCCGCAGGAATTGCAGAACCGAGAATGGCTGCGCTTTTTTCGTCTTTGACCGGAACGTCAAGACCTGCAATGCCTGCCATGGATGCATACAACTGGTGTGTATGAATGACGAAATTGCAATTCGGACGCAGACGGTAGCAAGAAGCGTGAATGCCTTTTTCGGAGGAGGGTTTGATCTCACCGTCATAGGTGCAATCGGCAATGCTGACAAGCACGATCTCATCGGGAGTCAGTGCGTTGTATTCACGTCCGCTGGGTGTAATCACAAAATGTGTATCGCTGACACGGCAACTGACATTTCCCCAAGTGCGGGCAATGAGTCCGCACTTGACGAGTTGTTTACCTGCCTCAATGACAGCCAATTTTGCTTCGAGAATATCCATTTCTTAACCTCTTATTTGTCGAGAAGTTCAACCGTAGCAAAGACCTTGTCGAATCTGGTCAGTGCTTCGTCGATCAGTTCGGGAGTGTAAGCGGCACTGGTATACAGTCTGCTGCCTGCAAGGGTGACAAGACCTTCTGCCATGTAAGCAGCACCCATGTGTGTCATTTCTGCCTTGCGTGCATCCGTAGCCTTGATGACACCGGGGATCGTCCACGGCTTCTTCCAGTTGATGGAGAAGTGCATGGTGCCGACGGTTTCAAGATGGCAGATGGAGCCTTCGTTGTAAGCAACGAACGGAAGGTTGTATTTGCGGATGAGTTCCTGCAGGCCCTTGGTAAGACGGTCGCCCATCTGACCTGCCTTCTGGCAAGCATTGGTGCGGTCGATTTCTTCGAGGGTGTAGTAACCTGCACAGCAGGAAAGCGGATTGGCGGTCAGTGTGCCGCCGGTGAAAGCCTTTTTGATCTTCATGCCGGAATCATCAAGACCTGCGCCGAGGTACTTCATGTATTCCTTCTTGCCGCCGACGCCGCCTGCGCCCGGATAGCCGCCTGCGATGACCTTGCCGAAAATGGTAAGGTCGGGGGATACGCCGAAGTAGCCCTGTGCACCGGACATACCGATACGGAAACCGGTTACAACTTCATCGAAGATCAGCAATGCGCCGTATTTGCGGCAAAGTCTTTCAACGCCTTTGTTGAAGTCGAAATCAAGAGGAGTGGTGCCGCTTTCGGGACCGACCGGTTCAATAAAGACAGCAGCAGTGCCGCCTCTGAACTGGTTTGCTCTGAGTTTTCTTTCGAGGTCTTCAAGGTCGTTGGGGAAGAATTCCTGCGTATGCTTGAACAGGTAAAGCGGAACGCCGTTTGCCTGTGTGAATTTGGAGCCGGGAACACGAATGCCGTAGCCGAGCTGGTCAGACCAACCGTGGTAGGCACCGCCCATTTTGATAATGTTCTTTTTACCGGTTGCAAGACGGGCAACACGAACCGCTGTCATGCATGCTTCTGTACCGGAACCCTGCA
>JAFQKN010000130.1 GCA_017396895.1 Clostridia bacterium
AAACAGCAAGTTTTTCTGTCGTTTGAAGCAAAATCGGTCAAACAGAACGGCAAAACGTAAATTAAAAATGATAAAACAATCAAATTGTTTCCACTCGTTTAGCATTTAGCGTTTTGCGTTTAGAACTTGTAAATCATAATTGAATTGCAGCATCCCCCAACTTTCCGTGAAGAACCCTTTTTTTTGGGTTCTTCTCTTGCAATATCTGAAAAAAAAGTGTATAATCTTAAACTGGTGGTATATATGAAAAAGAAAGAGATCGCAAAAAGAGCCGAACAGGTGCTCGAAGAATTATATCCCGATGCACTGTGTTCGCTGGTGTCGCAGGATGCGTTTCAACTGTTGGTTGCCGTACGTCTTTCCGCACAGTGCACGGATGCGCGAGTCAACCTTGTAACGCCTGCTCTGTTTGCAAAATATCCGACGGTGGAGGATTTTGCGGCGGCAGACGTCACGGATGTGGAGGAACTGGTGCATTCCTGCGGATTTTATCGGCAGAAAGCCTCCGATATCGTGCGCAGTGCACAGATCATTCTGGCTGAGCATGACGGCAAAGTACCCGACACCATGGAGGCTCTCACCGCCTTGCCCGGTGTGGGCAGAAAAACGGCAAATCTCATTCTCGGGGATGTGTACGGACAGCCGTCTTACGTGTGCGACACGCACATGATCCGCATTGCCAACCGTTTGGGATTGGCCGCGGGCAAAGATCCGTATAAGGTGGAACTCGCCCTTCGTGAAGTGCTTACCCCACAGACCAGCGGCGATTTTTGCCATCGCGTTGTTTTGTTCGGCAGAGATGTCTGCACCGCACGCAAGCCGAAATGTGCGGATTGCCCCATGGCATCTTTTTGCAAAGAAAATGCAAAATAATTTCCTTTTTTTAAGATAAATTCATTTTTCAGGGTAAAATAGATTATAACACAGGCCGTTTTTTTGACGGACGGCCGCCAGAAAGGATAAGCAAAAATGTCAATTCTGAGTGCCATTTTCGGCGATTATTCCACAAGAGAGATCAAACGAATCAAGAAAACACAGGAAAAAGTGCTTTCTTATGAAGAAGAATATTCCAAACTGAGTGATGATGCCCTCAGGGCCAAAACCGGCGAATTCAAAGACCGTCTGTCCAAGGGTGAAACGTTGGACGACATTCTGCCCGAAGCATTCGCCGTCTGCCGTGAAGCGGCCTGGCGTGTGTTGAATATGAAACACTATCCCGTGCAGATTTTGTGCGGTATCGTGCTGTATCAGGGCCGCATTGCGGAAATGAAAACAGGTGAAGGTAAAACGCTGGTCGCTACATTACCTGCCTATCTGACGGCACTCGAAGGCAAGGGCGTTCACATCGTCACCGTCAACGATTATCTTGCCCGCCGTGACTCGGAATGGATGGGTAAAGTATACCGTTTTCTCGGTCTGTCGGTGGGACTGATCGTGCACGATCTTGACAATGCACAGCGCAAAGAAGCCTATGCTGCCGATATTACATACGGCACCAACAACGAAATGGGCTTTGACTATTTGCGTGACAATATGGTGCTGTATGCTTCCGAACGCGTACAGCGCGGTCACCATTTCGCCAT
This sequence comes from Clostridia bacterium, assembly GCA_017396895.1. Lineage (GTDB taxonomy): Bacteria > Bacillota > Clostridia > Oscillospirales > Acutalibacteraceae > RUG806. Next base: position 1,584 of record JAFQKN010000130.1, read on the forward strand.
CGTGGACGAAGTGGACTCCATTCTGATCGACGAAGCAAGAACACCGCTTATCATTTCCGGTCGCGGTGATAAATCCTCCGATCTTTATAAACTGGCGGATGAATTTGCACGCAGACTCAAAGTACAGCGCATCACTGAAGTCGATTCCAAAACGGATGTGGAAACCCTCATTGATGACGATTGCGATTATATTGTCGATGAAAAGGCAAAGACTGCAACCCTTACCAAAAACGGTATCCGCAAAGCCGAAGAATATTTCGGCATCGAAAACCTCATGGACGGCGAAAATCTGACCTTGCAGCACCACATCAATCAGGCCATCAAAGCACGCGGCGTGATGCGCAACGACGTGGAATACGTGGTCGAAAACGGCGAAGTGGTCATCGTCGATGAATTCACCGGCCGCAAAATGCCCGGCAGACGTTTCAACGAAGGTCTGCATCAGGCCATTGAAGCCAAAGAAGGCGTCAACGTCCGTCAGGAATCCAAAACCCTTGCCACCATCACATTCCAGAATTATTTCCGTTTGTATACAAAACTTTCCGGTATGACGGGTACAGCCATGACCGAAAAGGAAGAATTTGAAGAAATTTATTCTCTGGACGTCATTGCCATTCCGACCAACCGTCCGCTGATCCGCAAGGATTGGGACGACGTGATGTATCGTACCGAGCAGGCAAAATTTGCCGCCATCATCGAACAGATCCGCATCTGTCACGAAAAGGGACAGCCCGTGTTGGTCGGTACGGTCAGCATTGAAAAGAGCGAACTGTTCAGCAAGGCCCTCAAACGTGCAGGCATCAAGCATGAAGTGCTCAATGCAAAACAGCATGAACGCGAAGCCGAGATCGTAGCGCAGGCAGGCCGTCTGGGTGCGGTCACCATTGCCACCAACATGGCAGGCCGCGGAACGGATATTATTCTCGGCGGTAATGCCGAATACATGGCAAAAGCCGAAATGCGCCGCATGGAATATCCGGAAGAACTCATTTCCGAAGCCACGGGCTTTGCGGAAACGGATAACACCGATATTCTGCAAGCACGCGAAATGTTCAAACAACTTGAACAAAAATATAAAGAACAGTTGGCACCGGAAGCCGAAGCCGTACGCAAAGCGGGCGGTCTGTTTATCATCGGTTCCGTGCGTCATGAAGCACGCCGCATCGACAATCAGTTGCGCGGTCGTGCGGGCCGTCAGGGCGATCCCGGTGAAAGCCGTTTCTATCTGTCTGCCGAGGACGATCTGCTTCGCATTTTTGCAGGTGACCGCATTCAGCGCACGCTTGAAATGGTCAAAGCAGACGACAGCATGGCCATTGAAGCCAAACTGTTCTCCAAAACCGTCGAAAGTGCACAAAAACGTGTGGAAGGCAACCACTTTGCCGCCCGTCGCAACGTGTTGCAGTATGACGATGTTATGAACAAACAGCGCGAACTCATTTATGCACAGCGCAATCAGGTGCTTGACGGTGTGGACATCGACTCCACCATCCGCAAGATGATCGAAGAAAGCCTGCGTGACGGTGTGGCATTCTACTGCCGTCCCGAAAATTCCCCCGAAGAATGGAATCTTGTGGGAATGCAGACGAAATATGCATGGCTCATCGGGGAGGATGATCTGCCCGAAAAGCGTTCCGTCTCCGTTTACAGCGATTGGCTGGTCGGAAAGGCACTCAGCCGTCTGGATGAAATGGACGTCAATTACGGCCACGAAATGATAAAAGCACTTGAACACAAGGTGCTCATTACCAACGTCGATATGCGTTGGATGGATCACATCGATGCGATGGATCAACTGCGCAGAAGCATCGGTATGCAGGGCTATGCACACCGTGATCCCGTTGTGCAGTTCCGCATGGAAAGTTACGATATGTTCGATGAAATGACAACGGGCATCCGCGAGGGGACCGTGCAGATGCTTCTGACTACGCAGATCCGTTCCGAGGAGGACGTCAAACGTCGTCAGACCGTTCGCATCACCTCCACTTCCGGCGGTGACGACAGTGAAAAGAAACAGCCCGTACGCAAAGGTGTAAAGGTTGGCAGAAACGAGCCTTGTCCCTGCGGATCGGGTAAAAAATACAAATTCTGCTGCGGCAGATAACGTAAGGGGGACGGGGAGCATACGAACCCGCCCGAAAAAAGTTCTTTTAAGTCTTTAAGGAGGATTTGCAGGTGGAACAGACTTCCGCTTCTGCCGTTTACGGTGAACACAGACCGCTGAAACCTTACGCAAAAGAACAAAAGCAACTTATGCTGACCGCATCCGTGTTCGGCATTGCTCTGTTGGCCTACATCGCAGGCAACGGATTGATTTCCATGTTCCTCACGTCGGACGCGGAGATCTATAACCGTTATATGAACGATGAACTGTTCGCTTTGGCGATGAATATGCTCAACACCGCGTTCTGCGTTTTTGTTCCCTTTGCTTTTGTTTATTTTCTTCTGCGCAGATTCAAACGGATCGATGAACTTCCGTTGGGCGGCGCAAAAGACAGTTACAATGCGGTCCTGTTGGTGTTTATAGGTCTCGGTTTCTGCTATATCGCCAATTTATTGACCTCATACCTGACCATGTTTGCCTCCGCCTTCGGCATTGAATCCTATGTGGCAAACTATACGCCGCCCGAAACGCAGACGGGTGCGTTTTCGGTGGGAATGCAGATTCTCGGTTACGCGGTTTTGCCCGCCTTGTTCGAGGAATTTGCCTATCGCGGCGTGATCATGCAATCTCTGCGCCGTTACGGTGATTGGTTTGCGATCTTGATGAGTTCGTTCCTGTTCGGACTCATGCACGGCAACCTTGTGCAGGTGCCCTTTGCTTTCATGGTCGGCATTCTGTTGGGATATTGTACGGTGGCATCGGGTACGATGTGGGTAGGCATTGCCATTCACTTCGGTAACAACCTCATTTCCGCGTTGCAATCCATCATCGGACAAGCCTACGGCGAAGCGGCAGGCTATGCGTTTGTCAGTGGGGCCATGGTTGCACTGATGCTGTTCGGTGTGGTTTGTGCTGTTTTGTATGCGTGCCGCAACCGCAGATTTTTCAGGTTGAACCCGGGCAAATACCGTTTTATGCCGCACAAGGGCGCGCTCGTTCTGTGTGCACCGTCCGTGCTGGTTGCCTGCGTTTATTTCTGTTATATTACATTGATGGATATTGTCGGCTTTTACGATTGGTTCATGCAAGGAGTTATGAATCTGACAAAAACCGCGTTCATGGGATAAGGCATGAAAAAACGTCTGTTTGATCTCAAAAATATGAGTTGCACCCGTCTGATCGCAGGCGGCTATGCGCTCATTATAACCGTCGGAACGCTCTTGCTTATGTTGCCCGTTGCAAGTGCCGATGCGCAGGGTGCTTCTTTTCGGGAAGCACTGTTCACGGCAACCTCCGCCACCTGTGTGACGGGCCTTGTGGTCGTGGATACGGCAAGTGCATGGTCTGCATTCGGGCAGGCAGTCATTCTTTGTCTGATTCAGATCGGCGGATTGGGCTTTATGTCCTTTTTTGCCCTTTTTTCAATGGTCAGCGGCAAGCGGATGAGTCTGCGTGCAAGAGGACTGTTGCGCGACAGTGTCAATGCCGCAAAACTCGGCGGCGTGAGCCGACTGTTTCGTTTTTTGCTGTTGGGTACGGCAATCGTTGAAGGTTGCGGCGCGTTGTTGCTGGCAACGGTGTTCGTGCCGCAGTTCGGTGCAAAAGGGATATGGTATGCTGTGTTTCATTCCGTTTCCGCATTCTGCAACGCGGGATTTGACCTGTTCGGAACCGCATACGGACCGTATGCGTCCGTGACCGGCTATTCCGCAAATCCGCTTGTTCTGTTGACGATCTCTGCCTTGGTCATCATCGGCGGCATCGGATTTTTCGTCTGGCAGGATATCTATGAAAACAAAGGAAACTTCAAAAAATACTCTCTGCACGCAAAGGTGGCAATCACAGCAACCGCGTTTTTGTTGATCGCAGGAACGGTGCTGTTCTTCATCAGTGAAAAGAACGCAAGTATGCAGGGAATGCACATCGGAGATCGTTTCGTCAATGCCGTATTTTGTGCCATGACACCGCGCACGGCGGGCATGAACAGCGTCGATCTTACGAAAATGTCGCCTGCGGGCATTCTGGTTACGGATCTTTTGATGCTCGTCGGCGGTTCTCCCGGTTCCACGGCGGGCGGTATCAAAACCGTCACGGTGGCGGTGCTGTTGATCTCTGCAAGAGCCAATCTCAATAATTCCGGCAGCCGCAACGTATTCGGCAGACGTTTGCCCGAGGATGCGGTCAAAAAGGCTGTCACAGTGGTGGTCGTGAACCTGTCGATCATTATAACGGCACTGATCGCCATACTGTGCATACAGCCCGAGTTGCCGCTGAGTGAGACCGCATTTGCTGTCATTTCCGCTATCGAAACGGTGGGACTTTCAGTGTATACATTGGGCGAAACGCTGTTGCCTGCCTGTCAGTTTATTTTGGCGGCTTTGATGTTTTGCGGACGTGTGGGCAGTATGTCGTTTTTGCTCATTTTTACGGAAAAGAAAATGCCCTCGGCGGTCGTAATGCCGCAGGAGGACGTATTGGTGGGGTAATCGTAGAAGCGACACCCCGTATACAGAACGGAGAATAGCATGAAATCAATACTCATTGTCGGGCTCGGCCGTTTCGGTACGCAATTGGCCCGCAAATTTCACGAACTCGGTGACGAAGTCATGGTGATCGACCGTGATGAAGAAAAAGTACAGCAGGCAATACCCTTTGCCGATGAAGCGCAGATCGGTGATTGCCGCCGTGAAGACGTGTTGCGTTCGCTCGGTGTGGAGGATTTTGACGTCTGCTTCGTGTGCATGGGCGAGCAGTTTCAAAGCAGTCTGGAAGTGACACTGCTTCTCAAGGAACTGGGCGCAAAACACGTTGTCAGCAAATGCGGCAGTGAAATTCAGGAAAAGTTTCTGCTTCGCAACGGAGCAGATGAAGTGTGGAATCCCGAACGCGAACTGGCGGCAAAATTGGCTGTGCGCTACAGTGCCAATCATTTGTATGATTATTTCAGCATCTGCGAGAATGCAGGTGTTTACGAAATGCCCATCATGCATACCTGGATCGGAAAAACGGTCAGAGAACTGGATATGCGCAATGTCTACGGGTTGAATATACTCGGTGTCAAAAAAACCGACGGTAGGGTGATCACCATGCCCGGTGCGAATTATGTGTTTGAAAATGAAGACCACGTCATTGCTTTTGCCCGTCACGATGCGGCAAATGCCTTGATGAATAAAATAAAGTGATGAAGATCGGTTTGTCCGTTGAAGAATAAGGAGAAAATATACTTATGCGCAGAACAAAAATCGTATGTACACTCGGCCCTGCCAGCAGCAGTGAAGCCGTCATGGAAGCCATGCTCAAAAACGGCATGAACGTCGCCCGCTTGAACTTTTCCCACGGCAGTCATGAACAGCACGGGGAGATGATCGACCGTTTCCGCAAAGTGCGTGACCGTCTGGGCGTTCCCGCCGCTGTCTTGCTGGATACCAAAGGTCCGGAAATTCGCATTCGCCTTGTAAAAGACGGTTGCGTGGAACTTGAAAACGGTGCACCTTTCGTGCTTACCACCCGTGACGTGGAAGGAACAAGTGAGATCGTTTCCATCACGTATGCAGACCTGCCCCGTCAGATGAAAGAAGGTTACCGCATTCTCATTGACGACGGTAAGATTCAACTGCGTGTTGAAAAAACCGAGGAGACCGAAATTTACTGTACCGTCATTGCCGGCGGTGAACTGCGTTCGCGTAAGAGCATCAACGTGCCGATGGTCAGCCTTGATATGCCCTATATCAGTGAGCAGGATAAGCAGGACATTCTGTTCGGCATCGAAAAGGACGTCGATTTTGTTGCCGCGTCCTTTGTGCGCCGTGCCGACGACGTGATCGCTCTGCGTAAATTGCTGGATTATCACGGCGGTCATTCCATCCGCATCATTGCCAAGATCGAAAACATCGAAGGTGTCAACAATTTTGATGAAATTCTGCGTGAAGCCGACGGCATCATGGTTGCCCGCGGCGACATGGGTGTGGAAGTTGATTTTGAAAAACTGCCCGGCATTCAGAAGCGTTTTATCCGCAAGTGCTATCAGTCGGGAAAAATGGTCATCACCGCTACGCAGATGCTCGAATCCATGATCGAAAGCCCCATGCCCACCCGTGCCGAGATCAGCGACGTTGCCAATGCCGTATTTGACGGCACGTCTGCCGTTATGCTCAGCGGAGAGACCGCAATGGGATTTGATCCCGCACACGTGGTCAATTATATGGCAAAGATCGTCCGTCAGGCCGACAAAGAAGCGGCGGAACTCAATGTTTTCCGCGGCTTGAAGCACGAAATTGATTTCACCGACATCAGCAACGCCATCTGCGATGCCGCCTGCACCACCGCAAGGGATATGAATGCAAAAGCCATTCTTGTTGTCACAAAAACGGGACGTACTGCCCGCCGTGTGTCCAAGTTCCGTCCGGCAGAGGGCATTGTGGCGGCAACACCCGAAGACAAAACCTTCCATCAATTGGCTCTGTCTTGGGGCGTTGAACCCGTGCTTGCGCTCAATCAGGCAGACAATGACCGCCTGTTCCGTCACGCCATTGATTGCGCCAGACAGAATGATCTTGTTGTGCGCGGCGACCGTGTCGTGATTGTTGCCGGTATGCCCATCACGGAACACACGAACTCCCTGAAAGTGTTCACCGTGGAATAAAGCGGAAGCAAAACATAATTTTACAGCGCAGAGCGGACAAAACGGTTCGCTCTGCGGTTTTTTGATTTGACAGCCAAATTGCGGTTGTAGAACAAATTTACGGCAACCATCCTGTGGATGACGCCTCGGCATCCCTACAAACTCCGATTTGCCGAAAAAACGCATGGTATACATTCTGCAGAGGAGCCGTCCGGCTCCGGCGGTAAAGACGCATAAAACCTTGGTTTATCCGTGCCGAAAAACGAAAAATTTAGCCTACCACAAGGCAATTCTTGCTCCAATGACCGTTTTTCGGCGTTTTCGGGCACTTTTGGCGGGAGGTAGACTAAATTCTATCCGGACACTTCGCTTCATTCTGTATAATATTTACTCTTGACAGTGCAAGAATTTGTTGTTATAATAACAACAGGTACAAAATGTTGTTCTACCTTACCTAATATTAGGGATTGATACCAGTGTCATTGAGTATTCCCCCAAAAAAGTATTTCTACCTTACCTAATATTAGGGATTGATACTTAACGCCCAATCAAAGATCCTGTTAAGCATGCTACCTTACCTAATATTAGGGATTGATACCTTATTCTTTCTCTTCTTCCTGTTCATGGAAATGAACAGCCTACCTTACCTAATATTAGGGATTGATACTCTGTAAAGTGACTGTATCCTCTACCGTATTTTACTACCTTACCTTGCGTCCGTCTTTGCAACCCGTACATTCTTCCGCTTTGAACAATCCGCACATAAAAATCCGGACCTCACCGCGTGTGAAGTCCGTTTTTTTGTGCCCAATGCCGATTGCGAAATGCCGATTGCAATCGACAGAGAATTGTGCTACAATAAAATGAATTTGTTTTTATCCAATCTTATTTTTCGGAGGACACTATGTCGCAAAATAAGTTCTGGTTCAAACTGGACAATGCCGGAAAAGTTTTTCCCGGACAGAATACGAGCAAATGGTCAAACATTTTCCGCGCTACGATCCTGTTGCAGGAAAAGATCGATCCCGAATTGCTCGAACAGGCTCTCAAGGATGTGTTACCGCGTTTTCCCTGCTTTGATGTGTGCATCAAAAGCGGTTTTTTCTGGTTTTATCTCGAAAAAAATCCGCACGATGCGCCGCCCGTGTGTGCGGACATCAACAATCCCTGTTACCGTGTCAAATTCAATGAAAACAAACGCTTTTTGTTCCGCGTGTTTTACCGTGAAAACCGCGTTTCGGTAGAATTTTTCCATGCATTGACCGACGGTGCGGGGGCTACCACCTTTTTGTGCACCCTTTGTGCGCAGTACCTTCGTTTGTGCGGACACGAGATCCCCGCCGGCGGACACGTGCTGGATATCACACAGCCTGCGCCCGAAAGTGAACTGACCGACCCTTTTTACGATTATGAGGGCAAACACGGCCGTTCGGGACGCTCAACAAGAAAAGTCTATCATTATCGCGGCACGCCTCTGCCCACGCACACGGTGGGGATCATTACAGGCATCATGCCGACCGATGCTGTGCTCAAAAAAGCAAAGGAATACGGTGCCACGGTAACGGAATACCTGTCTGCGGTGCTTTTGTACTGCTTCTATGAGCAACAGAAAAAAGAAACACGCCGCGAGGATGACCTCAGCGTGCAAATTCCCGTCAGCCTGCGAAAACCGTTTAACCGTACGACCTTGCGCAATTTTACGCTTACTTATCAGATTCGCATCGATCCGTCGTTGGGGGAATACTCGCTTGAAGAATTCGTCCGTCAGATCATGCTCAATCTGCGTCTTGTGAACAATACCAAAAACTTGAAAGCCATGGTTGCCTCCAATCTCAAACTCGAAAAAGGTGCGATGCGCTTTTTCCCCTTGGTGCTCAAAAATCTTGCCATCAACCTGTCCTTCCGCCTGACGGGGGAACACTCTACCACGGTGCTGTTCAGCAACGTCGGCAAAATGACCGTTCCGCCCGAAATGGAAGAACACGTGCAAAGGCTCGATTTTATGGCAGGGCCGGGTAAGATCAACGGTGTTCGTGTGGGTTGCGGCAGCATCAAAAACGTGCTGACCGTTTCATTTTTGGACATCTGCAAGGAAACCGAGATCGAACGGCGCTTCTTTACCACCCTTGTCAAAGCGGGCATTCCCGTAAAAATCGAAAGCAACCGCTGAAAGGAGAATATATATGTCTTACTGTGTCAATTGCGGTGTCGAACTGGATGTCAGTGCCAAAAAGTGCGTTCTGTGCGACACGCCCGTATACAATCCCAACCATCCGCCCGAGGATGTGCCCACGCCTTATTCCGACCGCGTGGTACTGCCGCCGAAAGTGCGCCGCCGTTTTTCGGCATTCCTGTTTTCGGTGATCTTGCTGTTGCCGAATATCGTGTGTCTGCTCGCTGACCTGCTTGTTTCCAAAGAGAACGGTCTGACATGGGCACAGTACGTCAACACATCTTCGCTTCTTGTGTGGGTGCTGTTCGTGTTGCCGTTTCTCATTGAAAAAGTGCGTCCGTTCGTTCTCATTGCCGTGGATTCAATCGCCATTCTGGGATATATCTTCTTTTTCTACTGCAGTTTCAACCAAAGCGGTTGGTTTTTGCGCGTAGCATTGCCGCTGGTGTTGGTGTTTGCCGTGTTTGCTTGTATCACAGCCGAGTTTTTTGACCGCAAAAAACCCGATTGGCCTTTGCAGGCAATCGTCCTCTGTTTCCAACTCGGCGGTTTTGCCGCCGTTTGTGCGGCTGCGCTGTATGTATATTTCGGCACACCGCTGTTTCTTGCCGTGCCCGTTGTTGTTTCCGTTTGCAGTATTGTGGTCGGCGGATTCTTTATTTACGTCAAACACAGCCGCAGAATGCGCGCATGGCTGTCCAGACGATTTTTTGTGTGAGGTAGAATATGGGAAAAACACTTGTATTGACCGAAAAACCCTCCGTTGCGAGGGACATAGCCCGTGTGTTGGGTTGTAAATCAAAAGGGGAGGGCTGTATCATCGGCCCGCAGTACATCGTCACATGGGCACTGGGACACCTCGTCACTTTAGCCGATCCCGAAGCCTATGACGACCGTTACAAACGCTGGGATATGAAAGATCTTCCCATGTTGCCCGAAAAAATGAAACTCGTTATCATCAAACAGAGTGCAAAGCAGTTTCGCAACGTGCACGTGCTGATGAAGCGCGACGACGTGGACAGTATCGTTATTGCTACCGATGCCGGCCGAGAGGGAGAACTGGTTGCGCGTTGGATTATGGCAAAAGCGGCTTGCAAAAAGCCTGCAAAGCGGCTTTGGATCTCCTCACAGACCGACAAAGCCATCCGTGAGGGCTTTCAGAATCTGCGTCCTGCAAGTGAGTATGACAATCTGTTTTACTCCGCACAGGCACGTGCCGAGGCCGACTGGCTGGTGGGCATCAATGTTACCCGTGCACTGACCTGCCGTTTCAATGCACAACTTTCCGCAGGCCGCGTGCAGACACCCACGCTGGCTCTCATCGTAAAGCGTGAGGAGGAGATCGAAAAATTTATTCCCAAGGATTATTATTCCGTTCGCGCTTACTTTGACGGTTTTTCGGGCATCTACCGCGATCCCAAAGGCAACACCCGTTTTTCCGATCCCGCTTTTGCCGAAAAAATTCTGTCCGAAACCAAGGGCAGTAAGGGCACGATCGTATCTTTGCAAAAGGAATTCAAGCATAAAGCACCGCCTGCGGCGTATGACCTGACCGAACTGCAACGCGATGCCAATAAAAAATACGGCTATTCCGCAAAGCAGACGCTGTCGCTGATGCAAAGCCTGTATGAATATCACAAGGTGCTGACCTATCCGCGTACGGATTCGCGCTACATTCCGCAGGATGTCGTTCCCACTTTGCCGGAACGTCTGAAAGCCGTTGCCTACGGCCCTTACCGTGACGTAGCATGGAAGTTGCTTCGCGGCAAGATCAATACCAAATACATCGTCAACGATGCCAAAGTGACCGACCACCACGCCATCATTCCGACCGAAGAAGCACCCGATGAGTCGAAAATGAGCCGTGATGAAAAGAATATTTACGATCTGGTCGTGCGCCGTTTTCTCGCGGTGCTCAGCGAGCCGTATGAATACGATGAAGTCAAACTCACCGTGCGTGTGGGCAAGCACGATTTCTATGCCCGCGGCACCGCCGTGCGTTCCCCCGGTTGGAAAGCACTGTATCAGAATTTTGCCGAGGACGAGGAAGACGATAACCCCGACGATACCGCACAGAATCTGCCCAATCTGCAACAGGGACAGACGGTCAACGTGCGTGACGTGCGTGTGCTGAACGGCAAAACAAGACCGCCTGCACGCTACACCGAAGCCACACTGCTGACCGCCATGGAGCACCCCACCGGACAGGTGGACGACAAACAGCTTCGTGCCGTGCTCGAATCCACAAGCGGTCTTGGCACCCCTGCCACGCGCGCCGATATCATCGAAAAACTGTTCGGCAATTTCTCCATTGAGCGCAACGGTAAGGAGATCCGTCCCACCGCCAAGGGCCGTCAGCTTGTGCGCATCGTGCCCGAGGATCTGCGAAGTGCAACGCTCACCGCAAAATGGGAGCAGCGTTTGCAGAACATAAGCTGTGGCAAGGAAAACAAGCAGAAGTTCATCGGTGAAATGCGCGCGTACGCCACCAAACTCGTCGGTGACGTGGCAAGCAGTGAAGCGGTCTATCAG
>JAFQKN010000131.1 GCA_017396895.1 Clostridia bacterium
AAGTCGCCGATCCAGAGACGGCAAGAGTTGGAGGCCGCCCGGTTTTTCTGACCTCAGTCGGGCTACGCCCTCCTTCCGTCAGAAAAACCAATCCATAAGACCAAACTCTTTCTCTTTTTTTGGTCTCACATCATTGACAAATGTACATATCTAAAAAAATAATGATAAATATAAATAGAATATAATGATATAGATTTATATACGTTTATCAAGAACGGTTCGGTAATGCTGATAGAATTGCTCAAACGAATCTGCCTCTATCGACTCTCTGATTTTTTCCATCAGATTGTTGTAGAAATATAGATTGTGCATTACACAAAGACGCATCGCAAGAATTTCTTTTGCTTTTATGAGATGTCGAATATATGCGCGGGAATGTGAACGGCAAACGGGACAGTCACATAGCGGATCAATCGGTAAAACATCTTTCTCATATTTTGCATTGTTCAAATTGATTATACCGTTCCATGTGAACAAATGCCCGTGTCTTGCATTACGCGAAGGCATAACACAATCAAAAAGATCAACTCCCCTGTGTACACCTTCAAGAATATTTACCGGTGTCCCGACGCCCATAAGATAACGCGGTTTGTCAACAGGCATATACGGTTCTACGGCACTGATAATTCTGTACATATCTTCAGCCGGCTCCCCTACTGCCAACCCACCGATTGCATAACCGTCCAGATCCAGTTTTGCAATATTGATCATGTTTTGCACACGCAAATCGTCAAACACACAACCTTGATTGATGCCAAATAACAATTGTTTCTTATTGATCGTATCGCTCAGTGAATTCAGACGTTCATGTTCTTCTTTGCAACGGTACAACCATCTTTCAGTTCTTTCGCATGATTTCTTGGAATACTCATGGGTGGACGGATTCTCAACACATTCATCAAAAGCCATCGCAATCGTGGACGCAAGGTTGGATTGAATGCGCATACTTTCTTCCGGTCCCATAAAAATATGCTTTCCGTCTATATGTGAATTGAAATAAACGCCCTCCTCTTTGATCTTTCTGAGTTTTGAGAGTGAGAACACCTGAAAGCCGCCGCTGTCGGTCAGAATCGGTTTTTTCCAACCCGTAAAACTATGCAGACCTCCTAATTCCTTAATCGTTTCATCTCCTGTTCTCACATGAAGATGATAGGTATTACATAGCATAACCTGACAACGGATCATTTCGAGATCTTCAGCGGATAATCCTCCCTTAATTGCGGCTACCGTAGCCACATTCATAAACCCGGGCAATTCAACGGTACCGTGAACGGTTTCAAAACGTCCGCGTCTTGCATTGCCGTTTTTCTTTAATAACGTATACACAACCAATACCTCTTAAATCGAATCTGAAATATAGCAAACGTCACCGAATGAGAAGAAACGGTAGCGTTCTTTGATTGCCGTATCATAAGCATTTAACGCATTTTCGCGTCCGCAAAAAGCGGAAACCAACATAATGAGCGTACTTTCGGGCAAATGAAAATTCGTAATGAGTGCATCAATACACTTGAACTGATAGCCCGGATAAATAAAAATATTCGTTTTATCGGAACACGGCGTGATCCGACCATGATTATCGGCACAGGACTCAAGCGTGCGTGTGCAGGTTGTGCCGACAGCGATCACACGACCGCCGTTTTGTTTGCAATCATTGATCTTATTTGCCGCATCCTCCGAGACCGTAAAATGTTCATAATGCATTTCGTGATCTTCAATATTTTCACTTTTCACAGGTCTGAATGTTCCGATTCCGACGTGTAACGTGATATACGCAATTGAAACGCCCTTATCTGTGATCTTCTGCAATAATTCCGGCGTAAAATGCAATCCAGCCGTCGGCGCTGCAGCAGACCCCTTTTCTTTTGAATAAACAGTTTGATATCGTTCGGCATCGTCAAGTTTTTCATGGATATAATGCGGCAAAGGCATCTCACCGATCTGATCGAGAACCGCATAGAAACTATTGCCTTCGTATGTAAAATGCGCCATACGGTTGCCGTTTTTAAGTACATCCGTGACATCACATTGCATCAAACCGTCACCGAAAACAAACGATGTTCCCTGTTTTGCTTTTTTACCGGGTCCCGTGATTACTTCCCAATTGTCATTACCGTGATTGTGCAAAAGCAAAAATTCGACAACTGCGCGAGTGTCCTTACGAATGCCGTACATTCTGGCCGGAAGAACACGTGAATTGTTCAGCACAAGACAATCACCCGGCCTCAGATAATCAATGATATCATAAAAGTGCTTATGTTCTAATTTTCGGCTGTTTTTGCCGATGACTAACATTCTGGAGGAATCGCGTTGTTCCAGAGGGGTTTGTGCAATCAACTCCTCCGGCAAATCAAAATAAAAATCGGATTTTTTCATATATCTACCATCGCAAAAAAAAGATTGACATACCGTGTGTACGGTGTTAAAATACATTATACTTTTTTTTCCTGCTTTTTACAACAGGTAATTTGCTTTTTTAGGAGGAATATTTATGGATAAGAAGTATAAAGTCGGTGTTATCGGTGCTACCGGTATGGTCGGCCAGCGTTTTATATCGCTGTTACACGATCATCCTTGGTTTGAGATCACCGCGCTTGCAGCAAGTGCAAGATCTGCAGGTAAAACTTACGAAGAAGCTGTCGGCAACAGATGGGTTATGAAAACTGACATGCCCGAAAACGTAAAATCTCTTTGCGTATTTGATGCACAGGCAGATATGGAAAAGATCGTCGAACTTGTAGACTTTGTTTTCTGTGCTGTTGATATGAAAAAAGATGAGATCAGAGCATTGGAAGATGCATATGCTAAATTGGAATGCCCCGTCATTTCCAACAACAGTGCACACCGTTTCACCGCTGACGTTCCTATGATCATTCCCGAACTCAACTATGACCATGCAAAGGTTATTGAAGATCAGAAAAAGCGTCTTGGTACAAAGAGAGGCTTTGTTGCAGTGAAATCCAACTGTTCTTTGCAGAGCTACGTTCCCGCTTTGTATCCGTTGGACGCAAAGTTCGGCGTAGAAGATGTGCTTGTATGCACCTATCAGGCTATTTCCGGAGCCGGCAAAACGTTTGAACGCTGGCCCGAAATGGTAGACAATGTCATTCCTTATATCGGCGGTGAAGAGGAAAAGAGTGAACAGGAACCTTTGAAGATTTGGGGCAAGGTGGAAGACGGCAAGATCGTCCCCGCAACGTCTCCAAAATTCACGGCTCAATGCCTTCGTGTTCCCGTGTCTGACGGTCACATGGCAGCTGTTTTTGTGCGATTCAAAAATAAGCCGTCAAAAGAAGAAATCATTGCCGTATGGGATTCTTTCAGTTCCGTTCCGCAGGAACTCGATCTTCCCCATGCCCCTAAAAAGTTCTTGAACTATTTTGTTGAGGACAATATGCCGCAAACCAAGATACACAGAGATCTTGAAGGCGGAATGGCAGTTTCCGTCGGCAGACTTCGCGAAGACAGTCAGTATGATTACAAATTCGTCTGTCTTTCCCACAATACGCTTCGCGGTGCGGCAGGCGGCGGTGTTTTGCTTGCTGAGTTGCTTTGCGCTCAAGGATACATTGAACCTGTTAAATAATTCAATAAGGAGTCCTTTATTTGAAAGAATTGCTTTTCAGAGGCTCAGCGTGTGCAATTGTCACACCGTTTAAAGGAGCTGAAAAGGAAGTTGATCTTTCAAAATTTGAGGAATTGATTCATTTTCAGATTGAAAATGATACACAGGCAATTGTTGTCTGCGGAACAACCGGTGAAGCGGCAACATTGACTTATGACGAACGCAGGATTTGTGTAAAAACAGCTGTGTCGGCAATTGACAAGAAAGTTCCGCTAATTGTCGGAACAGGATCGAATAATACCGAGACGGCGGTACGTTTATCAAATGAGGCAGAAAAAGAGGGAGTTGACGGTCTATTGATTGTCACTCCCTTTTATAATAAAGCATCACAAGACGGTATCATTGCTCATTATGAATACATAGCACATAATGTGTCAACTCCGATAATTGTTTATAACGTGCCGTCGAGAACGGGTGTTGACATCAAACCGGAAACATATCAGGAACTCGCAAAAATTGACCGTATAATCGGCATAAAAGAAGCAAACGGGAATATTTCTTCTGTTGTAAAAACATTCGCTCTGTGTCGTGATAAACTCGCAATATACAGCGGCAATGACGATCAGACCATTCCGATTATGGCATTAGGTGGTCAAGGCGTCATTTCCGTTGCTGCGAATGTAATTCCTAAAACAATGCAAAATATATGCTCTTTGTGTTTACACAGACGATATTCAGATGCTGTACACTTGCAGGACAGAATTTGCAAACTGGAAGAATTACTGTTTTCCGATATCAATCCGATCCCCGTAAAAGCACTTATGAACATGATGGGATTGTGTGAAGATTCTGTTCGTTTGCCTTTAACACAATGCAAAGATTCTGTTTTGCATGATTTGTCCAAACAAGCCGAAATATTGAAAATGCTGAGATAAAAACACAACCGCTGATTCCGAAAGGAATCGGCGGTTGTATAAAATTATAACAACTTATTCAGCAAGATTTGCCTTGAGGGTTTCGAATTCTTTGAGAAGATCTGCAGGCATTCTGTCGCCGAATTTAGCATACAGTTCAGCAATACCGGGAACTTCTTCCGCCCACAGTGCACTGTCAACGGTAAGAATGCTTTCAAGTGTTTCAAGAGAAACTTCATCTTCAATGCCGGTCAGATCGATGTCGCTTGCAAACGGAATATAACCGATTGCAGTTTCACGTGCATCCACTTTGCCTTCACAACGGTCAAGAATCCAGTTGAGAACTCTGAGGTTATCACCGAAACCGGGCCACAGGAAGTTACCATCATCATCTTTGCGGAACCAGTTGACGTTGAAAATTTTGGGTGCCTTATCGGGATCCAAAGTCTTACCAATGTCGAGCCAATGTTGCCAATAATCAGCCATGTTATAGCCGCAGAACGGAAGCATAGCCATAGGATCGCGGCGAACAACACCGACAGCACCGGTAGCGGCTGCCGTGGTCTCGGAAGCCATAATAGAACCGACGAAAACACCGTTATTCCAGTCTCTTGACTGATAAACCAGCGGAGCGAGTTTTGCACGTCTGCCGCCAAATACGATAGCAGAGATCGGCACGCCCTGCGGATTTTCAAATTCACTGCTCAAGCAGGGACAATTGACTGCGGGAGCTGTAAAGCGGCTGTTGGGATGCGCGCCTTTTTCGGTGCTTTCTTTGCCGTTCCACGGATTGCCTTTCCATTCAAGAGCATTTTCGGGCGGATTCTTATCAAGACCTTCCCACCAAACCGTATTATTGTCAAGATTCAATGCAACGTTGGTGAAAATGGTGCCCTGACGTGTGGAAGCCAACGCATTGGGATTGGATTTTTCATTGGTACCGGGTGCAACACCGAAGAAACCGTTTTCGGGGTTAATAGCATACAGTCTGCCGTCTTCACCTTTGCGGATCCAGGAAATATCATCACCGACACACCATACTTTATAGCCCTGTGCCAGATAGCCTTCGGGCGGAATGAGCATAGCAAGATTGGTCTTACCGCAAGCAGACGGGAAAGCGGCACAAATATAGCGCACTTCTCCCTTCGGATTCTGAACACCGAGAATGAGCATATGCTCAGCCTGCCAGCCTTCTTTCCAACCCTGATAAGATGCGATACGAAGTGCAAAGCACTTCTTGCCGAGCAGAACGTTTCCGCCGTAACCGGAGTTAACGGAAATGATCGTGTTATCCTGCGGGAATTGGCAGATATAACGTTTTTCTTCATCTATATCGCAACGGCTGTGGAAACCTCTGACCCAATCTTCACTGTCACCGAGACAATCAAGAACGGCCTTGCCGGTACGAGTCATAATGACCATGTTAAGAACGACATAGATGCTGTCGGTCAATTCAATACCGATTTTGGAGAAACGGGAACCGATGGGACCCATGGAATAAGGAATAACATACATTGTTCTGCCGACATAACTGTCACGAGCAATGTCATACAGCATTTTATAGCATTCATCGGGATCCATCCAGTTGTTAGTGGGGCCGGCTTCTTCTTTCGTCTTGGTGCAGATAAAAGTTCTGTGTTCGACACGTGCAACGTCGTTGACAGCCGTTCTGTGAAGATAGCAATCGGGCAGCAATTCTTCGTTCAACTTTGTCAATTCACCAGTGGAACAAGCGATGGCTCTGAGTTCTTCGATCTGTTCTTTAGAACCGTCGATCCATACGATGTTATCGGGTTTAACAAGATTTACTTTGTCTTCGATCCATGCAAGAACCGATTTGTTGGTTGTTAATGCCATGAAATCTTCTCCTTTATATAATTAAAATTACTTTATAACTATATCAAATTCTCATATATTTGTCAATTACAAACAAGGCAAAATTGCATCAATATTATCAATAGAACTTGTTGCTTTTGCATTAAGATGCAGATCGGACAGATGTCCGTCGATATATTCATAATAACCTTGCGCACCAACCATAGCTGCATTGTCACCGCAGAGGCTGATCTCGGGATAATACAAACTGATCCCGTTTTTCTCACAAAGAGTTGTCATTTGTTTTCTCAGCACCGAATTGGCTGAAACACCGCCAGCAAGCACAATCTTGTCAAAATGATAAGTGTCAATTGCCAATTGTGCGCGTTGCGTAAGCGTATGTACAACAGCGTGAAGGTATGATGCACTCAAATCCTTGATGCAAATGTTTTCATTCTTTTGCTGTGCGTTATGCAAGAGATTAACAACGCTAGTTTTTAAGCCGGAAAACGAACAATCAAAAGGAGCATCATCAACTTTGGGATTCGGGAAAGAAAATGCTTTCGGATTGCCGTCAACAGCTTCACGATCCATATACAGTCCCCCCGGATACGGAAGTCCCATGGCACGCGCCGCCTTATCAAGTGCCTCCCCTGCCGCATCATCTCTTGTTGAGCCTATGATCTCAAAATCGGTGTAAGAGTTTACTTTTACAAAACTTGTGTGACCGCCGGAAACGACCAGTGCCATAAATGGCGGTTGCAGATCTTTATGGCAAATATAGTTTGCGGCTATGTGCGAACGAAGATGATGCACGGGAATCAAAGGCTTGCCTGCGGAATATGCCAATCCTTTTGCAAAATTGACACCGACAAGCAATGCACCGATCAACCCCGGAGTGGCTGTAACTGCAATTGCATCAATATCATCAATTTCGCAATCTGCTTCCTGCAAAGCTTCTTTTACCACTTGTGAAATAGATTCACAATGCCTTCTCGAAGCAATTTCCGGCACAACCCCACCGTATAATTTATGCTCCTCAACCTGTGATGCAACGATATCCGACAAAACCGTCCTGCCGTCCTCCACTACGGCCGCCGCTGTTTCATCACAGGATGATTCAATACTCAAAATTTTCATATAATCTCCTCTTTCAAATACAATGCAAAAAGCAATGCATCTTCCGTTGGTTTTTTGTAAAATGCTTTTCGTTTTCCGATCTCAATGAATCCGTTATTTTTATACAAAGCAATTGCCGCTTGATTTGATTCTCTGACTTCAAGAAACACTGCAAGAGCATCCGACAGAACAGCCTGTTGCTTTAAAGTTTTGAGCAAAGCGTGACCGATACCGTAGCCTCTGCAATCATCACGAACGGCAATCGTGTAAAGATTTATTTCATTACAGATGTTCCCGGCTACAAAATATCCGAGAACACCGTTTTCATTTTTCGCAACATAAAACAATGTGTCGGCATCATCAACTGCTTTTGAAAATGAGTAAACCGACCACGGTTCGGAAAAAGACGCATTTTCAATTTCGGCACAAAAATCGACATCCGCTTGCGTTGCAGGCATTACGCAGATCAAAAGTTTATCCTTTTGCATCGTACCACGTTTTGCCGATATGAACGTCAACAGCAAGAGGAACTTGCAGGTTCATGGCATTCTCCATTTCTTCTTTGAGTATTTCGGCAGCACGTCCTGCCAAAGGTTCCGGTGCCTCAAGGATCAGTTCGTCGTGTACCTGCATAATGAGTTTCACGTCAGGTATTTCTTTTTGCAGGCGATTGTATACACGGATCATAGCAATTTTGATGATATCAGCCGCCGTCCCCTGAATGGGCATATTTCTTGCAACTCTTTCTCCGAAAGCACGCAACATACCGTTGGACGAACGAAGTTCCGGCAGATAGCGCCTGCGTTTGAGAAGTGTTTCCGAATATCCGCAGTCCTTTGCTCTTTGTATGCACTGCTCCATATATGCACTGACGCCGGCATAATGTGCAAGATATTTTTTGATGTAAGAGTCTGCTTCCGCCCGTGAAACACCAATATCTTTCGCAAGAGAAAAAGCACCGATACCGTAGACGATGCCGAAATTCACCGCCTTGGCCCTTGAACGCAACAACGGAGTAATCATATCCATCGGCATGTTAAATACCTGCGAAGCAGTTACGGTGTGTATATCCGTATTTGTACGGAACGCTTCACACATATTCTCATCGTCAGCCGCTGCGGCCAATACACGTAGTTCGATCTGTGAATAGTCAGCATCTACAAGAACACATCCTTCTTTCGCTACGAAAAATTTGCGCATTTCGCGTCCGAGTTCGGTTCTGACCGGAATATTCTGTAAGTTCGGTTCGGATGAAGACAATCTGCCGGTACGTGTCTCGGTTTGATTGAATGTGGATCGTATTCTACCGTCATCGGCAATCAGTTTCAGCATACCCTCACAGTATGTCGAACGCAATTTTGTATAGGCTCTGTAATCAAGAATCTTTCTGACCACCGGATAGTCTGCTGCCAGCGACTCAAGGATCTCCGCATTGGTCGAGTATCCTGTTTTAGTCTTCTTGCCATGTGGCAGTTTCATTTTTTCAAACAAAATTTCACCCAACTGTTTGGGAGAATTGATATTGAACAACTGCCCTGTTTCTGCGTATATTTCCTGTTCTGTCTGCTCAATTGCTTCCTGTAGTTTTTCCGAGAATGCAACAATACCGTTTTTATCAACAAGAAAACCGCTTGATTCCATATCAGCCAAGACCTTACAAAGCGGAAGTTCAATGGAGCGCAATAATTCATACTGCTCATTTTCAACCAGCAGATTCTGCAAACGATCGCACAACAAGCGAAATACGCTTGCGTCTTCACAAAGAGAAACAAAGTCTTCATCATGTGCCGAAGAATCTGCACATTGAACAGCATTGGCTATAATCTGCAAACCGATACATTGCGTGCGCACGGAATAATCGTTTGCATTCGGATTCAGCAAATACCCTGCTAATTGTACATCCATTGCAACATTTTGCACAGACACATCGTGTTTGATCGTCCAAGCATACAGGTTTTTCAGATCGGAAGTATATTTTGCGATACTTGCATCTTCAAGCAGTTCTTTAATAAAATCGACAAAGAACAAATCATGTGAATTGCAATAATACAGACCGTCGGGGAGTGAAAATACAATATTTTCAATATCCAGTGTTTGCATTTCAAATAAAAAATATGCAAGTTTTTCCTTGCGAAGTTCATCCAGAAGCGCACCATGTTCAATTGGTTTTACAATTGATGTTCGACTTTCGCAGTTTTGTTCGGCAATATCCTCAATCGAATCAAGCCCCAATCGTTTAATGAACTTCATCAATTCATGCATAGATAAAAGCTTGAATAACAATGCTTTATCAGGATCGTTGTTTTTATAATGCGCAGGATTATTATCAATCGGAACGGATAAACATATTTCACCCAATTTCCTGCTCAAAAATGCGTTATCCTTATCAGCAAGTAGTTTGTTCTTCACATTCGGGGTTATTTTGATATTATCGATCTGCTCATATAGTTTTTCAACGCTCCCGCACATTTTAATGAGATCGCCCGCTGTTTTTGGGCCGATCCCCGAAACTCCGGGAATGTTATCCGATGAATCCCCCTGTAAGGCTTTGAGTTCAATCATCTGCAAGGGAGAAACACCGTATTCTTCATATAATGACTGCGGCGTATAGTGCGTCAAAACAGTCTGTCCGCCTTTGGTAGCGGTAAGCAACACGGTAACATTATCACGCACCAACTGCAATGAATCGCGGTCACCGGTTGCAATATAGCAATGGTCATTCTCTGTACAGCCTGCAGAAAGAGTGCCGAGAATGTCATCAGCTTCATAGCCCTCTAATGAAACAATATGATATCCCAGTGCTAAAATCAGATCCTTGACAGGTTGCACTTGTTCATGCAATTCCGGGGGCATTCCCTTTCTGCCTGCCTTGTATGCATCATACATTTGATGGCGAAAAGTAGGAGTTTTTAAATCAAACGCAACAGCAACGCCGTCCGGCTGAATGGAGTCGGTCAAAGAAAACAACATATTGAAAAAACCGAAAATTGCATTTGTATAGTGACCGTCCTTTGCTGTCAACAGTTTGATTCCGTAGAAAGCGCGATTGATGAGACTGTTTCCGTCAACAACGAGCAGTTTCATGGATATACCTCATTTCAGTATATATTCTTCGTTACAGTATAACACAAATATTATCAATTATCTACTTTATTTTTTAATTTATTTGTGTTAATATGTCAACAGAAAATTTTGAGGTGAACACAATGCAAATCGGGAACATACATTTTGACGGATATGCCGCATTGGCCCCCATGGCCGGTGTGGCTGACATCTCATTTCGCACGTTGTGCAGGGGCTACGGAGCCGCTTATACGGTCGGTGAAATGGTCAGTTCAAAAGGCGTACAGATGAACGATCGTAAATCCAAAGAACTGATGTTGATTGATGAAAATGAAAGACCGTCTGCGATTCAGATTTTCGGCGACACCCCTGATGTTATGGCGCAAGCCGCACATTTTGCTTTGCAATTCAATCCCGATATGATCGATATCAATATGGGGTGTCCTGCTCCGAAAGTAACAAAAAACGGTGCAGGAAGTTCTCTTTTGAGAAATCCGAAACTTGCCGCAGAAATCATCAAAGAGGTGGTTCAGGCAGTGCCGATTCCGGTTACTGTCAAGATACGAATCGGCTGGGATACTGAACATATCAATGCAGTAGAAATGGCTGAAATTGCGCAGGAGAACGGCGCTTCTGCGGTTACGGTGCACGGAAGAACAAGAGACCAGATGTATTCCCCGGGGGTACATTACGATGAGATACATAAAGTTAAACAGGCGGTCTGCATTCCGGTAATCGGAAACGGCGATGTTACGGATATAAAAAGTGCCGCGTTTATGTACGAAGAGACCGGTTGTGATTTTATCATGGTCGGCAGAGGTGCTTTAGGCCGACCGTGGCTGTTTTCACAGATCAATGCATATCTGACGGACGGCACGATCATCCCGGATCCGCCTGTTACGGAACGTATGCTTGTGCTCAATCGCCATGCTATTGATATTTGCAACAGAAACGGAGAAAAACACGGTATTTGTGAAGTCAGAAAGCATGCTTTATGGTATACGAAAGGTTTGCGCGGTGCCGCAAGATACCGACGCGAGTTGAGCAATTTGCAATCACTCGAAGAATTGCAACAATACACTTTCTTGATCGCAAAAGAAAATATGTGATATCGGACCTGCACGGACATTCTTTGACTGTCATATATATGACTCAAAGATAAAGTGCAGGTGTTTTTTATGATTCAAAGTTTTCTGACACAGATGTGTTCCCGTTTCCTGTTTCTTGCTTTGCATTTAGACAATCCGGGATTGTTTCCACCCGCGTTGAAAGCGCGGCAAGAACGTGAATTGATTGAAAAAATGCAACAAGGCGATGATTCTGCCAAACAAAAACTGATCGAGCACAATCTACGTCTTGTTGTTCATATTATAAAGAAGTATTACGCATCGACCTGTGATCAAGATGATTTGATCTCAATCGGAACCATGGGGCTGATCAAAGCAGTCAACACATATCAATCAGACAAGGGTGTACGCTTAGCAACCTATGCGGCCAGATGCATAGAAAATGAAATACTGATGTATTTCAGGAGCATTAAAAAATCGTCTCAGGATATTTCTCTTGATGAACCCATTGAAACCGACAGCGAGGGAAATCCTTTGACAATGATGGACATTCTCAGCACAGAAGATACAATTTTTGATGATATCACAAAAGAAATAGAATGTAAAAAACTCAGAAAATTCATTGCTGAAATGAATGATATGCGTGAAAAAGAAATACTGATTCTGCGCTACGGGCTTGACGGAAATGAACCCTTGACGCAGATTGAAATTGCGCATAAACTCGGAATCTCTCGATCGTACGTATCCAGAATAGAAGCAAAAGTATTAAAACGCCTAAAGAAAAGGCTATTAAATGAAAAAGATGACATAATCTCCTGAGATCGAGATCATATCATCCTGTAATGCAATATACAATATTAAATAATATTACTTTTGAAGAAATCCGTCATTTCAGTATTCGTTATAATACTTTCAGAATATGAAGGTTGCAGGATATTAAACACGTGTTCAAGCACGTGATCTTTGCCTTTGTCCCAAAAACGAAGTTTGTAGGGTATCTGCAATTCATCCATTCTTTTGCAGAACTTTTTAGTCTCAAATCCGATAAAGTCCTGTTTACTGCTGGAAAGATAAACGGGGGGCATTTTCGCGCCCTCAAGAAGATGAACGGCATCGGCATAATATTTGCGTTGCGGATCACGCATATCCGGACCTAATATAAAACGGGCGTATGTACGCGCAAGAGGAACATTGATCTTTGACAGAAGCACCGGCATGGAAAATGCTCCGCAAGTGAAGCCGACGGCTCGGATATCAAAGGACGGCAGCTGCACATTAAAAACGGTCGGCAGGTCACTTCTGCCGAAGATCTCACAGCATAACGCAGCAAGATGACCGCCTGCGCTGTCGCCAGTCAAAAATACATTATTCATATCACATGGGTATTTTTCACCGTTTTCGGCAATCCAGCGGAATGCATCAAAACATTCCCGCACCTGTTGCTTATAATTTGCTTTCGGAGCAAGCGTATAATTTATGCTGAATACGGTAAAACCGAGTGCAGCCAAATGCATACAATAGTATTTATTTATTTCTTTATACCCATACATCCAACCACCACCGTGAATATCGATGATAACAGGAAGTTTTTCTAACGTATTCTGCGGATAATAAACGTCAAGAAGATGCTCTCTTTTTCCGTCATTGATGTAAGATAGATCAGAAATGACGGATATGCCGTCAGGCGGTGTTTGCGATTGTATACGTTTATTGTCTTTATTTTCAGTCATTCCCCAGAATGCAAACAACAACTTTTCAGATACTCCCATGATTACTCCTCCGTTTTAATGTCGTTATAAATGAACGGTGTGTGAAGTGCATCCTGACCGCACGAAACAGCACAGGGCAAGCATAAGTAATACAGATCACTTGCTTTCATATTAAAATCATACACCTTTTTTGCGTAATCGTCAAGTTTTTTAACATCCGAATGCTTTTGAATGATCGGTAAAGAAGAAGTCTCTTTCATCAACTTCAGAAGTTCTGCACCTCGGGCATTCATCCCCAAAATGCGCAAGTACGGAACGTGCTCCATTTTCAACTGCGGCAAACGCAGTGCCGCAAACATCAACGCTCGCCTGATTCTTGCGTGAGTTATCTGTTTATTTTTAGCAAGATCGCAAACTTGATCAAATGTTACACAATCTTGTACAGCGTTATACAATCTATTTTCTATTCCGTTCGCAGCAAGCGGTAATTGCTGAAAATCCGAGCGATTTAACAACCTTAAACGTGACATCAGCGCAATATCAGCTTTATTTAGGTCTAAAGGAGCAACACCGTTTTTGATCGCCGATGCAAAAGCAGAATAAATGCGATTTGGCATATAATTATACAATAAGTATAGTTCTTCATTGGCATTATACACCCCGTATACAGCATTGCGGATATAAGATGCCGATGCAAATTGAGCATTTGTTTCAATACTGTCATGATCTGTCCCCATTCTGCAAATCGCACATGGAGTTATCTTTGTTGTTTTCAAGGCATTGCAATACTCAAATGCCAACATATTATTCGGAGAAAGCAACAACTGTGCAACACTGTCGTTATCGGTATCCTGCAACGCCTTTGTCACCGCTTGCGGATAGGAAAAACCGGCCTTCACATTTTTCTTTACCCGTTGTTGAACATCCACCTTATCAACAACTGCATTTGCATTCAAAAACGCACGCACGTCACCTGTTTCGCATCCGAAAGACAGAGTATTCACAACGCCGGTGGCTTGAGCAATCTCAACTCCTGCGACAGCAAAATCATGCGCTGCCGACATACACCAAGGAAGCGGCAACTCAATTACAAGATCCACACCGCCAAGTACGGCATATTTGGCTCGTTCAAATTTATCCGCAATCGCCATACTGCCTCTTTGCACGAAATTACCGCTCATAATTGCAACAATATGAGAGAAACCTTTTTTTCTCGTTTCTTCGATATGATATGCGTGGCCGTTGTGAAACGGATTGTATTCAGCAATCACTGCCGCAGTTTGCATTGTTTTCACCTCTCGTAAAGAATAACACAGAAACAGGTACAAAACAATATAATTTTCCTCCCATGGAGAAAAAACAACATTATTTGTAAATGTAATACTTGAAAAAAATAAAAATAATGCTATAATATGAAAGGTTAATTAAAAATTATATCGGAGGAAACAAAAGTGAAAGTACTTGTTATCAATTGCGGCAGTTCATCTCTTAAATTCCAGCTCATTGATATGGACGGCGAAATCACAATCGCAAAAGGCATTTGCGAAAGAATCGGCATGGGTGGCCATGTTGAAGCAAAAGTGATCGCAACAGGTGTAAAGCTTGAATACGATATGGATCTTCCCAATCACACCGTTGCTTTCCAAGAAGTTAAAAAGTGCCTGACTGAAGGCGAAACCAAGGTTATTGAAGACCTGAATGAGATCGGCGCAGTCGGCCACCGTATCGTGCAGGGCGGCTCCCTGTTTAACAAGAGCGTGCTTGTTGACGACAGCGTTATTGAAGGCATCGAAAGCCTTTGTGATCTTGCTCCTTTGCACAATCCGGCTCACATTCAAGGAATTCGTGCAAGCATTGAAGTTTTCGGCAAGGATGTTCCCGAAATCTGTGTATTCGACAACGCCTTCCATTCCACAATGCCTCCTGAAGCATATATGTTCGGCGTTCCCTATGAATACTACGAAAAATATGCTGTCAGAAAATACGGTTTCCACGGTACATCCCATCGCTATGTCAGCGGCGAATGCGCTCGTTTGATGGGTAAAAATATTGAAGATCTTAAGATCATTACCTGCCACCTCGGAAATGGTTCTTCCATCACAGCCGTAAAAGGCGGTAGAGTTATCGATACTACAATGGGCCTTACTCCCCTTGACGGCTTGATGATGGGCACTCGTTCAGGCGCAGTAGATCCTTCCGTCGTTACATTCCTGCAAGAAAAAGAAGGTTGGACCCCCGCCGAAACCAGCAATATCCTCAACAAGAAGTCAGGTATGCTCAGTATTTCCGGTGTTTCACATGATGACCGTGATATTCTTGCAGCAGCTGCAGAAGGCAACGAAAGAGCCAAGATCGCTCTGAATATGCTTTGGTATCAGATCAGAAAGTATATCGGCAGTTACATTGCAGCCATGCAGGGTGTAGATGCGATCGTATTTACCGGCGGCATCGGTGAAAACTCCCAGCCGCTTCGTAAAAACGTCATTGAAAACCTTGCATATCTCGGCATAGGCTTTAATGAAGAAGTCAACAAAACTGCAATCAAGGGCAACGGCGGTGAACTTTCCACTGAAGGATCAGCAGTTCGCGTATTTGTCATTCCGACAAACGAAGAACTCATGATCGCACGTGACGCCAAGGAAATTGCAGAAAACCTTTAATTGCCGTTTGATCATAACAGTTGCGCGAAGACAGTTGTCTTCGCGCTTTTTTTGCTTTACAGGAAATTCCTCCTGCAAAGCAAAAAGATTTTATGTCCCGCCGAACGGGAAATGGGATTTCCCTTAGGCGTGCGACAAATCGAAAACGGTCGCCGCAGGCATACGGCGAAGCCGTTTTCTTGTGACATATAAATGGATGCGCCGTGCACCTGTGTCCGATCGTTTTTGATTCGTCTTTCTCCGAGCACAAAAAGAGCGTATTCGCAATGATACAGAATCTTAACTTGGGCTCATTCCACATAAAGAAAAACAGCCTATAAAGGCTGTTTAACTGTCCTGTTCAGTATCGGAATCATGCGGTTTTTTCATCTCCGCAATTGAAGTTTTCACATCAATATGGTCATAATATTCCTTGAACTTAATATAGAATGTTACCAACCTTTCACAGGATTTGCACAAGAATATTGCACTGAAAGATTGATTGATACAACGCCAATCACTCATTCTTTTCATAGGAGCAGAACAAAGATCGCAAGTGCATTTCATTTTGCTTTTGTCAATTTTAGGACTGTTGATATTGGTGATGTAAGTTGCTTTAAATGATAATTTCTTATAAAACGCTTCATCGCAAATAACAGCAAGATTCATAAGATGTTCTTTGTTGTAACACTTTTTCAGACAGCGCAAACCCAACAAACTATCTTCCAAAGCCCTGTGAAACTTACAATTGCTGACATCAATACCCATTTCCATAGCCGCATTCATAAGCCCGATCTGTTGCGATCCGACATTGACGATAAACTCCTGACAGTATTTTTGCAGATCAACATATTGCGTTAAAAAAGGAACATTTTTGATATTGCAGAACATATCAAAATTATCAACAAGCACGCGAATGTCTGAATTTCCCCAAGATAAAAAGATGCAATCACGACCTGCGATCCAATTTTCAAATTCTGAAAAAGCACGGTGAAAAGACATCCCCATTCGCATATCCTCATTTGAAATATGAGTCAGATTCTTTACGCGACCGGAAAGTTTTTTGATCAATTGCGATTTTATAATTACAGAAAACGTATCAATAACATCGAGTTGTTCATCCACAAGAACAGCACCGATTTCAAGAATTTCATTCACAAAGCATTTTTTGATTTTGTTGTAGGAGTTATTCCATTCAAGATCCATTATTACGTAATACAAACATACACCTTCTTTCGAAAAACATATTAACATAAGATGAAGTTGAAATCAATACTTTTATGCAATGAAACATAGAGAACATGATATTCAACAGTAAGCAGTTCGCAATATTCTATTTAAAGATAATTCACAAATTTCCATTTGAAAATGATTGAAAAGTACATATATTTCATAGTATAATAAACTTGGAGGTGAAAGAAATGAACGAATATATGCTTTTCCTTTGGATTGCACTGTTCGTACTGTTCTTGATTGCCGAAGCAATTACCGCGCAATTGACAACAATTTGGTTTGCATGCGGTGCTCTGGTTGCGGCAATCTTGAAAATAGCAGGCATAGACAGCATAGCAATTCAGGTCATTGCATTCACGGTTGTTTCCGTAGTCGTTCTGGTTGCCACAAGACCTCTTGTTAAGAAAGTGATCAACAAAAAGAAGATCGCAACAAATGCTGACCGTAACATCGGTTGCGAATGCGTGGTCACTGAAACAATAGACAATCTTGCCGCAACCGGTGCCGTTAAGTTAAACGGCAACATTTGGACGGCACGAAGTAATGACAATCAAGTCATCCAAGCAGGAGAAACCGTAGTCACGGAAAAAATCGACGGTGTCAAAATCATCGTCAGTAAAAAGTAAGAGGAGGATTTATTCATGGGTCCCTTAATCGCAATCATTGCAATCGTAGTTATCATTCTCTTGGTAGCAATCGCAAATATCAAGATCGTTCCGCAATCCAAAGCATACGTCATTGAAAGACTCGGTGCTTATCACACGACATGGCAGACGGGTTTTCACATTAAGATTCCGTTCATTGAACGAATTGCAAAAATCGTCAATCTGAAAGAATTGGTATCTGACTTTGCACCGCAGCCGGTTATTACTCGTGATAATGTTACCATGCAGATCGATACGGTTGTGTTCTATCAGATCACAGATCCGAAACTGTTTGCGTACGGTGTGGAAAACCCGGTTTCTGCAATCGAAAATCTGACTGCAACAACCTTGCGCAACATCATCGGTGAAATGGAACTGGATCATACGCTGACTTCCCGCGATACGATCAATTCAAAAATCAGAGTGATTCTTGATGAAGCAACCGATCCCTGGGGAATTAAAGTAAATCGTGTTGAACTGAAGAATATTTTCCCGCCCAAAGAAATTCAGGATGCAATGGAAAAGCAGATGAAAGCCGAGCGCGAACGTCGCGAAGCCATTCTTCGTGCAGAAGGTGAAAAAGCAAGCGCAGTTCTCGTTGCAGAAGGTGCAAAGGAAGCCATGATTCTCGGTGCAGAAGCGGAAAAACAAGCTGCCATCCTTCGCGCAGAAGCTGTGAAAGAGTCTAAGATCCGTGAGGCGGAAGGCGAAGCACAAGCCATTCTTCGCATACAGGAAGCAACAGCAAAAGGTATTGAACTGCTCAATGCGTCGAATCCCGGCCAGGCAGTATTGACAATTAAGAGTCTTGAAGCGTTTGAGAGAGCAGCTGACGGACAGGCAACAAAGATCATTATTCCGTCGGAAATTCAATCGTTTGCCGGTCTTGCAACCGGTATTAAGGAAGTTCTTCAATAACCAATCGGTGTAAATTTTAAGGGGTTGCGAATGAAATCGCAACCCCTTATTTATATGTGATAAAATCAGTTGATTTTTTCAAGTCCAACTGCAGCGCGAAGAATCAGTCTTGCGTCGCTTGTTTCTACCTTACCGTTCTTGTTTATATCCGCAGCAAGCAATTGCACATCCGAAAGTTTTTCAAGACCGACCGAATTTCGCAATGCAAGACGAGCATCGGCGGTGGTAACATTTCCGTCAGCATTGATATCACCGAGTTTATACTTAACCGTTGCTTCAACGACATTCACCGTAAGCAATGTTATACAGCCTTTGTAAGAAATATAAACGGGCAACCATCCGAGCGCATCCGGTTTGAATTCAACAACCACAACATCAGATATTGCTATATCTTCTTCCCTTTGCTTGCCGTCGGCATCGACGAATATTGCCTTCGCCTGCATTCCGGTCAAATCCAGTTTTTCAGTTGTTCCCAATTCATATTCAACCTTATCGGGATACTTGATAAACTCAATACGTTTGGGAATAGCAGGATCATCGGGAGCTTCAATCGTGATTTCAAATGTTGCACTGCAACCTAAATACTTAACAGTTATCTTTTGCTGTCCGACCGGAACTTTCGTGTTAAAACCTTCAATATTCAAGTCATTTTCACGCACAAGTTCTTCCGTTCCATCCGCATAATATGCATTCACTTTAAGACCAGTTTTAACAAACGAATCTTTTGAGTTCTGCTCATAAACAGTCTTAATGGGGAGAGAAACAACTTCAATTTTTGTCGGCTTAGCAACGGCAGATTCAATCATAATATCAAACGTTGCGGATTTTCCTCTGTACGTAACGGTAATCGTTTGTTTACCGGGCTCTGCTGCAGCATTAAAACCGGAAGTGACCAGATCATCAACATCAAGCGTTCTTACCTCACCGTTGGCAAAATGTGCTTTTACAACGATTCCATCCAATGAAAGACCGTCGGCAGCATTCTGTTTGTACGTCAAAGAAGAAGGTGCTTTCTCAATAACGATCTTATCAGGATTGTTGGGAGTGATCGTAATGTCAACAGTCACCGACTTTCCGAAATAAGAAATGGTAACGGTTTGCTTTCCGGGGGCCGCATCGGTATTGAAACCGGTAACGGTATATTCATCTGCTTTTATTTCAACATATTGCGGATTTTGCTTGGGGTAATAACCCATTACTGTCAAATTGCTGACATCAAGCGCCGCGTCACTGTCCTGCTTATATTCTGTTTTGAAGCCGGATTTCTTTGTGATTGTCAGATTTTCAGGAGTCTCTAATCCGACAGCAACATTATAAGCGGCATTATGTCCCCTGTAAGAAATTTCAATGGAGTAAAGACCAAATACACTTCCGTCAAACTTGGCGTCATTGACAGTGTAAACACCGTACGGAATTTCAATTTTTGTTTCATTCGGCCAAACGCCGTAAACCGTCAAGCAGTTCTCATAATCAGGTTTAACGCACTCTCCGACTTCATACACCAAAGAGTCAGCTTTGACCGAAAGAGCAAGACCTGTCATTTCGGCGATATTCCACAGCAGTTTTCCATCATCAGCAACAGCAGAATCAGCACCGCTGTTATCCTTACTTACGTAAAGATTCTCAAAAGAAGCGGAAAAAGCATAATCTGCAGAAGATTTATGATCAACCAGATCAAAATGCAATGTCAGCATTCCATTATTAAATGCGTGTTTTGCTGCATAGAAACTGACAAACACTTTACCGTCTTCCACCAATGTTGCAGTTCCGAAGTCCCCCTGCTTTTCAGACAGCG
This sequence comes from Clostridia bacterium, assembly GCA_017396895.1. GTDB lineage: Bacteria > Bacillota > Clostridia > Oscillospirales > Acutalibacteraceae > RUG806. Next base: position 20,482 of record JAFQKN010000131.1, read on the forward strand.
TTTCAGCGGAAACAAACGAAAGCGTTTGCGGATCATATTGCAGGTAAAACTGTGTTGAAGTCAAATACGAAGCACCGCAGTGAATGTCAACTTTCAAACTATCATACGTTACAGGCAAAACATCCGCTGTGATAACAGTGTCAGCATTTGCCGCGGTTGCAAAAATGAAAGAAAGGCAAAGGATTGCAGCAAATACGAATAAAACTTTAATTTTTTGTTTCATAAGATATAATCCTTTCATTATATTACTAACATTATAGCAAATCGTGTGTTACTTTTCAATACATATTTCAAAGAATATTTGTCCAATAACGCTTCTAAAAGTTGACAAGTTCTCGGCATTACTATATAATATATCTTAATGTATTTTATAAAAGCGGAGGGTAAACAATGAGAAAAACGATTGATCTGAACTTTGGTTGGAAGTATTCCGAATCCTGTTCCGATGAAATGCTGCTTGCAAGTTATGATGATTCTGCCTTTGAAACAGTGGATATTCCTCATGCGAATAAAGAGATTCCCTACAACTATTTTGATGAATCCATGTTCCAGTTTGTCAGTTGCTACCGCAAGTCTTTCAGATTGCCTGAAGAAGCTTATCTTCCGAACAAGAAAGTATTTTTGTGTTTTGAAGGCGCGGCAAACTTTGCAGAAGTTTTTATCAACGGCAAATTTGCAGGTTCACATAAAGATGCTTACACCCCCTTTAAGATTGATATAACAAGTTTTATCAATAAAAAGAAGAACGTTATCGCTGTTCGACTCGATTCTACGGAAAGACCTGAGATTCCACCGTTCGGCAATGTTGTCGATTATCTTGTTTACGGCGGCATTTACCGTGAAGTTTCCATCGAAATTTTAGATGATATTCACATTGAAAATATATTTGTTCGTACACCCGAAGTGCTCGCACCTAAAAAGACGTTACTTGCAGATATCACTTTATCGCAAAAAACAACCGGTGCATTAACGCTTTCTTTGTGCCGTGACGGTAAAATTGTATCAGAAAAAATCTGCAATGTGGACAATGCAAAAGTAATGCGCATCAAATGGGCGGTTCCCGGTGTTGAATTATGGACAACAGAAAACCCCGTTCTGTATACTCTCAAAGTTAAATATGCAGATGATGAAACTTCTGTTCGATTTGGCTTCAGAACTTGTTCGTTTACAAGAAAAGGTTTTTACCTGAACGGAAAACACATTAAATTACGCGGTTTGAACCGTCATCAGAGTTATCCTTATGTCGGAAACGCAATGCCCGCTTCTGCGCAGATCGCCGATGCGGAATTGCTCAAATACAAACTCGGTTGTAACTTTGTGAGAACTTCTCATTACCCCGATTCCGTTCATTTCTTAAACAGATGTGATGAGATCGGTTTACTTGTATTTACGGAAATGCCCTCCTGGCAGTTCCTCGGCGAAGGTGAGTGGAGACAAATTTGTCTTGAAAACATTCAGGACATGATTATCCGTGACCGAAATCATCCTTGTGTCGTTCTTTGGGGTGTTCGAGTCAACGAGGGCAATGATTGCGATGAATTCTACACCGAGACGAATGCTCTTGCACATTCACTTGACGATTCACGACAAACCGGCGGCGTGCGCAACTTCCCGCGCAGTCACCTGCTTGAAGACGTTTATACATACAATGATTTTTCCCATTCGGGCGGTCCGATCAAACTGCTTCCGCCTACGCTTGTTGCAGGCATCAGAGCCCCTTATCTTGTAACAGAATACAACGGTCATATGTATCCGACAAAATCATTTGACCGAGAAGAACTCAGACGTGAAGTCGCTTTACGTCATGCAAGAGTGCAAAATAAATCCTATTCTTCCGACAGATACTGCGGTGCAACCGCATGGTGTATGGCAGACTACAACACACACAAAGACTTCGGAAGCGGCGACCGCATCTGTTATCACGGTGTAACGGATATGTTCCGTGTCCCGAAACTCAGCGCTGCTGTATATGCATCTCAACAGGATACAACTCCCGTTCTTGAAGTTTCCTCCGCCATGGATGTCGGTGAGCATCCGGGAGCAATCATCGGTCAGATCTATATTTTCACAAACTGCGACTATGTAAAGATCTACAAGAACGGTGTTTATAAATCCACAGCCCATCCGAACAAGAATAAATTTGCACATCTCCCCCATCCTCCCATCCTCCCGGAAGATTACATTGGTGACAGTCTTGAAAAAGATGAAGGATTGAATCCGACTTCTGCAAAATTTATGAAAAAGGCTATGGTAGCTGCCGCAAAATACGGTTATATTATGCCGCCGCATCATTATCTTGAACTGGCTGCAGGTGTCGTTACCGGTGCCATGCCGATTCCGAAAGTTGTTGATCTTGTTACCAAATACTTTGCCAACTGGGGTGACGAGCAGGTAGAATACAGATTTGACGGATACAAGGACGGTCGCGTTGTAAAATCCGTTACAAAAACCGCCGTTCTTACAAAGCATTTAACAGCCTTCGCTGACAGTTATGAACTCGTTGAAGATAAAACATACGATGTTACTCGTATTGAATTGCGGTGCGAAGATCAAAACAACAATCTGCTTCCCTTTGCTAACAATGCAATAAAAGTGACAGTTGACGGCCCTGCAAAAATCATCGGTCCCGATCACTTTGCGTTGATCGGCGGCGACAGGGCATTCTGGATCCGTACAGTAGGCAAATCCGGCGATATTACCGTAACAATTGAAGCCGAAGGGCTGAATACACAGATCATCAAATTGCAAGCGGTAAAGAAGTAATGACCGTTTCAAGTGTAATTCATTATCTTCTTGACAGAAAAAAGATTCTGACAAGCGTAGTGATATGTCTGATAAGCCTGTTTATCATGATAATCGGTATGTTTTCATGTGATAAATCATTTTGGAATTATATGTTTGTATGGATCATACCCGGCTCAGGGATCGTGCTCTTGGGTACTTATGCTGTCAGCATGACGGACAAGCATCCGATCATTCTTATTTTTCCTCCGATCATTTTCTTCGCTTCCCTGTTTATCAGATTTCTGGTCACTTATGAATACCTCTTTTTTACTTTGATCTTCTTGCAGAGTATTCCTTGTTGTGTTTTCGGTGCCAGTCTGAAAAAAAGAAAACTACATAAGGAAGTAAGCATCTCCGCGCTTTGCGGAATTGCTGCCGCGTTTTGTTTTCTTCTTTCGGTTATTATTATCAATATTCTGGAAAGACATGCTTTCATTTGTTTACCGATGCACATTTATTCCATGCTTGAGATCATAGTTTATGTTGAAATAGCCATCGGCGGTATATACTCTGCCATTCTTTATCTGAACGATGATATAAGGGAAACAACAGTATTACAGGAATAAGAAAAAGCAGGTGATTTCATATCACCTGCTTTTTTTATTATTGAATATCATCAATATTATATGGTGTTGTCTGATAAACAAAGTAATTTAACCAATTGCTGAACAACAAGTTGGCGTGACTTCTCCACGTAACCATTGGGGACTTCGTATCATCATCCTGCGGAAAATAATTATAAGGAATATCAATTGGCAAGCCTGCATTTTTATCACGAAAATACTCTTTTGCAAGTGTGTCAGCATCGTATTCGGAATGTCCTGTTACAAAAATGCGTCTGCCTTTCGGAGTTGCAACCACATATACTCCCGTTTTTTCTCCGCTTGCAAGTACGCGTAATTCATCTACAGCCTCAATGTCCTCACGCAATACTGTCGTATGTCTGGAATGCGGAGCAAGAAAGACATCATCAAAACCGCGGAACAAAATCGATTTTTTATAATCCACAATGTGTTCAAATACACCAAACAGTTTCTTATCGAGTTTGTGCTTGCGTATGCCGTAGTGATAATATAAAGCCGCCTGTGCTCCCCAACAGATGTGAAGTGTACTCGTTACATGTGTTTTTGTCCATTCCATGATCTGCGTAAGTTCGTCCCAGTATTCGACTTCTTCAAACTCCAGAAGTTCAACAGGAGCACCGGTAATAATCATACCGTCAAAATTACGGTGTTTGATTTCATCAAAAGTCTTGTAGAACGCAAGCATATGATCCTGAGAAGTGTGCTTCGACTTGTGTGTAGCGGTTTGCAACAATTCCAATTCAACCTGCAAGGGTGAATTACCGAGCAATCTTGAAATCTGTGTTTCCGTTACTATTTTTGTCGGCATCAAATTGAGCATGAGAATATGCAGAGGGCGAATATCCTGCGTAATGGCTCTTGTTTGCGTCATTACAAATATGTTTTCATCTTCAAGTATCTGCGTCGCAGGTAATTCATTCGGAATTTTGATCGGCATCGATTATCACCTCGGTTATAGTAAACTAAAAAGTTGCATCAGTCTTCCAGAGCTTGTCTCAGATCAGCAATAATATCGGCAACATTTTCAATGCCGACACTGAATCTGACAAGTCCGGGATCGACACCGGCAGCAACCAATTGTTCATCGGTCAACTGACGGTGTGTCATGCTTGCAGGATGCAAAACGCAAGTTCTGGCATCTGCAACATGAACAACGATTTTTGCAAGATCTAATTTGTTCATTACTTTTACGGCGGCATCGCGACCGCCTTTCATAATAAACGAAATAACACCACAACAACCGTTGGGGAAATATTTCTGCGAAAGCGCATAATCTGCATTTGAGGGTAAAGCAGGATAATTGACGGACGCAATTTTCTCATGGCCTTCAAGGAATTGCGCCACTTTAAGTGCATTCTCACTGTGTCTTTCCATGCGAACGTGCAAGGATTCAAGTCCGAGATTAAGAATAAAAGCAGAGAACGGAGAAGGAATCATACCGTAATCACGCATCAACTGGACTCTGGCTTTTGTAATATATGCATTTTCCAAGCCAAAATCATTGACATAGCGAACACCGTGGTAGGACTCATCGGGTTCTGTGAGTTCGGGGAATTTACCGTTGTTCCAGTTAAACTTGCCGCCGTCAATAATAACTCCGCCGACGCAAGAAGCATGACCGTCCATATATTTAGTTGTAGAATGAATGACTACATCAGCACCAAATTCAAACGGTCTGCAGAAAATGGGCGTTGCAAAAGTGTTATCTACAAACAAAGGCAGATCATGTTTATGAGCAAGATTTGCAAAACGCTCAATATCCATCACCGTCAAAGCGGGATTCGCAATGGTTTCACCGAAAACAAGACGGGTTCTGTCATCTATCAGGGATTCAATTTCTTCATCGGTCATGCCGGGCTTGGTAAATCGTACTTCAATGCCAAGTTTCTTGAATGAAACAGCAAACAGATTGATCGTACCGCCATAGATGGCAGGAAGGCTGACAATATTATCGCCGCTCTGACATATATTGAGCACGGCAATCGTGTTGGCAGCTTGTCCCGAAGAACACAATAACGCGCCTGTACCGCCTTCAAGTGCGGCCAACTTTGCCTCAACCGCTTCCAAAGTGGGATTTGAAATACGTGAATACATATGTCCGGGAGCCTTCAAATCAAAAAGATCACCCACGTGTTCGGCTGTGTCATATTTAAAAGTTGTACTTTGATAAATCGGCAACACACGCGGTTCACCGTTCTTAGGCTCATAACCCGCCTGCACACAAAGTGTTTCGATTTTATAATCGTGCATATACAACACCTCGTTCAAATTTTTTATTTCAAAGAATTATAACACAGGCACTGCTTTTTGTCAATTGCTTTCATTGCTAAATACTTGCCTGTCAAGAAGCAGTAAACAGCAGTATTCGCGTGATGGCAAAACCTAAAAAGCAACACACAGGCAAAGTTAAAATCCATGCCATGATAACATTTACTGCTGTTTTTGTATTAAAACATTGAGATCGATCAGACATTGATGCACCGATTATTGCCATCGTTTTAGTGGTTGTTGTACTGACCGGAAGTCCGGCATACGTACTCAAAGCAATACCAATACATGAAGCAACATCTGTTGACAATGCCTGCACACGGTTGGGCAAAAACAGATCACGACCGATTGTATCGATAATTTTCCGCCCCGAGCAAGCTGTTCCGAATGCCATAACGAGAGAACAGAAGATTACTGAAATATACTCTGCAAAGAGACTGAACGATGTATTTTGCAAAATCAGCAATAAGATACCGATCATCTTTTGTCCATCCTGTGCGCCGTGCAGGAATGACAGCAATGCGCTCAATATTTTTTGCAAATGCAAAACCGCATTACCCACATTGATTTGCTTCGATTTTCTATTTAAGACACTCGACAGTATGGCCGCAACGCCAAATCCGATTGCAGATGATATGATGATGCCGTTAATAATGATTAACCATATGCCGGCAAAATGAGTAATTCGACCGTTGCTGATCGCAAGTTCCGCCCCTGCAAGAGCAGCCAATAATGCATGACTTTCACTGGTAGGAATACCGAAAATCCAAGCTGTTACAGCCCAGACTGCAACACTGAACATGGCACTGCAAAGTGCTGTCTGTATATTTCGTTCATTATCATTGAAAGAAAAAATTTGTAAAATATTGGAAACAACGGCAGGTTTTATGACATAGGAAATGCTTACGCCTAAAAAATTCATGACGGAAGATAATACAACCGCTTGTTTCAATGTCATTGATTTTGTTGTGACGGTAGTTGCGATCGCATTCGGAGCATCCGTCAGACCGTTCACAAAAACAACGATTGCCAAAACAATTACGTTTAATACTGTCAGTCCCATCTGTTACCACGATCCTTGCGTTATTATATATTAAACGTATTCACGTGCTTGCGATGATATAACTGACAAAACAGGCGATCGGCCGCAAGTTTTCACCTGCGGCCTTCTTGTTATTTCTTATCAAAACTCGGATTAAATGCATAGAAGTTCTTTGCATCCAGACGGTCAGTTGCAAGTCTGAGCCCTTCACCGAAACGTTGATAGTGCACTACCTCGCGTTCACGAAGGAATTTAATGGGATCTGCAACGTCCGGATCATCTACAAGACGAAGAATGTTATCGTATGTGGTTCTTGCCTTCTGTTCTGCTGCAAGGTTTTCATGAAGATCGGTCAACACGTCACCTTTACTCTGCATGGAAAGCGCGCTGTACGGAACACCGGCGGCGGCCTGCGGATAAACACCTGTCGTATGATCAACAAAATATTTATCAAAACCACTTGCCTGAATCTGTTCGATTGACAAGTTTCGTGTCAACTGATAGACGATTGCTCCGATCATCTCCAAATGTCCGAGTTCTTCCGTGCCAACGTCAGTGAGCAAACCTTTCAGTTCTGCATAAGGCATCGAGAATCTCTGTGTCAGATAGCGCAAGGAAGCACCGAGTTCACCGTCGGGACCGCCGTATTGCGTAATGATGATCTGTGCAAGTTTCGGATTTGGGTTTTTGATATTTACAGGATACTGCAATTTTTTATTGTATGTCCACATTAGTCACAAACACCTCCGTTTTCCCAAGGCCACGGATTTTTCAGCCATTCAACACCTTGTGCAAACTTAGGTGTCAAAGGACCAAAGTTTTCTTCATACTCTTCGGTAAGTGTTCTGCACTTTTTTTCATACTGTGCAAGCATGGACGCGGCTTGCATATCAGATGGATGCGTATCAAGATACAGATGCAGTTCCCACACTGCAAACTGTGCGGATGAAAGGTTTCTTAACAATTTTTCACGCTTATTCATTTACAACCAGCCCTTAAAAAAGGCTTGTCAAGAACGGGAAACAGCGTTCCTCGAATCAAAGCGGTATCAGGTTCGTAGACCTGACTGTCTGTTTGAAAAGGAACATAAGCCATAGTAACCGCTGCCTCAGCGGGTAATGGTGCCGGCATACCGAAATGATCGGTAACACTCTTTTTATCCGTTCTTGCAGAAGAGTTATCTTTCATAACGCTCTCTCCTTCAAGAATATTGAGAAACAATTGAATTTGTCCTCGTTTCATTCTATGAAACAGCGCAAAATCGGTAACAACTTTTTATTTCTCCACAAGGTTTGGCCACAGTTCATCATCAGCACCTGCGTATATTTCCGGAATACGTCCGATGATAACGGTCTCAGCAACCGTGATTTGCGTTGAAACCGGTATTTCTTGCGTTTTTCCGAACGAAAGAGTTTTGACGATAGCATCGATCTGCAGTATAATCCTATGTTGTGTCTGATTGATTCCTCGCGTTATAAAAAGATTCTTCAGATCTGCCTGCACAGTTGCAGTGTACGCAACTGTTATCGGTATCAACAATCCTTTACCCGCAAGCAAACCGTTGCCGAAAAGAGAACCGATCGGCAATTGCAAATCGACCGATTGTAATTGTTCAAATTGCTTCGCGGCTTCCGAAGCGACACCGGTCTTGATTTTATTCAACCATTCCGTACGAATGCAGATGGCAGTAATTTGTCCGCTTTCATCCGTTTGAAAAAAAGTTATATCATCATAGTTCGTCTGCGTTGCACCAAGATAATTATTGACTGTGTCATTTATGCGTACAATTGCAGCATTTGCAGCGGCATTTTGCAGGAATGATTCAGCGAACGGACGCATCTGCAACAATAAAAATACAAACAGACTTATGAATATTAAAATAAAAATAATATACTTAGTTTTCCACAAGCGTTTTCTTTTATATCTGTTCAAAACAAGACCACCTTGCACTATAAATTTAACTTGATATCATGTCAACGTTTTGTTATAATAATGTTTATAATAATATATGCAATTTCTTTCAGGAGGTACTATCTATGAAAGCAAAAACCGCAGTTAAATTAGCCGGCGGTGCCGCTATAGCCACCGCAGTGATGAAAAAAGCAAATATCTGCCCGAAATGTCTTGCAAAAAATTTGCTTGCCAATTTCCGCGTTTCCGATGTCGGTGAAGATGCATACAATAACGGTGTTGCTCTCACACCGCCTATGGGTTGGGCAAGTTGGAACAAATTCCGAAATCATATCAGTGAAAATATTATTTATGATATTGCGGTTGCAATGAAAAACAGCGGTCTTGCGGATGCCGGATATCAATTTGTGAACATTGACGATTGCTGGCAATCTTCCATGCGTGACGACGAAGGCCGTATGCAAAGCGACTTTACAAACTTCCCTTCCGGTATTCCCGCACTTTGCAAAAAAGTAAATGATCTCGGTTTGAAACTCGGTATTTACTCTTCTAACGGATCTCTTACCTGTGAAGACCTTCCTGCAAGTCTCGGTCACGAACGAATTGACGCTGAAACGTTTGCACGTTGGGGAATTGAATACTTCAAATACGACTTTTGTCACAACACCCCGATTTCTTCACTTGCTCCGGAAATTGAAAATATCCGAATCGAGATTCCCGGTGAAGTGTCTGAGCGTGTTTATTTGGCTGAACAGGCACAGTTAACAGGAAATGCAAAACTGTGTGATGACAAAAAACTGGCCAGCGGTAAATACGTCGGCGGCTTATGCTTTGGCAACGGAAAAATGATTTTCACTGATGTCATTGCAGAGAAAGAGGGCGAATATGCACTGACCATCGGTATCAGAAAAGCTGTTTTTGCAAAAAAATATGCTGAAGTTGTAGTGAATGAAAAGGATGTATATCCCATTCACGCAGGTGCCACCATGGCTCCGTCTGCTGAAGGTCGTTTACAAACCAGAATTTACCTTCGTGAAGGCAAAAACAGCATCATGATCCATAATCCCATTGCTTCCCGAATGGACAGCGCAGCAAAGCAGTACACCACTATGGGAAAGGAACTCAAGCGCGCGACGGCTCTTGTAGCCGCAGAAACCGGTCTTCCTGAAAAGCCGATCACATATTCAATCTGCGAATGGGGCATGAATATGCCCTGGAAATGGGGCCGAACAGCCGGCAACCTTTGGCGTACAACACATGACATTCAGCCGACATGGTTTTCTATCTGCATGATTTATGAATTCAACGTTCGTCTTTGGAAATATGCTGCACCCGGTTCATGGAACGATCCCGATATGCTTGAAGTCGGCAACGGCAATCTGACAGATGATGAAAACATGGCCCATTTCTCACTTTGGTGCATGATGGCGGCACCATTGATTCTCGGCAATGACCTGCGCACATTCCTTAAAGACGACGGTACAGCCGATACGGAGAATAAGACTTTGAAAATTGTTACCAATAAAGCTGCCATTGCGATCAATCAGGATAAACGCGGCTTGCAATGCCGCAGAATCAAAACAGGCACCGTTGATATTCTTGTTAAACCGCTTGAGAACAAGGAATTGGCTGTTTGTGTGTTTAACAAGACCAACAAACCGATTGAAGAAGAAATAGACATTGAAGATATCGCAGAACTGAACTGGGTGGATCTGCCCGAGTCACTGCAATACGAAGTATATGATATCTGGAATGATAAAACATTCACAACTAAAGAAGACATTGAAACAACTGTCCCCGGACACGGTGTCAGTTTATTCAGAATCAAAGCACTGTGAGGAAATGATTATGCATAATATTCTGCATTTAACAAACGTTGCCGAAAAATGGGACAACGGAACTCCGATCGGAAACGGAAGCATGGGGTGTATGCTGTACGGCTCACCTGTTTCCGAAAAATTATATCTGTGCGAAGAAAGCATTTGGTCTCAAAAAGATGAAACTGGCCTATTTGTCGGTTTCCGTGAGAAGATCGATCACATTCGCCGCCTTTATCTTGAAAACAAGCCTGTCGAAGCCGAAAAATGGGCAATAGAAAATCTTAAAGATGATTTTCACACAATCGCTTCTTATGAATACGCAGGTCTTTTGACTTTGAATTTCAACTCCAAAGCAAAGGCAACTTGCTATTCACGAGATTTGTTGCTTGCTGACGGTTTAGCAAAAATCTGTTACAAAAGAAACGGTGCCAATTATACGCATGAAGCTTTTTCTTCATATCCCGATAAACTGATGGCCTATTGCATTTGCGGTGAAAAAAAACACTCATTTACAATGCAGTACACAAGGGAATGCCTTGAATCGCTTAGCATAGAAAATAATCTCATGACAGCCGTGTGCAATACCGCAATCGGCAATCATCCGTTCTGTGTCGGCATCCGTGTAGAAACCGACGGTTCTGTGCACTCTGCAGACGGTTGCTTGGCAGTTGTAAATGCAACAAATACTGTACTTTGGATTTCAATTGTCACATCCTTCCGCTGTTCAAATTTTACAGAAGAGTGTCTGAACAGGTTGAAAGCATCGGAAAAAGGATACGAAGCAATAAAGGCAGATCATGTTAAGGATCATAGATCCGTGTTCTGCAGATCGGATATTCATTTTGTCGGTGATAATAAACTCGACGCACTCCCCGTTAACAAAAGATTAAAGAGATTAAAACTGCATCCGCAAAGCAAAGATGACTCACTTACTTCTTTATACTATGCTTTCGGTAAATATTTATTGATTGGCTCAAGCCGCCCCGGTAGTCTGCCTGCGAACCTGCAAGGTATCTGGGTTGAAAAAATGACGAATCCGTGGAATGCAGACTATCATACAAACATCAACCTGCAGATGAACTACTGGCCTGCACAAATAGCCAATTTGCAGGATTGTGCGACTCCCCTGTTTGATTATATGAATCAGATTCTCTTGCCTTGCGGACAAAAGACGGCATCGGTCAACTATAACGCACGCGGTCTTGTTGTTCATCATTTGAGCGATCTGTACGGCTATACCGCCGCCGCAGACGGCATTTGGGGACTTTGGCCGATGGGTGGCGCTTGGCTTGCATATCATATGTGGGAGCATTATCTGTTTACAAAAGATATCGATTTCCTGCGCAACACCGCTTATGAATACATTAAAAATTGTGCACTTTTCTTCATTGACACCATGTTTATGGGAAATGACGGCTATTTGCATTCCGGCCCTTCCACTTCGCCTGAAAATGCGTATTATATCGGCAAAGAAGAATGCAATATGTGTCTGTCTCCGACTATGGATGTTGAGATCATCGGGGGATTATTTGACTTCTATGTCAAATGCGAAGAATTATTGCAAATCGACATGAAAACTGCAGAAGTTGCAAAGGAAAAGAGAAGTCTGATGCCGCCTTTGAAGATCGGCAAATACGGACAGTTGATGGAATGGCTTGAGGACTATGACGAACCTGAACCCGGTCACCGTCATATATCTCACGCATTTGCCTTATATCCTGACAGTGCAATAAACAGAAATACACCTGAGTTGTTCAATGCGATCAGAAAGACGTTTGAACGCAGACTTTCACACGGAGGCGGCCACACAGGTTGGAGCCGTGCTTGGTTGATGTGTTCGTTTGCCCGTTTGCACGACAAAAAAGCGTTTGAAAAAAATCTGCGCGCATTGCTTACCAAGTCCACTTTAGACAATCTTCTTGACACGCATCCGCCGTTCCAGATCGACGGAAACTTCGGTGCAACAGCGGCCATCTGTGAATCCTTGGTGCAAGGACACGAAGGAAGGATTTGCCTTCTGCCGGCGATCGGTGACCACCGAAGCGGATCGTTTGACGGCTTGCTTGCGCAAGGCGGTTATACAGTGTCCTGTGAGTTCAAAGACGGAAAAGTACTATCCTGTTCGATCACCGCAGCGTTTGACGGTGAAATCAAACTTGAATTACCGCTTTCACAGAAAAATTGTCTTGTTAACGGACAAAAAGCCGACACAAACGGAATTTTCACATTCCCCTGCATCGGCAACACAACATACAATTTTACGGTCGATTAAAATTTAAGTTCAGCAATTTTCAGATACCGACATTGCTTTGTTTCATATAGAACAAAGACAGTGTCGGTTTTTTGATTGTAGCAAATATCCGCATATCCTCCGCTTGCATCCAACAAGTCCGGAATCCAATTCCGACCGTCATCCAACGAAACACAAACACTAAGATTCTTTCTTTCGCTCTCATGCTGACAGTTAACAAGAAACAATTTCTTTCCGCCTGAACACAGACCGCTGAAACAGGTCGGATCCGGAAGATCATATCGTAACGAGCAATCACTCCAAACTCCTGTTTTTCTGTTCATAACGGAAAAAGCACGGCACTTTTCATCATTTTCATTGCGAATATTTGCCAATAGATTTCCGTTGGACAACACGGCAACGGAAATCTCACTCGGGTTACATAGTGAATCATCAAAAACCGTTGATATCTCCCAACTAAGACCTCTGTTTTTACTTATGAGAATACCTGCTTTTGAGGGATGATGAGAAAACATATCCTGCTGATTAAGCGCGATCCAAAACGGAATGATATAATTACCGTCCTGCGTAACCACACCGTGTCCGGGTCCGATTGCGACACAACTCCAATAATAAGCATCAAAAATATCTGTCAGTTCAGTACGCACAGACCATGTATTCCCGCAATCATTGCTTACTGTCATAAATACACGCTTATAGTTTTCACAATAAATGAGAATCAGTTTGTTTCCGTCGGCAAGCAATGTCGGATTGTTACAAGCATTTCTTCCCTTTCCGTCAGCAATAATGCGTCTGCCACTCCATGTTTTACCGCCGTTCTCACTGCGACGCAATGCAATGTCAATCACAGACCAATCGGATGCTTGTCTGCATTCATAACACATATAAATAAGTCCGTTTTCTGTTGATACAAGAGCAGGAATACGACAGAACGGGTAATCCGTTGGATTATCCGAGTGTAATCGAGAGGTTTCAATTATTTCATTGCTGATAATTCTCATAATTATTACCTAAAAAACAAAACTGCCGACATGGCCGACAGTTTTGATATGTTTTACTTATTCAGCATCTTCTGCTGATTCAGCAGCTGCGGCAGCTTCGTTTTCCTTTGCCTTTGCGATCATCTCGTCAATGGACATGGTTACGGGAGCGTCGTCAACTTCTTCTTCCTCAACAACAACTTCTTCCTTGACAGGAGCTTCAAGAAGAGCCTTGACGGAAAGGCTGATATGTTTCTTTTCAAAGTCAACCTTGATAAGCTGTACACGAACCGTTTCACCGATGGAAAGAACGTCCTGCGGCTTAGCAATGCGTTCATGAGAGATTTCCGAAATATGGATCAAGCCTTCCATGCCGGGGAAGATTTCAGCAAATGCGCCGAAAGTGGTCAGGGAGACGATCTTAACTTCGAAATCACTGCCAACGGGATAATCTCTCTTGAGAATTTCCCAAGGATTGTCTTCAGTCTTCTTATAACCGAGAGAGATCTTTTTCTTTTCGGTATCAAGACCTTTGATATAAACATCGACAACATCACCGATGCTGACGATTTCAGACGGATGTTTGATGCGCTTCCATGAAAGTTCGCTTCTGTGGATCATACCGACAACATTGCCGCCGAGATCTACGAAAGCACCGAAGTCAGTAAGAGAAACAACTGTACCGGTGCAACGATCACCAACAGCAGCGGATTCCCAGAACTTAGCCTGGCATTCCTTGTTCTTTTCTCTTACAGCGTCACGAATGGAACCGACAGCACCTCTTCTTCTGTCGAATTCAATCACTTTGAAGCTGACAACTTTGTCAAGCATTTCTTCAAGACGTCCGTTTCTCGGAACGGTGGACAGAGAAGCGGGAACAAATACACGGAAACCGTTGGAGTACACAATAAGGCCCTTGCTGATCACTTCAACAACCGTACCTTCCAGAATTGCGCCATCCTTTGCAGCCTGTTCAATTTCCTCTCTGCGCTTCTTTTCATCAAGGCGCTTTTTGGAGAGAAGAATCGTACCTTCTACATCATTTGTTTTCATGATGAAAAGTTCAAGCTCGTCGCCGACCTTAAGATCTTTCATAGGATCGGCAGTGGGATCTGCACTGTACTCATCGAGCGGAATGATACCGGTCTGTTTGCGACCGATGTCTACCTGAATTTCATTGGGTGCGATGTGCATAACCACACCGATCACAGTCTGGCTGTAATTCAGGTTTTTGTAGGATTCTTCAAGACCCTGCTCGAAGGTCCAGTCTTCTGTTGCCTCAGCAGCCACTTCGGGAGCATGTCCTTCGCTCTCGACTGCCGGTACGGCGTTTTCATTGATGATGTCGGACATTGTTTTTTGTACCTCCTTTATTATACGAACAGGCGTTGATGCACCTGCAGTAAGCCCTATGTTGCGCATTGACTTAAAATCTATAGAATGCAACTGATCAGCATTTTCGATCTGATAGGTCGTACAGATGGCACTGCATAAACTTGTCAGTTTTGCAGTATTGGAAGAATTACTTCCGCCAACCACGATCATGATGTCACATTCTTGCGCTATCTGAACCGCTTCTTCTTGTCTCAAAGCGGTAGCAGAACATATTGTATCAAATATTTTCGGATTTGTACATAGTAATTTTGGATTTTTTAAACTTTTTTTTAGTTCCGGAGCACTAAATGTTGTTTGAGATACCACTATTGGCGATATATCATATTTGTTGACATAACCATCCATCAACACAGACAATTCTTCATTGTCAGAAAAGACAAATGAATCCGACTGACAGCAGCTTCTGATGCCGACAACTTCAGGATGTTTTTGATCACCCGCAATGATCACGGGACTTCCGTCCTGAGATTCTTTTGAAACGATTCTACGGATTTTTTCAACAAACGGACAAGTGGCATCATAAAACGGAATATTATTTTGAATCAATTCGTCTATAATTTCCTTTGCCACCCCGTGCGTGCGCAAAATCAATGTATATCCGTCAGGAATATCATGTATATCCTCAACAACCTTCACGCCGCGATCTTCAAGTTCATGCACAAAATCAGGATTATGAATCAGTGGTCCTAAGGTGCAAACAGGGATATTCTTTGCAATAAAATCCTCAACTGCTTGCACGGCTCTTGCGACACCGAAGCAAAATCCTGCCGTTTTCGCAAGATGAATGCTCATCTTCTTTCCTCCGCGATTTTCAGTATCATTGCAACGATTTCATCGATCGAGTAATTTGTGGAATCGATCTCAACTGCATCTTCCGCTTTTTTTAACGGGGCGGTTGTGCGGTGAGAATCATTATAGTCACGCTGTCTGATCTCAGCGAGCAACTCATCATAATCGACAGGAGTACCTCTTTGCTGTAACTCAATATAGCGTCGTTTGGCGCGTTCTTCAGCGGATGCGGTCAAAAAGATTTTAACTTGCGCCTCCGGCAGAACAACCGTTCCGATATCTCTTCCGTCCATAATGCAGTCTTTTGCAGCGGCCATATTTTTTTGAAGATCAAAAAGATATTCACGAACTTTCGGTATGGCAGACACATTGGAAGCCGCCATTGAGGCTTCAGGTAAACGGATATCGACCGATACATCTTCACCGTTCAACAACACTCGTTGTTCACCATTTACATACGTTAATTCTATTTTGGCATCAAACAAAACGGAAAGAACAGCCTGTTCGTCATCCGTAGGCAATCCGCAGCGCATAACATGAACGCCTATGGCTCGGTACATAGCACCCGTATCAACATAAACAAATCCCAACGATTGAGCAACCTTTCGTGCAACAGTGCTTTTTCCTGCTCCGGAAGGACCGTCGATTGCAATATTAAACATATAACTACCTCCTTATTTTGAAGCGGCAGAAATGCCGGCAAGATTACCCGTAGAGAATGCAATCTGCAAATTAAACCCGCCGGTATATGCATCCACATCCAACACTTCGCCTGCGAAAAACAGGCCTTCTACCAATTTCGATTCCATCGTTTTCGGGTTCACTTGTGAAACCCGAACACCGCCTGATGTAATGATTGCTTCTTCGATCGGACGTTTTTTTGTTACCGTGAGAGGCAATTCCTTAATCAAAGCTCCGAGTGCCTGTCTGTCGTCGCGCGTGATCTGGTTGACGCGCAGGTCGGAAGGAATCCCGGACAGGCGTACAATTACGGGAATCAAACTCTTGGGCAAAAGTTTAACCAATGCATTGGCAAGAGCCTTGTTTGGCATTTCGGCAAAATCGCGAAGAATTCGTGCATCCAGTTGTTCTGCCGTCAATCCCGGTTTTAAATCGATCCACAACTGATATCTGCCCGGAGTGATCTGGGGCAAATGTGCAGATGCACTCAATATGATCGGCCCGGAAACGCCGAAATGCGTAAACAGCATTTCGCCGAAATCAGTATATATTTCACTGTATTTTTCCATATCCATCACAGTCAGACGGACGTTTTTCAATGCAAGGCCCTGTGCGCAACGCACCCAATCCTCAGCCGTTTCCAGGGGAACAAGAGACGGCTTCGGCTCGACAATCTCATGCCCTGCTTGCTTTGCGAGAGTATAGCCGTCCCCGGTAGAACCGGTCAGCGGATAAGATTTTCCGCCGGTTGCAACAATAACAGCATCAGCATTATACACATTACCGCTTTCACATTTAACGCCTGCTACTTTGCCGTCTTCGAGTTTCAAAGCAACTACGCGTTCCTCTATACGACGCACGTGATTCTTTTTGCAAAACGAATCCATTGCATCCACAATGTCCATCGCTTTATCGGATTCCGGAAAAACCCTGTTGCCGCGCTCAATTTTCAGTGCAACGCCGAGATTTTCAAAAAAGTCCATTACATCATAAGGCATCATTTTTGAAAAAGCAGAATATAAAAACCGACCGTTTGACGGAATATAATCCATTAAATCATTCAACAACGTGCAGGCATTGGTGACGTTGCACCTACCCGTGCCGGTAATCAACAATTTTCTGCCCGGTCTTGCGTTCCGTTCGATCAACAGAACGTCTGCACCGTTTTCAGCAGCACGTCCCGCTGCCATCATACCTGCCGGTCCTGCACCGACCACAATAATATGTTCTGCCATGATATCTCCTGTTTGAAAACAATATAATTTGCATAATGCATATATTATATAACATTTTCACACTGAAAGCAATACACAAAAAAAGCCTTCCGCTGATATACAGCGAAAGACATTTATAACAACGCTTATTCAAGTCCGAAACTGACGGATAATGCTACATTTACTCGATTCATATCCGTATCTCCCAAAGTACCCATATGCTCACGAAGCCGTCTCTTGTCAATCGTTCTGACCTGTTCAAGCAACACAATTGAATCTTTCTGCAAGCCGCATCCGTCTGCATTGACCTGTATATGAGTCGGAAGTTTTGTTTTGTCTTTTTGACTCGTGATTGCGGCGGCGATCACGGTGGGACTGAATTTATTGCCGACATCATTCTGCACGATCAAAACAGGACGAATGCCACCCTGTTCAGATCCGACCACAGGACTCAGATCTGCATAAAATATATCTCCTCGTTTTATTGTCATGTACATTCCTCCTGCTTTTGTCTGCACTCATATTGTGTGCAAAAGCAGTGAAGAATAATCATCATACAAAAATATTATT
The DNA here is from genome assembly GCA_017396895.1 of Clostridia bacterium. Taxonomy (GTDB): domain Bacteria; phylum Bacillota; class Clostridia; order Oscillospirales; family Acutalibacteraceae; genus RUG806. Next base: position 38,771 of record JAFQKN010000131.1, read on the forward strand.
TAATCTTCATCGAACAACGATTCAAAAACAGTAACAACCCTATTGAATGTTTCATCGCTTTCGATCATTCGATATTTTTCAATCCCATCCTTATCTTCGGCTATTTCGAGAATCACCACTTCATTCGTGTCAACCTCCAATAAAGCGGCATATTCCCTGCTGTCCACGACAGCCATTTCAAGAAAATCAAAGGAAGCTTTATTTCCTTTGTGATCGCGCAATACGATCAATCCGTCATGATCGGCAATTTTGATGTACTCCATATGCAACACCTCTTGTATATTTTACAATCGTATTGCACATTCTGTCAAGAAAAAAATCATGCACCTGTTATGCGGATATTTTCCACATCACCACAGTTTGCGTATATGATATCACTGATCGCAAGTACGGAATCGTCATTGAGAGCATCTTGATACACGATCACTTCCACATCATCCTCATTGATATTGCAGATGCATTCGCTACCCGTCTTAGCGGTGATCAAACTTTCAACTTCATTTTCTGTCAAAATCGTTGCATTCAATTCGCTTAATTCAAGCACAGCGGTTACTGCTGCATCCGAAGATGCATCACAAGTATCAATAACGGACTGCAGATTTTCAATCGCTGAATCTCTTGCGGTTGCTCTGTTCAACTTTGCGGAAGAGAAATACTCTTGTGCATCGGGCGTTTCGTCTTGCGCCTGGCCTGCGACATCGAGCACTTGTGAGCCGCCTTCTTCAACAGAAGCCTGTAGAGAGTTGCCGTCAAGAACGTCTTCATTGCCGGCATAATACCAGTTCACAAATACAGCCAAACCCAAAGCAGCAACAAGTGATGCCATAACAATTTGTTTTTTACCGATGATCATGTTCAAATCAAAAACCTCACATTATTCAATATTTTTACAGGATGTTACATACACTCTGTTTGTCGGAATATTCAAGAGAGCCGACAGCAACAGTGTTACTTCATTTTTAATCTTTTGACTTTCGGCACCTTCGCAACAAACTGCCACACCGCGGATCTTGGGAGCAGTAATTTTCACAGCGAGACCGTTTTCATCACCTTCCTTATTTTCAATGATTACATATTCGTATGAATTATCCTGATCCTTATCACTCTTTTGCATATCTTCATTCTTTGCAAATTCCGTTTGTTCGAGGACTTCATACGTAACACAAACTTGCACTTTACCGACACCGTTCATATTTTTCAGAAATCTTTCCAATTTTTCTTCCAATTCCGATTCCAGATATTGGATCGTATTCACTTCCGTGGATTGTTTTTCATTGGGATTTGATGAACTGTCAGGAATCATAAAGAACAACAGAACGGCACATAAGCATACTGCAACTGCTGTCAATTTATTCTTTAGCAACAGCTCCTTGACTTGCTTAAACGCTTCATTCATCTTCATATTTTAACTCCTTTGCCGTCACCGCATTGCACAGAGTATGATACTGTTTCAATTCATCAACAAGTTGTTCGGGAATCGACTCTGAATACAGGACAACAGTGATTCGTTTAATATCTATGCACCTGTCCTCCGAAATATCCATATCGATCATAATTTCATAATTGTTTTCACTGCAACGTTCTACAATCCGAGCAACATCGGTGCGTATTTGCGTTTCAGTTTCAGTTTTCATAATTTCCTCATAAATCTCCTCATTTACAGTATAATCCCGTGTATTATCAAACAATTTCAAGTATTCATCCGTTAACATATAAGAATTGTCGGAAATAATCGGTTGCAGAAGTGTTATAAGAATAATAAGACTCAACAATGCCGTCACAGGTTTAGACACGGAATGCCCGGACATTAAAAATGTGCAAACACACCCCATCACACATAGGATGCACACACTGAATACATAAGACTTGATTCCGTTCATTCTTATTCCTCCTACATCCTTGCAATCAAAACTACAGAAGCAACGGATATAATGCAAATGAATGCCTGAAACGCAGTTACGGCAATCATAACCGAAATCAAATCCGAAAATGAATTAAACAACGCCGAACTGCGCGACTGTGAAATACTATCCGATACGGCACTCAGCAATATCATCCCGGCTTTCCATAACAACAATTCGATCAATACCGGCAATACCATCACACACAACACGATCACTGCCACCATTCCGACGGTCGAACGAAGCAGAGTAATGCTTGCAATAACCGTGCTCAGCGAATCGGACAAAGCTCCTCCTACAATCGGAACGGCATTGCCGACAAAAAACTTAGCACCTTTCATCGCAACCGAATCTGCCGACACAGCAATGATATTTTTTACTGACAGTATTGCCGAAAAGACTGCGGATGCCAGCGACAAAACAAAAGTGAATATCTTTTTTATCAACTTCGCATAACCACCCATTTCCGTGTTGCTGTTCATTGCAGAACAGGCGGCAAGAGAAGCATAAACAGCACAAAAAGGAGGCAATAATTTGACCAGCAAAGCAGACAAAACCTGTCCGACTCCGAGACAGGCAGATTGCAAACAGATTGCAAGAGTCGGATTGCCGGATGCTGTGATAATGGCGGCAAGAATCGGGATCAACACTTTTATAAGATCATTGACAGATGCATTAACTTGAAGAATATGATTGATAACATCACCGATCGGATTCAAAACTGTGATCAGTAAAAAGATAACTGATATAGACTCAATAAACAATGAAAAGCGCGCGTCTTCTCCGAAAAGAGACTTCAAAAAGAGCATAAGAAGAAGCAATCCTGTCGAAGTTGACACACAGACGAGAGGTTCACGAAGATACGTTCTGCAAAGATCCGTCAGCATTTTTACAAATGATGAAAAATCAAGTTCAAGCAGATCTGCATAACTTCCGTCTGTAATCCCGATATCTTCAAGAAGGTTTTCAGTATCCTTATCACATTCGTCCAGAATAATATCCGTATAATATGTATCATTCCGGGATGCTTGTACGGGTACAAAAAAAAGAACAAAAAGAATAAAAATAAGAAAAACCGTTACACATCTGCGCATCATACTTTCTCCAATAATTCTTTTATCAACATCAAAACTGACTCAAAAACGGGAAAAGCAGAAATCAGCATGAATACTTTCGCACAAAGTTCTACCTTTGCAGTCAATGCGTTTTCACCGGCATCACGGCACAATTCAATCAGCAACCTGGATAAAAGTGCAATTGCACTGCATTTGAGCAGTATCTTCAAGTACTCATCCCGTACCGATGCTTCATCGAGTAGTGCTTTCATGTCCTGCAACAATTCACTGACATACGGCAGAATAAACAACAGCAATCCAACCGTTGCCGCTACTTCCACAATAAATGCATACTCACTTTTTTCTTTTTTCAGTATTTGCACCGCAAAGATAACAATCAATACAATGCCTGCTGTTTTGAACATCATAGATCAAACACCGATTTAATGTAAGTAAACAGAGTAGAAATATACGGGAGAATCATCATCAATGCTAAAATCAATCCTGCGATGGTTGTAATCATCGTGTACTCATCCCGACCGGATCTTTGCAAAATCTGGTTAAGCACCGCAACAATCAGACCGATAGCGGCAATTTTGAATATAATCTCGATCTCCATTTACGATCCTCCGTCAGACAAATGTTATAAATACCAACGCTCCGAATAAAACACTTCCGGACAGCATGAGTTTATTATTTTTATTCATGAACAGTTCAATTCTATTGATCTCATCGGTGCACAACTGCTGACAGCGTTCACACAAATCAAATTGATCCTGTAAACTGCTGGTTGAAAAAATACCGGAAAAACAGATCAGCTCATGTTTTGCATCATAATCACAGCACAAATTCAGTTTTTCGATCGCATAAAGCCAAGCATCGTCAAAAGATTGCGCACCGTTTAGCTGCTGCACAACATCCCTGCAAAACAAATCAGCAATGTTACAATCTGACAGCACTGAAAACAATGTTATTGCCTCTGTCGGATGTGCCGTGTTAACTCTTTTTATGCGATCAAACAGCCTTTCCAACTGTTTAAGCGTTCTCAGTGTTTCCATTCTTCTGACCGATTGGAAGATTGCAAAAGCGATCGGAACAAAACTCAGAATACTCAAAAGCAATATTTTCATAGTCCTTCTCCGACTTATTGTAGATTTCGAATATTTTTCCCGGATTGCGAGCACCTTTCAGACACAGAATTCGTTCAAACACCCCCTGTTCGGCCAACACCCGAAAACTCGGTTTCATTCTCAATTCTGCGTAACTATGCGCATGCATGGAACAGATAAACCGTACTCCGCTGTTTAGCGATTGCACAATAGCATTTGCTTCTTGCAGTGTGCCGATTTCATCACAAATAATAATTTCCGGCATACAAAGCCGCACGGATCGGTCAATTGCTTCACGCTTGTTGATACCGGAAAGCACCTCAACACAGGCAGGTCTTTCAAAACCGATCGGAAATATTTCATTCCTCTCATCGATCACACAGATCCTGTAACAGTGTGAATACATTCCGGAACTCAAATCATGTGCAAGACTTCGCAAAAAAGTCGTCTTTCCGCTTGCAGGTTGTCCGACGATCATGGATGAAACAACTTTTCCGTCAAAAAACAAAGCGCGTGTATCCGTTCTGATTTCCCTTGCAATGCGAATGCGCAATGAGCGAAACAACTCAGGAGAATATAACGCATGATTGAACACGCCGCTTGCACTGCCGATCGACATTCTGCATCCGTTATCAAGACCGATAAAACCGTTTTCTATTTCTTTTTGATGTGCCGACAGCGAGTAACCGCAAGAGCGCAAAACAGCGTCTTTGATCGCTGGTTCGGAAACCGTGTAACAAAAACGGGACGCTCTGTTACTGAAATAGCCGGCCTTGCCAATGAAAAAGATATCCTGCTTACAAACGACATATAACGGGGCATTTGCTTTCAAAACGATCTCAACTGCATTGCATATAATATCATCAGGCAGTGCAAACAGACATTGTTTGATTTCATTATTCAGATATCTGCATGCAGATTGAAAATATCGCAATACGAAACCTCATTTCTATACATCACTGTTTAATCTATATTCCGCTTGTCCGCCATTATGACTGAAAAAAGTGATTGCAAATACAAAACAATTATGGTATATAATATAATAGATTTTTATATGCAAAGGAGTTGCAAAAATGAATCCGAAACCACTGTCTTTATTTAAGAAAAAAACAGACAGTCCATTGCAAAAAAAGCATTCGTACAGACTTTCAGACGCGGCGTTTTATGCACTATTATCGTCCATCCTCGCCGTTTTCGTGCTGTATGTCGTTTATTTTTTGCAATCACAGACTGTTGCAGGCGGAGACAAAACCGTAATGCGAATGGATCTGTATCATCAGTACGGGCCCTTGTATGCTGAACTTTATGACCGTTTGACTTCGGGTGAAAGTTTGATCTATTCGTGGAACACGGGCCTCGGCAGCAGTTTCATAGGCAATTTCTTCAATTACTGTTGCAGTCCGTTCACACTTCTTATATTGTTGTTCGGTCATTACAACATTCCCGAAGCCATAGCAGTTATTATTCTTATGAAAGCTGCTGTAGCCGCTACAACTTTTACTTATTTTGTAAACCGCGTATACGGCACACGCAGAGTCAGCATCGGCTTTGGATTACTCTATGCTTTCTGCGGATATTTTGTTGCATATTCATGGAATATTATGTGGTTGGATGCCTTCCTTGTCTTCCCTCTTGTAATGTTGGGCATCGTCTTGATTATTCGCAAAGGTAAGCCGACTCTGTATATTGCCTCACTTGCGTACACAATGTTTACCAATTATTACATGGCTTATATGGTCTGCATACTTTGTGTAATCTATTTCCTGTACTTCTATTTCAGCCACTTTAATCTTACTTCCAAACTGTCCGAACGAGCAGAAGACGAGCAACAGCACAACGGTTATTTTTCGGAATTACGCAATTCCCGTTTTATGATGGCCGGATTCAAGTTCGCACTCGGCTCTTTTCTCGCTTTCATGCTGACTGCGTGCGCACTCATCCCGATCTATTACATTTTGACAGGAAGTTCCGCAACCAATTCAAGCGGGGCCCCCGAATTATCCGCATGGAAAGATTATTTTAATATTTTTGACTTCCTTGCCAATCACCTTGCAAATCTCTCCCCGACCATTCGAAGCAGCGGTGAAGACATATTACCTAATATTTATTGCGGCGTCATGACTTTATTCCTTGTTCCCGCATTTATTTTCAGCAAAAAAGTTCCCACCAAACGCAAAGTACTCACTTGTGTCATGCTCGGATTGTTTTATGCGAGTTTCTCACTGAATTTCCTGAACTATATCTGGCACGGGATGCACTACCCGAATGATCTTCCTTACAGATACTCCTTTGCATATTCTTTCCTGCTGTTGATCCTTGCGTATGAGGCATTTTTGCATATCCGCGAATATTCAAGCCGATTTTTTATAGGTACCGGAGTAGGTATTCTCGCTTTCATCGTGATCGTACAAGAACTCGGATCGAAGAATATCGGTAAATTCACTTTGATGACAAACATTGTTCTTGTTTTTGCATTTACCGTCATTTTGTGTATGATCGCAGACGCGAAACTGAAAAGAGATACGATTTCCCTTGCATTGGTATGCATGATTATAGCAGAATTAGCAATTGCCAACACCGGCAATTACGTTATGTCTCAGTCAAAAGAAGCCTATTGCGGTGACTATTACGATTTTCAGACCTCCACGGCTTCCCGGACAACGATCTTACCGGAGCCCACATAGCGGTAGTCGAAAGCGTGCATGGGCTGGCCGTAC
>JAFQKN010000132.1 GCA_017396895.1 Clostridia bacterium
AAGTCGCCGATCCAGAGACGGCAAGAGTTGGAGGCCGCCCGGTTTTTCTGACCTCAGTCGGGCTACGCCCTCCTTCCGTCAGAAAAACCAATCCATAAGACCAAACTCTTTCTCTTTTTTTGGTCTCACATCATTGACAAACGTACAAAGAAAAAGGGGCTGTTGCATTTAGTGCAGACCAAAATGCAACAGCCCCGTAAAATCATGCATTTTCTTTTTTTTCATCCTGCTTGCCTTTTTTCCAAAGGAAAATAAGGGGAATGAACACAAACACGGCAATCACGGCGGCGGCAAGGAACATATGCTCCGTGGGAAGCGGTGTCTCCACGTTGTATTCGTTCATATACGTTCTTGTGGAACTTTGAATGGCAAGGTCACCGATATAAGGACCTACGACCATGGGAATCAAAACGTAGAAGATCATACGGATGCCTTGGAACTGACCGACTTTGTCTTCGGGCGTGTAATCGCGCACGGTTGCATTCAAAAGGATGGTCAACACCGCATAACCGACCAGTGCGGGCGCGATGCAGGGCAAGGTACTGCCGACATCCCTGCCGAACAGGAACACCAGGAACAAGCCGACGACAAAACCGACCGAGGAAATGAAAAAGACTTTGATTCTGCCGATCTTTTCCTGTTTGGTAAGCAGGATCAGAATGCCGGGAACAATGATCGCCAATGCAACGATCGCACCGACAATGGTTTTTGCACCGAGCAGTTCGGGTGTGTTTGCCAGAATAACGTGTTCAAGATAAATGAAAAGATACGGGAACCATACCTGCACGCTGATGTTGAAGATACACACGGCGGCAAAAGACAAATACAGCCCCTTATGCTGTTTTACGACCGACGGACGGAAACCGTAGACCACGTCTGCCCAGTAATTGGTATTGACCTGACGGATGCCGCTTCTGGATTCGTTCAGACTGAACAGACCGATCACACCGCAAAGGGCAACAGCCGCACCGAGAATGATAAAGAAATTGGAATAGCCGATCTTGCCGACGACAGCCATAAGCCCCATAACGATGCCCGTTGCGGCCAAAGGCAGGACCGCAAGCACGGATTCGGTGGCAGGGCGGTTGGATTCGTCTGTGACGTCCGTAACCCATGCATTGAAGCTTGCATCGTTGCTCAAAGAACCCATAAACGTCATAATAACGTCCATGATAATGACCGTCCATACCGTAACGGTCAAAATGCGCAACGTGTCACTCGTCTGCAGAATGGAGGCCGTATTTTCCAGTGAAATGAAACCGAAACAGGCCGTAACGATACCCCATGCGATATAACCTGCCGAAAGGAATATCTTGCGGCGGTTCATGCGGTCACTGAGCGTACCGAGCAAAAGCGTGGACACAAAGGCGGCAACGGCACTGAGGGCAACCATGTTGCTGATGGCCGTGCTGAACGGGATGGCATTGTCAATGGCCGCCTGATCGCTGACGTTACCGTAAATGGAATTGTAGAGGAAAGTATTAAACACCATATTTTCCACATTCCATGCGATCTGCCCGGCGGTACCGAAGAGAATCAGATTAAACCATGTGCGTTTGCCTAATTTAGAGCGTTGCATAGTATCAGACTCCTTTTATTAAAAGTATATACCGTTCCGTAATTATTTAATCTGTGTGCCGACGGGAACACGGTCATCCACAAAAATGACCTGACAGCCGCAGGCATTGTTGGTAGCCGCCAACAGCATACCGTTGGACTGCACACCGCTGAAACGGGCAGGCTTGAGGTTGGCAATGACAATGATCTTCTTGCCGACGAGTTCTTCGATGGTGTAATCGTGCTTGATAGAGGACACGATCACGCGCTCACCCAAACCGTCATTGAGTGTCAGTTTCAGGCAGTTATGGGATTTTCTGATCTCCTGTGCTTTGACGATCTGACATACACGCAGGTCAAGGCCGCCGAAGTAATCAATATCGATCTCTTCCTTGATGGGCTGTACGGGATCGGGATCGCCGTACACTCTTTCGGGCTTTGCCTCCTCAACGGGTTCTTCCACGGGCACATACAGTTCCGCTTCCGTCTTGGGTGTGGAGAAATCGAGCAACCCGAGGTATTTGTCGGCTTCGATGGCATACAGGAACAGATACAGACGCGGTCCCTGTTCTTTGTCGATCAGCAGACGGTAGACGTTCTTGAAGAATTTGCCCTGTGCTTCTTTGAGGGCTTTCTTGTCGAGTTCTTCTTCCCTTGCCTGTCCGGGGATGGCGTAAATGGCGGTCTGCAGGCCGTCCAGGTCGAAATCTCCCTGCTGAATGCAAGCACGCAACAGTTCGATCTCTTTCTTTTCGATATCGGAAAGCGTTTCGTAAACATCCCAGTTGCGGGTTGCACGCAGACGGTTGACGCTTTCGGGTGCACACTGTTCGAGCCAGAATTTTGCTCTTTCAAGACGATCGGCAAAATCGTCATACTTATAAGGTGTACCGATTTTTTCAAATACGACTTCGAGCATGGGGACGTTGAAATCCACCACACTGCCCAGTTGCACGAGCAATCCCATGGGCACGGGTTTGACTTCACGTCCGGCAACCTTTGCAAAATCCATGACGGACTGCGTGTATTCATTGGCAGTACCGTTATTCACTTCGTTCAGCATTTTGTCAAATTCAAAATACTGACGCAGAATGCCGTCGTCAAAGCAGAAATCAAAGGCTTTGAGCGGCTCGGTCTTGGCATACAGCCACAAAATGACTTCGGGCTGATAGAGTTTGAGCAAGGTTTCGGGTGTCAGATTCAGACCGCTTGATCCACTCATCTTACCCGTGGAGCCCTTGATGCCGATGAATTCATAGCCCTGGAACATGGGCGGTTCATAGCCGAAGATGGCACGGGCAATGTCTTTACTGGTGTCATAAGAACCGTGGGGAGAAGCATGGTCTTTTCCGCCGGGTTCAAAGTCAACGCCCTCATACATCCAACGCATGGGCCAGTCGATCTTCCATGCCAGTTTGCAGTTGAAGTCCTTGGTGAAATCAAAACTGCCGCAGTGACCGCAGGCACATTCATACTGCGCTACGGTGCATTCGTCGTTCAAAGAAAGGATCTTCGTGGTGTCGCGTTTGCATTCGGGACAATAGATGGAAACGGGATAATAGGCTTCTCTTTCGCCCTCTGCCGCGGTCTGCGTGCGGTGAGAATCGAGAATATCAAAGATCTCGCCTCTCTTTTTAAGAGCCGTGAGAATGTGTTCAACATATTTGCCGCTTCTGTACATTTCAGCTTGACGGCGATAGTCCATGGTGATACCGAATCTTTCCATGGAAACCATGAATTCAGCTTCAAAATGATCCGCATACGTTGCAAATTCATCATCAAACGGATTGGGCACGTCCACGTAAGGGTAACCGATGTATTTGTCGAATCCCTCTGTGATGGCGGCCACGTTCACGGGCACTTTGCGCATACGGTCAAATTCGTCCCACGAAAACAGAAGTTTGGCCTTTTTGCCGAGTTTGCGCAAGGCTCTTGTCACAAGCAAAGCCGTGGCAACGTCACGGAAGTTGCCGATATGAATGGAACCCGACGGAGAAATACCTGCGGCGCAGACATATTCTTCCTTATCGGGCTTTCTGCGAATGAGTTCTCTTGCTATTTCTTCAGACCAATGCATTGATTTAAACACTCCTTAAAAGAAGACATATTTTAACTTATATATTATACATATATTTCCTGTGAAAATCAATAGTTAAAAATAAAAGAGTGTTCAAACAATGAAAGAGGCGGCACATACCGCTTTTTTGGTAAAAAATCCATTTATTTTTTTATTGACAAGACCGCTTGCTTATGTTACGATAAAAGCAAATTGAACTGTGGTTTATTTTGAGATTCAAACCAAAAATAAACAAAAACAGGCCAAGAAAACGTCCCGAAAGGAGAAAAAGAAATGCAAAAAACAATGAAAAAGACCCTGACGCTCATCTTTATGATTCTGATGATCGCAACGAGCATACCCCTTGCCTTTGCCGCATCAGACGGTGAACCCCTGCGTATTGATGTCTCTGCAGCTGCAGATATTAACATCGGTGCAGAGCAGGAGTATTACGACGAGGACGGATATATTTTAACCGGCACGTCCGAAACCTGCTCTGTTGATATCAGAGATGCCTGCAACATTACGTTGCAGGATGCAAAGTTCCGGCGGCTGATTTTGCAGTACGCACCCTATGATGCTGTTTTCAATATAAATCTTGTCGGGGAAAATGAAGTCGAGGATCTTTCTTTCAGTGATGAACATCTGATTTTTGAAAGCAGTGAAACGGCTTCGTTCAAAACCGAATATTTCAGCACCGCCGGGAATGACGGCACGGTTACGGTGAACAGCGGCAATGTGATCGCCGATATGACTCAGAAAGAAAATTTTCCCGGCATAAGTTGCAACAATTTTATCATCAACGGCGGTACGGTAACCGTTTCGAACGATTATTTCTACACCGTACTCGGTCCCATAGAACTCAACGGCGGCACGTTGAACGTTATCAACACTTCATCGGACAAGGAAGCGATAATTCACAACATCACAATGAACAAGGGTGCATTGCTCACGGTAAGAGCCGATTTCGGTATCATACATTCGAATTACGGTATTCTGCCGGCAGACTCGGTTGAAGAAGGCAACAGTTTCTTTGTGAGATATGACACGACTTCTTCTTTCGTTCCCGTGGCAGATATCGCAGAAGCACTTGCAGGCAAAACCTACGCAGAGATCAAAATAGATGCACACGAACACGGATTTACTGACGGAACGTGTGCGACCTGCGGACTTGTCTGCACCCACACAAACTATGAGGATGCAAAGTGCACGACCTGCGGATTTGTTTGCTCTCACGCAAATTATGATGACGGAACGTGTACGGAATGCGGACTTGTTTGTCCCCACGCAAACTGGACGGACTGTGTTTGCGACATCTGTGAATACGAATGTTTGCATGAGAATTATACGTACAACGGTTGCGGGATCTGCGGATTTGTATGTGAGCATATTGACGGCTACAACGATTATCCGGACGGATATTGCGACAACTGCGGTTTGGAGCATCAGGCATTATCCGTCGTTGCGGGTGAAACAAAGACCGTCTTCCTTGCAGATGTAGACGATTGGGTTTACGTGAAATTCGTTCCCGAAAAGGATGCGGAATATATCTTCTTTTCTTCCGATGCAGACGGATATGACAGGGCGGATCCCCGCATTGAGATCCTGCAGGCAGATTTCGCCGTGCTCACCGAAGATGATGATACCGATAACTATCATTTTGAAGTTGCGGTGAATCTGGAAGCCGGTAAAACGTACTGGCTTCATCTGGGCTGTTACGACGACGAGTCAACGTTCAACGTTAGCGTCAGAGAGAATCTGTATATTACCCATCAGCCTACGCAAGAAAAACCTTACGTAAGAATCAACGTGGCTGACGATGCTTCTTATCAGTGGTACACGGCGGCAGATGAAAGAGAAGAACTCGTTGCTGCCGGTGAAGAACTTGAACTCTATAACACCGACGTGTACTACAGTGCACAAAGCGGCTGGCACGGGCATTGGAATGCAGACGATGAGGTCAGTTATTTCTACATATACCTTGAAAAAGGAGAAACCGTTACGCTTGTTCCGAGTACGGAGTGTGAACTTTATATCTCTTTTGAGGATAACGGCTATTACGGAAAATGGACTTATTTGGATGCCGGAGAAGAACTGGTATACACGGCTGAAATTGAAGGTTGGTATGAAGTTGACGGATACAGCAATAATGAGGAGCAAACAACCGTAAGAGCATATCTCGGAGAAATCAGCTACACTGAGATCGAAGGCGAAACCGAAGATACACTCAGCAGTTACGAATACGGCAAAAAGTATGCCTGCGAAGTCACTTTCTCTGACGGTGTAAGCGAAATGTCGGAAATGATCGACATGTCATACAGAATCACCCATCACCCCACCGCGGGTGAGCCTTACGTGGAACTCAACTGCGATACCGATGCCGCCTATCAGTGGTATACGCTTTATGAAGGCACAACGGAAATTACCGATGAAAACGCCCAAACCGTTTCTTACGATTGGGGAGAAAGCTCTTATGATGAAGAAACGGGCTGGACGGGTGTTCCCTGGAGTGAGGAAGGAAACGGATTGGATTTCTTTACGGTAGCCCTTGAAGCAGGTGATACGGTAAGAGTTGAACTGACGGGAGATTTTTATGACGGTGTCGGCCTTTATGATTACGGCAGCGGTACAGATTTTTGGCAATACACCACGGACGGCGTAACGACTTATGATCTGATGGCGGAAATTGCCGGCAATTACACGTTCTATACGTATGTAAACAGCGGTACCGTGACCGTGCAGGCTTACTTTGTTGAAACAACCGAAAGTGCAATAGATGGTGAAACCGACGCACGGCTTGAAAATGCCGAACTCGGCACAAAGTATGCGTGCGAGGTAATCTTTGCAGACGGCACGGCAGAAACGTCCGCAGTATTTGAATACGTTTATGCAATTGCCCATCAGCCCACGTTCGAAGAACCTTACGTGACAGCCAACGAGCCCGACGGTGCCGCTTATCAGTGGTATACCGTTACAAAGGAACCCGGCGAGATCACTGATGTGGTCGCTTCGGGTGACTGGAGTGTTTTCGGTGCTCCGCCTGAAATCGAAGGCACGTACGATGAAGAAAACGGCTGGTACAGCGAAAGCGGATATTATTTTGTTATGGAACTTGAAGCAGGGGAGCAACTTTCCATTGAAGTACCCGACGGTACGGCAGTGGGTTACATATACGGAATCGGTGACGGAGACGTTATGAACGACAATCCAATCGGCAGCGGACCGAACGTTGACTTTACCGCACCGAAAGACGGTTATTACGGATTTTTTACTGAACCGATCGATGAAGAAGATTCCTCCGAAACGGTCCTGTATATGAAAGCCTATACGCTTCTTTACGTTTATACCGCACTGGAAGGCGAAACCGAATCCGTTCTCAGCACCGCTGACGAACAGATCGATTACAGTTGCGAAGTTACCTTTGCCGACGGCAGCACCGCCATGTCCGATATTATGGATTTCACGTACAAAATCACCCGTCAGCCGACGGCGGATGAAATGAGCGTGGCCGTCAACAATGACACAAACGCACTCTATCAGTGGTACACGGTAGAGATCGGTGATATAGCCGTCACCGATGAAATCGCAACGGGTGACTGGAGCGTTTTCGGTGCTCCGCCTGAAATCGAAGGCACGTACGATGAAGAAAACGGCTGGTACAGCGAAAGCGGATATTATTTTGTTATGGAACTTGAAGCCGGCGATCAACTCACCTTTGATATGCCGGACGGTTTGACATTGGTATATCTGTACGGAATCGGTGACGGCGACGTTTTGAGCGACGATACGATCGGCAGCGAAACGAAACTCACCTTTACCGCACCGAGAGACGGTTTTTACGGATTCGGTGCATTTGACAGTAACAGAGTTGGTGCGTCTGAAGAGATGCTACCCGACACCGTCTACATCAACGCAACCATCCGCGGTAATGCTTATACGCCCGTAGACGGTGCAACCGAGTCCTGGTATCTGCCCGAAGCCATCGGCACTTATGCGTGTGAAGTCACGTTCGGCGACGGCACGAAAGAAATGTCCGACACCGTGGAGATCACCGAACTGCACACCTGCGACTTTACGGGTACATGGCAGAAAGATGCCCAATACCACTGGAAAGAATGCACGCATAAATACTGCTTCGAAATTGCACAGAAAGCGGAACACGCACACCAAGCCACCGTCACCGCACCCACCTGCACCGTCGGCGGTTATACCACCTACACCTGCACCTGCGGCGATACCTACACGGCAGATGAAGTTGGTGCAAGCGGTCATAATTATACAAAAGTCGTCACCGCACCCACGATTACAAGCGGCGGTTACACCACCTACACCTGTGCCTGCGGTGATACGTATACTGCGGATGAAGTTGATCCCATCGTCGGTGAAAACGCATTTGCAAAAGACGATGCCATCATCGGACTTGCCGATACAACCGTTGCAACCCTGCTCGAACAGGCGGAAAAAGGTGCAAAACTGATAAAAGCCGACGGCACCGACAAAAATCAGGATGAAAAGGTTGGTACGGGTGACAAACTGGTGCTCTCCGACAACACAGAGATCGTCATTTCCGTACTGGGTGACATCAACGGTGACGGTGCGATCACCACAGCCGATGCACGCCTTGCCCTGCGTAAGGCTGTCGGACTTGAAACGTTCAGCGAGGCACAGGACAGAGCCGCAAAAGTAGACGGCAGTAAAGAGGTTGAAGTTGCCCACGCAAGAAAGATCCTGCGTGCCGCGGTCGGCCTTGAAAAAGCCGAAGACTGGTACAAGGCACTCACCGCCAAAGCCGAATAAAGCAAAAAAAGCGAACAACCAAACAGCAACCGCCGCGGTTTTTTTGAGCCGCGGCGGTTTTGCAGTATGCCGGAAAAACAGATCCTTTACGGTGCGTTGGTGCGTGTTACAATTTGTGTAAATTATGATTTATGTGCATAAATCATAATTTAAGTGCTAAGTTCTAAGTGCTAAACGCTAAACGACTGAAACAGTAAGTTTTACTGTCATTTGTAGTGAAATTGACAAAAAGGACGATAAAACGCAGAGTATAAACGAAAAAACAAACAAATTGTTTTCGCCCGTGTAGCGTTTTGCGTTTAGAACTTGTAAATCATAATTTACCCTTTTCAGAAAAAAACCGTCCCGACAAGGACGGTTTTTTAATCAAAAGCGGTTGAGGATCATCTGCTTTTTCTCT
>JAFQKN010000012.1 GCA_017396895.1 Clostridia bacterium
ATGATGAGATTCACTTTGTTGATCATTATTTTGCACCTCCGTTTTTCTGAACGGCTTTCACGGGACAGACCGTGAAACAGACGCCGCATTTAATACATTGATTCAGGTCGATCACGTGCGCCGATTTGCGTTCGCCCGTGATGGCACCCACGGGACACTTTTTGGCGCACAGACCGCAACCGATGCACTTGTCCGCATCAATGGCAAACGTGCGCAGAGCCGTGCATTCATCCGCGGGACAGCGTTTTTCGTTTATATGGGCTTCGTATTCGTTTCGGAAGTAGCGGATGGTGGTAAGAACGGGATTGGGGGCTGTCTGTCCCAGTCCACACAGTGCACCGCCGCGAATGCCGTCGCAAAGTTCTTCGAGGAGTTCAATGTCGCCCTCTTGACCTTCGCCCTGTGTGATACGGGTGAGAATTTCAAACATTCTGCGTGTGCCGATGCGGCAGTGCACGCATTTTCCGCAGGATTCCTTGGTGGTAAAATCAAGGAAGAACCGTGCCATGTTGACCATGCAGGTGTTTTCGTCCATGACGACCATACCGCCCGAGCCCATGATAGCACCCGTGGCGGCCAGCGCCTTGTAGTCAATGACGGTATCCAGAAGCGAAGCGGGAATGCATCCGCCGGACGGGCCGCCCAACTGGACGGCTTTGAACTCCTTGTTGTCACGGATACCGCCGCCGATATCAAAAATGACTTCACGCAAGGTCAGCCCCATGGGAATTTCCACAAGACCGCCGCGACGGATCTTTCCTGTCAGCGCAAACACTTTCGTGCCCTTGCTGTGTTCGGTGCCCATGGCGGCAAAAGCAGAGCCGCCGTGGTTGATGATCCATGCAACATTGGCAAAGGTTTCGACGTTGTTGATGTTGGAAGGTTTGTCCTCATAGCCTTTTTGTGCAGGGAAGGGCGGCTTCAGACGCGGCATTCCGCGTTTTCCCTCCAGGGATTCAATGAGGGCGGTTTCCTCGCCGCACACGAACGCACCTGCGCCCGCTTTGATGCGGATGTGACAGGTAAAGGACGAGCCGAGGATGTTTGCACCGAGATAGCCTTTTGCTTCGGCATCTTCAATCGCCTTTTGCAGACGCACGATGGCAAGCGGATATTCCGCGCGCACATAAACGTAAGCGTTTTGTGCCCCGATGGCATAAGCGGCAATGAGCATTCCCTCCAATAATGCATGGGGATCGCTTTCAATGACGGCTCTGTCCATGAAGGCACCGGGGTCGCCTTCGTCAGCATTGCAGATGAGGTATTTATCCGTTCCCTCCGACTGGCGTGCGGCATTCCATTTGAACCATGTGGGGAATCCCGCACCGCCGCGTCCTGCAAGACCGGAAATTTTGATCTCCTCGATCACTTCTTCGGGTGACATGGAGAGAACCTTTGCAAGTGCTTTGTATCCGTCGGCTTCCAAATAGGCATCGATGCTTTCCGGATCGATCAGACCGCAGTTGCGTAGAGCAATGCGCGTTTGTTTTGTCAAAAATGAATTGTCTTCCTCGCTGACGGTCAGTGCGTCGAGCAAGGAAAGGTCGTTTGTTGTGACCGCTTTTGCGATCCGTTCGCAATCATCCTGCGATACGCGCACAAGACGGCGCAACAGAATGCCGTGTTCGTACACATCCACAATGGGTTCAAGGAAACACATTCCGATGCAACCTGCAATACCGACGGCTATATCGGTGTTTTCCAAAAGGGAAAGCAGCGTTGTGTGGATCTTTGCCGCCCCTGCGGCAATACCGCAACTGCCCTTACCGATCACGAGTTTCATGCCTGTTCCCCCTTTCGGATCTCACGCAGGATCTCCACCGCTTTGGCGGGTGTCAGACTGCCGTAGGTATCGTCGTTGATCATCATGGCGGGAGACAGACTGCAGCAACCTAAACACGCTACCGTTTTCAGTGAAAACAGGCCGTCCTCGGTGGTGCCGCCGTCGGCAATGCCCAGTTCTTCGCAGATGGCTTTTTCAATGCCGTCGGCACCGTTGACGTGGCAGGCTGTGCCCTTGCAGAGCATGATGAGATGCTTGCCTACGGGTTGCAGGCGGAACTGTGTATAAAAGGTGGCAACCCCCAGCACACGGGCGAGGGAATTGCCTGTTTCTTCGGCTATTTTATAGAGTTCATCCATGGGAAGATATCCCAGTTCTTCCTGTTTTTGTTGCAAAACCGTGATCAAGGAAGGTTTTTCGGACATAAGAACACTCCTCTCTTATTCTTCGTTGAGCAATTGCTTGTAAATGTCACCTTTTTTGACTCCCGTCAAACGGGCGGCCTGTTTGGCGGCTTCACTTGCGGAAAGTCCTTGTTCCAGCAAACTTTTTGCCAAGGCAACGGGATCTTCGGTCTGACTTTCGTCAATTTCGGCCTGTGTTTTGGCTTCAATGATGAGCACATACTCCCCTTTGGGTTTGACCGTTTCGTATTTTTCTGCGGCATCTTTCAGGGTGGTGCGCTCCGCGTTTTCGTGGATCTTGGTGATCTCTTTTACAAGCGCGATGCGGCGGTCACCGAACGCTTCATACATATCGCGCAAGGTCGCAGGCAGTTTGTGCGGTGCTTCATAAAACACCATGGTGCGTGTTTCGTTGACAAGGCTTGCCAAGTGTTCGCGGCGGCTTTTTTTTGAAACGGACAAAAAGCCCTCAAAGGTAAACCTTGCCGTGTGTAAACCCGAAAGTGCAAGGGCGGTGACAACGGCACTCGGTCCGGGCACACTCGCCACGGGAATGCCGTTTTCATGGCAGGAATTGACGAGATCTTCCCCCGGATCGGAAATGGCGGGCATTCCCGCATCGGTCACAAGTGCACAGGTCTCACCCGCCATCATGCGGCCGAGAATGCGTTCGCCTGCTTCTTTGCGGTTGTGCTCGTGATACGGGAGCAATTCTTTTTTGAAATCAAAATGTGTCAGCAGTTTGCGCGTAACGCGCGTATCTTCGGCGGCAATGAAATCGCAGGTCATCAGCGTTTCCAATGCGCGCGGCGACAGGTCACCGAGATTGCCGATGGGGGTGCCGACAATATATAACATTCCGGGCATCGTTATTCCTCACTCAGACTCTGATGTTTGTAGAACCAGATTTCAGCACTGCGCTTGGGCAGGTGGAAATTCAGGCCCTTTTCTAATTGCGTGCTTGTCAGTAATATCGTTTCGCCCGATACGGCATTGACAAAGCGGTATTTTCTGCCTTCGTGCACCATGGGCTTCACGGTAAATCGCACGTCTTCCGCCTGTGTGTTGCGGATGATCTGCACAAAACCCTCGTCCGTGTCGGGATCGTCAAACTGGCAGGCATACCACGCGGTCGGGTCGTTGTTGCACTCGGTCAGCGGATAATAGTCCCCCGACAGTTCGAGTGCGGCGGCTTTTCGCCAGATGGGTACCATTTTGCGCGTGAGTTCAAATTTTTCCTCACTGTCGTCATATTCAAGCATGGTCGTCATGGCAGGCACCATGGCGCACTGATAGGCAAATTCATCAATGGGTTTGTTGCCTTCGGGCACATAACTGCCGTCGGGATTGTCACCGTTCATTGCGTGTGAACGGAAATACGGGATCCATTCAAACATCTGACGGTACTGCTTTTGTTTGAGCACGTGATTGCGAAGCCCTTTGTCCGTATACTGAAGCGGTACGCTTCTGCGCATCACGTCAAGATCGTTGCGTGTGCCGCCGGATGCGCACGAGTCAATGACAAGACCGGGATTGCGTTCCAAAAGTGCGTCCCACAGGGTAAGCATTCCCTGCGTGTGCAGGTTTTCGAGCATACCGATGCGGTCGTGTTCATCGTGCTGTTGCCAATAGGGCAGGGGGGCGAAATTAAAATCCTGACGGTAGATCGTGACACCGTAGTTTTTAATAAGAGAATCCAAAAGATCCGTCATGTAGGCAAGGCAATCGGGATCGGCGTAGTTGACAAGATAATTTTCGTTGGCTTTTCCGTCTTTGTCGGTCAGTTCCAACATCCATTCGGGGTGTTCGTTGAACAGTTTTGTGCCTTTGCGACAGCGTTCGGGTTCAAACCACAGCAAAAAATCCATGCCGTTTTCGCGGCAGAGTTTACCGACGGGTGTAAGCCCTGCAGGTAAGCGGTTTTTATCCGCCTGCCACGTGCCTGTATGCGGCCAATCGCCGTCACAGGGATACCAGCCCGCATCGATCCACCAGCCGTCCAATTCAATGCCTCTGCGCACATATTCATTGATCGCGCGCAGTTGGTTTTCTTCGGTGATGCCCGTGAATTCATCCATGCCGCAGATGCCGTATGTATGTGCAAACAAACGCGGACGGATGGGGGAGCCGTCTTTTTCACGGGGCAGGATGTGGCGCAGATACCATCTTCTCCAGAGGTTTCTGCCGCGGCTTTCATCGCCCGTGAAGGTAAGTACGGTCAGTCTCGGTGTGCGTATGCTTTCGCCGGGCTTTAAATAAGAATCAAAATTCTGCTGACAGACACGGAACAAAACACCCTCCTCATCGGGTGCAAACACGGCTTCCCACTGCCCCGGCCAACCGATGGCAAGGTCAATGCCGTAGGAGTCAAAATCAAGACACATATACGGGAAAGCCCCGAAACAACTTCTGCCGCCTTGCGGGGCAAGGGTTATTTTTTCGTTGACGGCGTCAGTCTGCCATGAATAACCGCTGTCTTTGCAATTGTCGCCGTTACCGTGGCGCAAGGTGGGATGTTCACCTTTGAACAGGCCGTAGATCATGGGTTTTGTCAATTGCAGGCTGTTTTTTCTGCCGCGGTTGGTGAATGTGAAACACCATTCCGCCACGGGAAAATCCAGATAGCGCGTGTATTCGGCGCACACTTCCATGCCGTTTTTGTCGATGCCCGAAACAGTGGTGCGCACAATGGCGGATGAAACGCGGTCTTTGTGAACGACGGTCTTGAAGTCCTCGTTCAGACCGAATATCTTTTCACCGTCATACGTGAATGCAATCGGCAACAGTGACGGGGAACGATAGCCGAGCAGTTCACCCGCAAGCATCATTTCCTCCGGTGTGGGTTTCATTGTATGCAACACGCAAAACACCTCCGTAAAAATACACATATTCTATTTTATTATATATGAACTCTTTTCTCTTGTCAACGAAAACACAGAATGCAAAAGGAGGAGAAAAAGATATAATTTGCTTGAAAAGGAAAGAATATGTATGTGTTAAAATGATATGACCCAATAAAAAAGAGAAGTAACTTCAAAATATGGTATAATGAATCTGCCACAAAACATTTACCGTAAGAAAGAAGTACTTCTCATGAATATGATAACACAAGAAGCAAGAAAAAAGCA
>JAFQKN010000133.1 GCA_017396895.1 Clostridia bacterium
ATTGAACAGGGTATCACAATGCAACCACAGAATCTCGGTCTGTTCGGTAGCCATGATATAGACCTGCGATCTCTTTTGCAGGAAACATAGTGATTCACCGAATGTTTCTCCGGGAACGGCTCTGCTCATGACAAGACGGTTACCGTCAAAATCATCCATGAATACGGTAACGGCACCGCTGAGTACCAGGCCGAATGCTGACAATATATCATTCGGTTTTTTTATGATCGTGTTTTTTGCAAACGATTCATTGACGGAATGGAAGAATGACAAGGCATTTTTTATATCTTCTTCCTGCAATCCGCTGAATAATTTGCAGTTTTTAATCGTACGGAGCATTTATAATCACCAATCATATTATTTTATATTTTTATAAAAAAGTCAATATAAAATGAATACAAAAATCAACTTGCAATCAGTAATATGTTGTGGTATATTTGAGTTAATCAATTACAGGAGGTTTTTTATGTTTTCATTTTCCAAAAAACTGATTGTCCTTTTTATGTGCATCGTGCAACTGATTGTGCCGTTCATTTACACAATCGGTTCCAAAGCAGATGCAAATTTTGAAGATTGGTCTGCCGAGGATGCTTATACGTTGGACTATACGACCGTACTCGAAAAGCAGGCGGGCGAAGACTTTGTTGTGCTGAATCTTTCTGATATTCAGTTAGGCGAAGGCGAAGCGTTAACAACAAACAGTGACTATTCTTTTGCACTCATTGATGAATTGATCGAGCGTTGCGATCCTGATTTGATTACTGTTTCGGGTGACAATCTTCTCGGTTTCGTCGGAACGTATTCCACACTTGAAAAACTTTCTTCCACAGGCATTCCTTATGCGCTCGTAATGGGCAACCATGACGGTCAGGGTACCATTACGGAAGATTGGTGTGCATACATGGCAGCCAATGCGGAAAACAGTCTGTTTAAGTTCGGCCCTAAGGATATGGGTTACGGTAACTACATTATCAACATCCGTCAGGGCGATGAGATCATTCATTCTCTTTACATGATGGATACACACGACTATGCAACCTTTACAAATGCGGACGGCAATGTTGTTGAGGGGTACGATCACCTGTGGGACAACCAGTTTGACTGGTATGAGTGGGCTGTAAAAGGTCTTGCCGATCTTGAAGGTAAAACAGTGCAGAGTACGATCGTTTTCCACATTCCCGTGGTTGAATACACAGATGCGTGGAATGCCGCTTTTGATGCGGATGCCAATGCATTCCGTCCCGAATATGCAGACAGTGCTTTCGGTGTGAAACTGGAAGACGTTTGCTCCGCTCCCGTCAACAACGGTTTCTTTGATCTCGTAAAGGAACTCGGCTCGACCAAAGATATCATTGTCGGTCATGACCATAAGAACAGTTTTTCTGTTCCTTATGAAGGTGTTCGTCTGTCTTATTCTCTTAAGACCGGTTTCGGTAGTTATGCAGTGCCCGAAGAAAACGGCGGCAGTGTGCTGAGAATTCATGACGACGGAACAACCACGTTCGAACATATCTACATTGCAGCCGAAGAACTCGGTTATGACGGCAACAAGATGCCGTAAGTTTTTCAATAACAAAAAGGTGTTTCAGGTTTTTGCCTGAAACACCTTTTTCACTGAATCGTTATAAAACTTATTATTCGTAACGGGCTTTGATCGCTTTCGGGCGGCAATGCTTGATGCAACGTCCGCACAGAATACAGCGTTCTATATCCAACTGGTGTTTTCCTGTTAACGGATCAACGGTAATGGCATTCGCAAGACAATACTTTACACAGCGTTTGCAGTCAATACATTCTTCGCTTGTCAGTTCAATATGTACAAGTCTGGGTATATTGGGATCCCGATGGATGCAGGAAACAGGGCAGACATCCATGCATTCACCGCAATCACGGCATTTTTCGGAATCAATTACATATATGCCTTTTTCATAATCATGAAAAGGTGAGTCAAATAGACAAACAACGGCACAACTGCCGCAAGCCTGACATTGGGTGGCATCAATTGTAAAAGCCATAGATCATTCCTCCTTGTATAGGTCAAGTTGATTATAACAAATATAATGTGTTTATGCAATAGTATTTTTATTGCATTGCAATTTGCACATTTCTGTGATAATATCATTTTCAGGAGGAATGCATAATGATTATCAGAAAATTGACCGAAAGCGAATTTGATATTATTCAGCATGAACAGGTCGGTTCTTTGTCCTTTGTTTACAGATTTTCGGAGAAAGAACCGCTTGAGAAGCCCGACGGTACTTTGATCGGTGCGTTTACCGATGATGAAAAGGTGCTCATGTCAAATCTTGAAGTGCAGGATTTTGATTTGTCATTCAACGGGAATTTGATCAAATGTTCCGGTGTCGGCTTTGTTTGTACGCGCCCCGAATACAGACGCGGCGGTTCTGTGTACAAATTGTTTGAATATTTATTTGAAGATGAAAAATATGATGTCTCCTTGCTTTATCCCTTCTCCAATCCGTTTTACAGACGGCTCGGTTATGAAAACGCAGGTCACTATGTGTGTCTTGAAATGGCGTTTGCGGAGTTGTCGTTTGTGCCCAGGGAGTTTCGGGTTGAACTGTATGACGGAAGGCAGAGTGCAAACTTGTATTCTTACCACAATGCACAGGCAATGCGAACGAATTTAACATTTCTCAGGCATTCAGACCGCTATTTCAGCGCAAAGCCTTATGAAGACCGCCGCTATACATATATGGGGAAAGATGCGAACGGAAATGTGAACGGTTATGTCACCTTTACCTGTGACAGACCGAATTCTACCGTTAACGTATCGGAGATTTCCTACAAAGACCGCGCATCACTCATGAATCTGCTCGGATTTTTGCGCACGTATGACGGCAATTTCAAAACCCTTGTTATCGATCATCTGACAAGTTGGTCGCCTTTGCTGTCAATGCTTCCGAATACTGCAAAAAATGTGAAAAGAACCGTTCGCGATATGGGATCTGTCCGTGTTATGAATCTCGAAAAAATATTGAATCTTTTGCCGTATCCGACCGAACACGGTGTGTTTTCATTTTTGTCCGCAGATCCCGTAAAAAGAAATAACGGTGTGTTTACGGTGGAATATGAAAACGGAAAAGCCTGCATAACGCGCAGTGAAAGCGGTTTGTATGACGTAAAACTGGATGCTGCT
Source organism: Clostridia bacterium (assembly GCA_017396895.1). Taxonomy (GTDB): domain Bacteria; phylum Bacillota; class Clostridia; order Oscillospirales; family Acutalibacteraceae; genus RUG806. Next base: position 3,161 of record JAFQKN010000133.1, read on the forward strand.
GCATTGAGCCGTTTGGTGCTTGTCGGCACGGATGGAGATTATGAAGATCTTTCGTATTGGCACGGTGTTGAAATTGTGAGCCGTAATCCGGATTTGCTTCGTGCTTTTCCGCCGAAACGGACGTATTTCACGGATGATTTTTAATATTGACAGCGGAAAACTGTAATGCTATAATAAGTTAAATCACTAAATGTTGAGGAGGATGTACAAATGTCTGAAAGTGTATTGGATCGTTTCAAAGAAGGTTCCATTGAAGAAACCGTCATTGATACAACGAAAAAAATTAAGGTCGGTATCATCGGTACAGGTTGGATTGCAGAGGAACACGTAAGGAATTATCTGCGTTGTCCCGATGTTGAAATCGTTGCCGCTGCCGATCTTGTGGACGGGAAAGCCGAAAAATTCTGCAAAGCCAACGGTATTGACGGCGTTCGTCTCTACAGAAGTCACAAAGAAATGCTGGACGCGGAAGAACTGGATGCTGTCAGCGTTTGTACTTACAACCGTACCCACGCCGAATGCACCATCTATGCTTTGCAGAAAGGTGTGAACGTTCTTCTTGAAAAACCCATGTGCGTAACACTTGAAGAAGCCGTTGCCATTTGCAGAGCCGAAAAAGAAAGCGGCAAAATCGTTTCGGTCGGTTTCCAGCCTCGTTTTGATGAAAATATGAAAATGGTTCGTGAAGTCGTGCAGTCCGGCGAACTGGGTGACGTTTATTACATCCAGACCGGCGGCGGCAGACGCAGAGGTATTCCGACTCCTTACGGTACCAGTTTTATTGAAGATAAAACTGCCGGTATCGGTGCTCTTGCCGATATCGGTTGCTATTCTCTTGACATGGTTCTCAATGCCATCGGTTATCCGAAGCCGTTGACCGTTTCCGGTTATACGAGTGATTTCTTCGGCAAGGATCCTGTTACATATCCCGGTCATCCCGAGTATGCGGATTTGTTCAGTGTTGATGATTTTGCGGCTGCATTTGTTCGTCTTGAAGGCGGCATTGTGCTTGACTTCCGTATTGCATGGGCTATGAATCTGGACACACCCGGTGACACCATTATCCTTGGTACAAAAGCCGGTTTGCGTATTCCTTCCACGGAATGCTGGAACGGCAGTATCGGCGGTCCGCTTGTTATCTACCGTAATGTTGCAGGTATGCAGGTAGAAACCAAGATTCCCGAAAAACGCAACAGTCAGGAAAACTTCTACAGCAAGATCCGTTACTTTGTTGATGCTGTTAAATACGGCCGTCCGTCTCCCGTTCCCACAAGCCAGATCATTTATAACCAAGCGATCATTGACGGCATTGCCCGTTCCGCCCGTGAAGGCAAAGAAGTTTCTATTGAGATCCCCGAAATCTAAAACTGTAAAATGCGGGACATTCCTCGGAGTGTCCCGTTTTTTTAAGAGGTAACTATGATTAAAGAATATCTTGAACTCGGTCAGGTAGTCGGTACACACGGTGTCAGAGGTGAACTCCGCTTTAATCCTTGGGCGGATTCTCCCGAATTTGTTTCTCAATTCAAAACACTTTATACCGATCGTGACGGCACGAACAGTATCCGTGTCAAGGCAAGACCGCACGGTAATGTGGTGCTTATGAAAATAGAAGGTATAGACACGGTTGAAGCCGCGGCCGCTTTGCGTGATCGCATTTTCTACATGAAACGAAGTGATGCGCAATTGCCTGACGGCACGTGGTTTGTGCAGGAATTGATCGGATGCGGAGTGTTTGATGCTGACAACGGAAAACAGTACGGTATCTTGACGGATGTTTCCGAGACCGGAGCAAATGACGTATGGCATATAACGGACGGACAGGGAACCGAATATCTGTTGCCGGCAATCAAACAGGTTGTTATTGAAACGGATGTTGCAAACGACCGCATTCTTATTCGTCCTATGAAAGGAATTTTTGAAGATGCGGATTGATATTCTGACACTGTTCCCCGAAATGTGCCGCAGTGTATTTACGGAAAGTATCATCGGCCGTGCAATCACAAAAGGCATTTTGCAGATCAATGCAATCAATATCCGTGATTATACGCTGGATAAGCACAACCGTGTAGATGATACGCCTTACGGCGGCGGCACAGGTATGTTGATGCAGGCACAACCGATCTATGATTGTTATCAGGCACTTTGTAAGGAACTGGGAACAAGACCGCATCTTGTTTATATGTCACCGCAGGGAAAAGTGCTGACACAGCAAAAAGCAATAGAACTGTCGAAATTGCCGAATTTGTGCATCTTGTGCGGGCATTATGAAGGTGTTGACGAACGTGTGCTTGAAGAAATCGTTGACGAGGAGATCTCGATCGGTGACTATGTGTTAACCGGCGGCGAATTGCCGGCTCTTGTGTTGGCGGATTGTATTGCACGTATGATCGACGGTGTGCTTGCCAATGAAGATGCATACACGTTTGAAAGTCATTACAATTCATTGCTTGAGTACCCACAGTATACGAAACCGGCCGTTTGGAACGGCAGGGAAGTGCCGTCAGTGCTGCTGTCGGGACATCATGCGAATATAGACAAATGGAGACGCGAGGAGTCCTTGAAGCGTACATATTATCGACGGCCGGAGCTGTTGACAAAGGCTGATTTGTCCGAAAAAGAGAAAAAATACCTCTCGGAGTTGGCACTTTCAGTGAAAGAAGAAACGTAGGAATCGTTTTTGCTTAAAACTTGTTGTTAAATTGCACAAACCTGACGTCAAAAAATTGGCATACTTTAGCCTATCAAACGATTTTTGAAAATTGCGTCGGATTGTCATTGACGCGGAAAAGATTTGTGCTATAATATGTAAGAAGAAAAAAGTCTTGTCGGTCTGTTTTGCCGCAAGATCACAAATTATCGCGTGGGAGAGTCGAATATGGTTCAGAAAGATATTACAGTGCAGAATCAGGTAGGTTTGCATGCACGTCCTGCTACCTTCTTCATTCAGAAAGCCAACGAATTCAGATCTTCGATCTGGGTCGAAAAGGAAGAACGCAGAGCCAATGCAAAGAGCCTTCTTGGTGTTCTTTCCCTTGGTATTACCGGCGGAACGGACATTCGCATTATTGCTGACGGCAGTGATGAGAATGATGCGCTTTCCGCACTTGTCACAATGGTAGAAAGCGGCTTTGCCGAATAAGCCAAACAATGATGTGAAACCCGTTCTGCAAAGCAGGGCGGATTTTTCATTTTTTCGGAAAGGGGTGAAATGCAGTATGGATCGAGTGCAATTGCGAAAAAAAGCGATGGCTTTGCCGTTGACGCCCGGAGTGTATATTATGAAAAATAAAGACGGGGACATCATTTATATCGGCAAAGCAAAAGCACTGCGCAACCGTGTCAGCCAATATTTCGGCTCTCAAAGCAATCACGGTATTAAAGTGCGTAAAATGGTTGAGAACGTACACGATTTTGATTATATACTTGTGTCCACCGAATTTGAAGCGTTGGTTCTGGAGTGTTCACTCATTAAACAGCATCACCCGAAATATAATATTCTGCTGAAAGACGACAAAGGCTACGGCTATATCAAAGTAACCGAAAACGGATGGCCGACCATCACTGCCGAAAAACAAAAGCAGGAAGACGGTGCTGTTTATTACGGGCCCTTTGCATCTGCCGGATATGTTTCAAAAGCCGTGCGTGATGCCAAAGCCATTTTCGGTTTGCCAACCTGCAGCAAGCACTTTCCGAATGATATCAACCGAAACACAAGACCGTGTTTGCATTTCCACATCAAGACTTGTGCTGCGCCCTGTTGCGGCAAAATGAGTAAGCAGGAATATATGGACGCACACCGGAATGCGCTGTCTTTGCTTGTCAACGGTGACGCAGAGATCATGCGAAATCTTAAAAATAAAATGCAGGAAGCGGCTGAAAATCTTGAATTTGAAAAAGCCGCAAGATTGCGCGATCAGATCGCCTCTATTCAAAAAACATGGCAGAAACAAAGTGTTGTTGCGGTTCGCAGCGGTCTGCAGGATGTGTTTGCAGTTGCAGACGGGCGACTGAAATCCTGCTTATGTGTGTTGCGTTATGCCGACGGAAAACTGTATGATTCGCAGTGTTTTGTTTTTGATCGGTTGGAAAGCCCGGAAGAAGACCGTTTGCGTCTTATTACGCAGTTTTATTCCATGCGAGATGATATCCCCGAACGGGTCAGCATCGATCAAATGCCTGCGGATATGGAATTGCTGGAAGAATGGTTGCGTGAAAAACGCGGGAAAAAGGTGCAAATATTTATTCCGAAACAGGGAGAAGGTCTGAAACTGATCGCTTTGGCAGTGCAGAACGCGACGGAAAAGCTCAGTAAGTCTACCGGAATGAATGAGCGAAGTGTTCGCGTATTGGATGATTTGAAACTGACACTCGGGTTGCAAACGGATCCGCGGTATATTGAAGCGTATGATATTTCCCATACTGCAGGTAGTCAGACCGTCGGCGGTATGATCGTATACATGGACGGAAAACCTCTGAAATCCGCATATCGCAAGTTTTCCGTTCACGGAATCGAAAACGACGATTGTGCGGCCATGGCACAGGTGCTCACACGCCGTCTGGATGAGTATTTTATGACGGACAATAAAGAATCGGGGTTCGGAAAATTACCCGATCTGATTTTGTTGGACGGCGGCAAAGGTGAAATTCATGCAGTTGAATCTGTGTTGAAAAGAAAAGGTCTGCACATTCCTCTGTTCGGCATGGTCAAAGACAGTAAACACAGAACCCGTGCCATTGCCACCACGGGGGATGAGATATCGATTCAAGATAACAGACCTCTTTTTAATATGATCGCGGAAATGCAGGAAGAAGTGCACCGTTTTGCGATCACATATCACAGACAAAAAAGAAAAAAAGATACTTTGACAACAACGTTGACACAGATCAGCGGAGTCGGTGAAAAACGTGCAAAAGCACTGCTGAAGCATTTCGGCTCATTGAAGGCTGTTCAGAATGCTGATTTGCAATCATTGTATGCGGTGGAAGGATTGAGCCGTCCTGCCGCAGAAGCAATTTATGATTATTTTCACAGAAGTGAAACAAACGGAGAAAATGATGATTAAAGCGATTATATTTGACCTTGACGGTACGCTGACGGATACATTGGATGATTTGATGAATGCAGTCAATTATGTCCTCGGCAAGCATAATTATCCACTGCGCAAAAGAGATGAAATCCGTTCTTTTGTGGGAAACGGATTGAAAATGCTTATGAAACGGTCTTTGCCCGTTGATGTCGGTGAAGAATTGCTTGCATGTTACACGCAGGAATTGACAGCCTATTACAATCAGCATTCTCTTGAATTTACGATGCCGTATCCGGGGATTGTTGAATTGCTGAAAACACTGAAACACGAGGGGATCCAATGCGCGGTTGCAACCAACAAAAGGGAAGAAGCGGCTGTTCTTATTTGCGAACGTTTTTTTCCTGACCTTTTAGTGGCTGTCAAAGGGGACAACGGATGCAGACCTTTGAAACCCGATCGTGCAATCATTGAGGAACTTCTTTGTTTGATGAATGTCAGCAAAGAGGAAACTTTGTATGTAGGGGATTCCGAAGCGGATGCATTCACTGCTCAAAATGCGCAGTTGAAGTCGATCGGTGTCTTGTGGGGGTTCAGAACAAAAGAACAATTGCAAAGTGTCGGAATGCAGAATTTTGCCGAAAATTGTGAGCAGATACATTCTCTTGTGAAAAAATACGGTTGACAAAACCACACGTTGTATGCCATAATATATAAATGAAATAATTATAAACAGAACGGAGCGTTCGTTTTGCGAGTTATTACAGGTTCTGCGCGCGGACGAAAACTTGTTACTCCCGATGGGATGGAAGTTAGACCGACTCTTGATAAGGTCAAAGAAGGTCTGTTCAGCGCGATTCAGTTTGAAATAGAAGGCCGTGATGTGCTTGACCTGTTTGCCGGATCGGGACAACTTGGGGTTGAGGCTCTCAGCCGCGGTGCATCTTCTTGCGTATTTGTGGACAGTTCCAAAAAATCCGTTCATGCCGTTACGACCAACGTGTCCGCCTGCGGATTTCAGAATCAAAGCAAAGTTCTCACAGGGGATGCGTTGAGTTACATTAAATCCTGTATGCAGACTTTCGGGATCGTCTTTTTGGATCCACCGTACGGTATGAAATGGATCGATAAGGTTTTGCCTTTTGTTGTCGATCATGTTGAGCAAGGCGGCATTATCGTTTGTGAAACGGATTTAAAAGAAGAATTGCCCGAAGAATGCGGTGATTTTTGTGTTGACAGGGTTCGCAATTATTCCCATACGAAAGTCACCATTTACAGAAGAAAACAATCGGAATGAGGACTGATCTATGCAAAAAATTGCTGTTTGTCCCGGAAGTTTCGACCCTATTACGTTAGGTCATGTGGACGTTATCACAAGAGCCGCAAGGGTTTTTGACAAGGTTGTTGTCACGGTGATGTACAACAGCAAAAAACGCAACAGCGGCTTGTTTACCCCGCAGGAGCGTGTGGAACTTATTAAAAAAAGTGTTGCACACTTACCGAATGTAGAAGTTGATTTTCACAGCGGCTTGCTTGCCGATTACGTAAGTCGCATCGGCGCGGTTGCTGTTGTTAAAGGTTTGCGTGCCGTGTCGGACTATGAAGACGAGTTTCAGCAGGCACTCACCAATAAGCGTCTTGCACCGCAGGTTGACACAATGTTTTTTGTCACAAGCGCGGAATATATGTTTTTGAGTTCGTCTCTGGTACGTGAAGTTTGCAGTTACGGCGGTGATATCAGTGCTTTTGTGCCGGCTGTGATCATTGAAGATATTAAAAAGAAAGCAATAATAACGGAAGGATGAAATCATTATGAGCGTAGAGGATTTACTGAGTCAGATTGAGGATTTACTGGATGACGGCAAACCTACTTTAATGGGGTCCGGTAAGGTGCGTGTGGATTCCGAGGCGATTCGCCGCATTATTGAAGATATCCGTCTTGAAATGCCTGAAGAAGTCAAGCAGGCAAGAAAAATTGCCGCAGAACGCAAGATGATTCTCGATAAGGCACAGACACAGGCTGCTGCAAGAATCAAACAGGCTGAAATGCTTGCCGCACAGTTGGTGGAGGATACCTCAATCACCAAGGCTGCACAGGAAAATGCAGCGGTAATCAAGAGAGCCGCTGAAGAAGAAGCCGAGCAGATCGTAGCCGATGCCCGTTCGCAGGCTGCCGACGTCATTGCGAAGGCAAAAGAGAACTACACCGAGATTGTCAATAATGCACAGAAATGGTCAAATGATCTTCGCAACGGTGCAAGCAATTTTGTGAATACCATTATCGGTGATACGGAAGAAATCTTGACACAGGGCATTGAAAACTTCAATACCAGTTTGAGCAAGATCCGCATTGTAACCCAGCAATTGCAGAATGTTGCCGCCAAAAGAAGCGACGACGGACAATAATTGAACATACTTGGCAAGTACACCTCATATCATAGATGTGAGGTGTTCAATTTATGTTTTGTTTTTCATTAAAAACAGTCAGACAGCGTATTTGGATGATCGTTGTCGGACTTGTGCTGATTTTTGCTGTTGCGACGATCGTCAACGGTGCTTCAAAAAACATTTCTGTATCTGCGCAGGATTTTCTCTCAGGCTCAACTGCAAGTGATCGAATTGCTTTTTTACAAAGTTTCGGTTGGGATGTGAAGGAAGATCCTGTCAGTGTTGCAGATGTGGTGATTCCGTCTGTATTCGGAGATGTGTATGAGAATTACAATTCAATTCAAATTGCGCAAGGTTTTGATCTAAAGGAATATGCAGGCAGAACGGTCAAAAAATGGGTGTATGCAGTTGAAAATTATCCCGGTTATGCACAGAGTGAAATATATATAAGAGCCACCGTTTTGGTTTGCAACGGACGCATCATCGGAGGTGATATTTGTTCCGTTGAACTTGACGGTTTTATGCATGGCTTTGCTTACGAATCATAATGACGTAAAGGATGTAAAGGATGGAACGGATCCGTATTGATAAAATGCTGTCTCAGGCAATGATGCTTTCAAGAACCGATGCAAAAAAAATATTGCGCGAAGGCAGTGTGTCTGTTAACGGCAATATTTGCAAAAACGGAGATATGAAAGTTGATCCGAATGCGGATGTAGTTTGTGTCAACGGTAAACAATTGATTTACGACAAATACATCTATATCATGCTTCACAAACCGAGTGGGATCGTGTCTGCCTCGCGGGATTCTAAAGAAAAAACAGTGGTCGATCTCGTGCCTTCCGAAATCCGACGCAAAGGGCTTTTTCCTGCAGGGCGTCTGGATCGAGACACAACAGGTTTTGTTTTGCTGACGGATGACGGTGATTTTGCACACCGCATTCTTGCCCCCGGAAAACACGTTCCGAAAACGTATCATGTGACTCTCACAAGAGCCGTTACTGCAACAGAAGCAGATGAGTTGGCAGACGGACCGACGTTGGATGAAGAAAAACTTTTGCCCGTCAGCACGCAACTTTTGAATGATGATACGCATTTGTACAGTGTGATTCTTATGGAAGGCCGCTACCATCAGATCAAAAGAATGTTTGCCAAACAGGGAAATCCGGTTCTCGCATTACATCGCGTTAAAATGGGCAATCTTGAGCTGGATCCCGCTTTGCAACCGGGAGAATGCCGATTGCTGACACCCCAAGAAGTAAAAATGATAGAACAGAGGAACTGTCTTTTTGATGAGTAACTGTTTTGCTTTATGCGTGTATTGTTGAGGTTGACATCTATGTTGCAGTGGGGTATAATGATAGAAAAATACTGAAAGGCAGGTGGACAAAATGACAATGTATTATCTTTATTATTCAAATTCACATATCAAATCAGATGTTGTTTTGTCCGCAATATAAATTATACATAATATAGCGATTATACTGAACTCCTCTGATTTTTCGCATCAGAGGAGTTTTTCTATTTGGAGAGATTACAGTGATTTCATTAAGATTAACCACAATTGAAGATGTTGATATTTTGATAGATATTCA
>JAFQKN010000134.1 GCA_017396895.1 Clostridia bacterium
AAATCAATAATGCCGGGAACGAACTGTTTGTTCTGAGATTCAAATGCCTTGGTGATGGCATCGGCAATCTTTTTAATGTCGAAATCTGCAATTTTGCCGTCTCTTTTTACAACTTGATACATCACGTTATCTCCTTTTTTGGTATTTATGTCAATTTTTTTCAAAACAAATTCACGCTGTCTTTTCGGCAGCATGGGTATCATAACACAACCACAATACCTTTGTCAAGATATTGTGGCAAAATTTTTGAAATTCTTTTTTTCAATCTATATCTTGTGGTGTTATTAGATACCTCGCAGATCGGCAAAAGGAGCCTCCAAGCGCGTAACATCAAGCATTTCGCGCATTTCGACCTCCGAAAAACCACCACAAGAACTGTCTATGAGATCCCCCGAATCCTTGAAACTCTGCAAAAACCAACGCTTTGCCCCCTGCAGACGGTGCGCCATACGCAACAGATCGTCCTGCGTATGATAATCGCGCACAAGGGTGGTACGGAACTCATAATCGACCGTATCGAGCAGTAAAAAGTCGATGCTTTCTTCGATCTTGTCAAGATCTTTTTCACCGATGCCTGCCGTAACGGGATATTTTTCGCGGGTGTTCTTGACATCCATGGCAACATAATCGACCAGCCCCTGTTGCACAATTTCACGCAGAACAGCCGGTCGGCTGCCGTTGGTATCGAGTTTGATCTTCATGCCGCAAGTTCTTATTTTTTTTAAAAAATCAATAATATCCGGCTGCAACAGCGGTTCTCCGCCGGTGACCGCCACACCGTCCAACAGCCCCTTGCGTTTTTCCAGAAATGCAAAGAATTCTTCTTCGGTGCAGGCCGGCGGCGCATCCACGTGCGTCACAAGCGATGCATTGTGGCAGAACGGACAGCGGAAATTACAGCCCGCGGTAAACACCGTGCAGGCAGTGTGCCCCGGGAAATCGAGCAACGTCAGTTTTTGCAAACCCTGAATAATCAAATGAATGCTCCTTTTGTGTAAAAAACAGACACAATTATATAACTTGTCTTTGATATCCTATGATACTGCGTGTAAATCCTTTTGTCAATGCGGCGAAAGACACAAAAAAAGCCTCGCATTTTTGGCTTGCTTTTGCGCGTTACCGTACACTTTGATGGTTGATTTTTACTTTTTTTTGTGTTATTATTAAAAAGAAATATCAGCGGTTGCTGTATTCAAGGAGGAAAAACTATGAAAAAGTATCTCGCCGCGTTTCTTGCGGCACTGATGGTGCTGTCGGTATGCATCATTCCCGTCGGTGCACAGGAAACCGAAAACAATGACGTAAACATTGTTGAAGCGCAGAATTTTGATGATCTCGTTGCAATGGGTATGGAAGAAGTCCAGTATCCCACCATCATGCTTCCCGGTATCAACCATTCCGTATATTACGTTGACAATGACGAAGACGGTATTGCCGATACCGACTCTGCAGGCAGTACGCTTGAAAGCGGTCTGTTGCTGATGAATACGGCCGATCTTGTAGGTACCATCCTCAAAGACCTTGTCGGTCCGCTTCTCGGCACGTTGGCATTCCAGCGCGACATGGGCCTTACCGATGCGATCTATGCACTTGTGCAGGAAGTTTTCTGCTATATGCAGGTGGACAAAAACGGTGAACCCGTAAACAACATCGGCGTATACGACTATCAGACACCCGTTTCCCTCTGGACGGAAGACCAGAAGGGTTGGTTCTACACCATGATGCCCATGCAGCCCTACACCTCCATTCCTTACGAAAGCGGTGTGGAAGGCGGCAACAACACACTCGAGGACATGACCTATATCTGCACGTTCCCGCTGTTGGGCAACCCCATGGAATCCGCACTCAAACTCAAGGCAATGGTAGACAGACTCGCAGCCGAATACGGCAAGGTCAATCTGTGCGCAGTCAGCCTCGGCGGCACGCTTCTGACCGCGTATCTTGACATTATTGAAGAAGAAGACCTTGCAAAGATCAATCAGGTGATCGGTTTCGTTGCAGTTCTGGACGGTACGAGCGTCATTGCCGATTTCCTTGCAAGAGAATGGGCCATCACGGATGAAAAGATGTACAACAGCTTTTTCCCGTATCTGATGGAACAGCTCGGTGAGGATGCAACCCTCGGTTATCTTATCAATGTCCTTATCCGTATTTTCCCGCAGCCCGTTCTTTACGATATCATTTCCGCCGCATTTGAAGGTATTCTTGATACGCTTCTGACCACCGATCCGCAGTTCTGGGCAACCGTACCTTCCGACCGCTATGAAGAACTGGCAGACAGATATCTGGAAGAAGGCTCCGTACTTCGCGAAAAGACCGACCGCTTCCAGGAAGCAAGACTCAACCTCAAGGATACCCTTGTGCTTGCAAACGAACAGTACGGTGTCAAAGTTTCCACCATCAGCGGTTACAATATGCGCTTTGACGAAGGCGAATATGCATTCTTCGGTCTTGTAAAGAGCGTTGATTTTGTCAACTCCGATGCCATCATCGACGTCCGTTCCACCTCTTTGGGTGCTACCGCAGGCGCACCGCATCAGACCGTTGAAGCCGCAGGCCTTCTGACCGAAGACAGCGTTCTGACTCCCGACGGCTTGCTCGACATTTCCACCTGCCTGTTCCCCGATTCCGCATTCTTCTTCAAAGGTCAGCACCATGAGATCGGCAGAAACGACAATGCGGTCAAACTTGCAGCCCTCATCATGACCGGTGCGATTGAAAGTGTCAACGACACCGAACTGTATCCGCAGGTCAACGGCACCCGTAACTCCCGCAGAATCGTCCGTCCCGACGGCGGTTATCTTGTCCGTGCGGAAGAAATTCTTGCAAACAAAGACGGCAAATACAATGAACAGCAGCTTGCGGCTATGCAGGAAGCTTATGATTTTGCAATTGACGTGATCGACGACACCATCTGTGATGCCGTTGCAACGCAGGAAGCAGAGCAGAAACTGTTTGATGCATTCGTCATTTGCGGAACGGAAACAGCAGACGACGGCGAATCCATAATCGACAAACTTCTGTTCAAGATCGTCAAGAAAATGAGCGATGCTCTGTGGGCAACCAAAGGCGCAAGCGGTTTCTTTGAACTGTCCGACTTTGCGCAGAATGCCATCGGTGACATTGCCGATTCCATCGGTTCCGCTTGCTGAAATAACACATACGGGGAGTGTGCCAATGGCGCACTCCTTTTTTGACTGAGTACGACATTTCTTGGCGAAAGGAGGATGTCCCGTGAAAAGGATCGCCACGCGCCCGTTTTTGGTGCTGTTCACGGCACTTGCATTGTTTTTGCCTGCTTTTGCAACGAACCTCCGTGTACTGACGGCACCGTACGGCACCGATATCGGTACGGTTGAATGCGTGCTGTCCGTTCTGTGGTGTCTCTTTGCCGTGCTTTTTCCCTTTTTGCCGCGTACGTGCAAATGGAAACACAGCGATCGGCTGTCGTGCATATACGGCGTGTTGCTTGTGATCGCCCCGATTTCTCTGCTTCTGTGCGCTGTGATCCCCGATGTACAGGCAAGAAAACTGCTGCTGTATCCGATCCTCGGTGTGATTTCTCCATTTTACGGCATGCAGGTGATCGGCAAACCGTTTATTGAGCATCCCATGGCAGAGAATAACACGGATATGCTTGTTTGCATTGCCGTCGGACTGTTTACAATTGCAGTTTACGCCGTAAGAAAAATCCGAAGTAAATTATGATTTAGCAGTGAGTTCACCGTCGTTGTGCCTCTGGCACAATAGAGAACCCCCGGCGAGGGTTCTCTACGGAAAACAGTCCACCGGACTGTTTTCCTACTCTCCTGCGCTTTTTGAAGGAAAGGGGTGTTTCGCCCGTTGCGACGGGCGACGAAAGGCTCCGCCTCCCGACTCCGCAAGCATTTAAGAAAAGCATTACCAAAACTTTTAATGGCTGACGACATCATAAAGTCACATATTAAACGAACCGCTAAATCATAATTTATCTTACCCAACTTTGCAAAAAGAACCAAAAGAAAGGATCCCGTTTATGACCGTTAATGAATACATCGACCAACAAAAATCCCGTTTTCTCTCCGACCTTGCCCGTCTGGTTGCCGTCCGCAGTGTCCGCGGTGAAGCCGCAGACGGGGCTCCGTTCGGGGACGGCCCCAAAGCCGCACTCGATGAAGCGATCAGAATCTGTGCCGAGCACGGATTCAATATGACAAACTATGCATACTACGCAGGGGAGACCGACCTCGGTGACGATCCCGCGTTGCTGATGCTGGCACATCTGGATGTGGTGGACGAGGGCGAAGGCTGGACAAAGCCGCCCTATGAAATGACCGAAGAAAACGGCAAACTCTACGGCAGAGGCACCATGGACGACAAAGGACCTGCATTGGCGGCTCTGTATGCCATGGAAGCCGTGCGCGAATGCGGTATTCCTCTCAAACGCGGTGTGCGTCTTGTGCTCGGCTGTGCGGAGGAAACGGGCAGTGAGGATATGGAGTATTATTTCTCAAAGCGTCCGACCTTGCCTTATTGTTTCTCGCCCGATGCATCCTATCCTCTGATCCACCTTGAAAAAGGGAGATTTGCTCCTTTCTTTTCAAAACAATGGGAGCCGACCAATGTCATTCCCCGTGTGGTGAAGATCTGCGGCGGCAAGACCGCCAACATCGTGCCTTGCAAAGCAAGTGCCGTTCTCATCGGCATTCCCGCACAGCAGGCACAGCCCGTTTGCGATGATTTTGCCGAAAAAACAGGTGCAAAATTCACCCTTTCCGAAGAATTCAACTGTGAGGGCGGCGTGTGTTGTAAAAAGCTCGTCATTACCGCCGAGGGGGTGGCGGCACACGCAAGCGAACCCCACAAAGGCGTAAATGCACAGACGGCTCTGCTGGCACTTCTCAACGCATTGCCGCTTGCGGAATGCGGCACCACCGATGCCATCCGAACGCTTCATAAACTGTTCCCCCACGGCGATACACAGGGCAAGACCGTCGGCATTGCCATGCAGGACGATGTTTCGGGCGATCTGACCTTCAATTTCGGTGTGCTGGAACTCAATGAGGACGGCTTGACCGCCTGTTTCGACAGCCGTGTGCCCGTGTGTGCAACCAAGGAAAACGTGTTCGATGTCATTGACACCGCCTTGCAGAGCGAGGGCTTCATCCTGCAGGCAGATGCGGCCATGATCCCCGCCCATTACGTGCCCAAGGATGCGCCCATCGTAACGACTTTGCTGGATATCTACGAACAGTTCACGGGCGAAAAAGGCGAAGCACTGGCCATCGGCGGCGGCACCTATGTGCATGACATTGAGGGCGGCGTTGCCTTCGGCTGTGAAATGCCCGGCATCGACTACCGCCTGCACGGACCGGATGAATTTGCCGATATCGACACATTGTTGTTGTCCGCTAAAATGTTTGCCGAAGCCATCATCCGCCTTTGCGCAGAATAAAGCAAAAATGAATAAGGCTGTACCGAGATCCCGTTTGGTTGATTTCGGTACAGCCTGTTTTTTACTTTACAGACGGATCAGTCTTCATTGGAAGTGCCATCCCAAAGGGATGTGCTTTTTGCACTCTCAGCGCGTTTGAGTTTGCGTTTCAGCCGTTCGAGTTCGCGGTTTGCTTTGTCGCGTTCGGTTTTGGCTTTGGCGGAATCTTCCAGATAGGCGCGCACCTCACTGCGCAGTTTTTCTTCGGATTCCGTTGCCTGTTTTGCCGTTTGTGCATATTCAAGTGCCGCGAGCACGACTGCTTGCGTATAGGTGCAGGCGGGGCTGTCTTTTAAAATGCGGCTCACCTTTTTGTCGAGATCGGACGCAAGAGCCTTTGCCTGTTGGACATTGTCACCCGTTACAAGGGTGTAACGCTGACCGCCTACGGTGATGCGCAAGGTATTTTTATCCGCCAAAGAAAACAACTCCTTAAAGGTAGTGAAAAAAATTCTTGCATCGGGCATAAGCCGAATCTGCCCGTAAAAAACCTATCCTTATGATTTCTTTCTGTGTTCCATCTTCATGCGCATTTCCTTGGAAAGCACACGCTTGCGCAGACGCAGAGAAACGGGAGTGACTTCGAGCAGTTCATCGTCACCGATGAATTCCATGCACTGTTCCAGACTCAGGTGTGAGGGAGGAACCAGACGCAATGCTTCATCCGAACCCGATGCACGGGTGTTGGTCATCTGCTTTTTCTTGCAGACGTTGCACACAAGGTCTTCATTCTTGGCGCATTCACCGACGATCATGCCTTCGTACACTTCCACACCGGGGCCGATGAACAGCCTGCCGCGCTCCTGCGTGTTCCACAGGCCGTAGGCGGTGCTTTCGCCCGTTTCGTGCGATACGATGGAGCCGCGCTCACGCATCTGAATGTCACCTTTATAGGGCTCATAACCTGCAAAAAGGTTGTTCATGATGCCGTAGCCGTTGGTGTCGGTCAAAAATTCCGAACGGTAGCCGATGAGTCCTCTTGCGGGGATCTTAAACTCAAGGTGGGTGGTTCCGCCGTCACGTGTTCCCATGTTTTCCAGTTCGCCCTTGCGCGAACCGATCTTTTCCATAACGGGGCCGACGTAGTCCTGCGGCACTTCCACAATGAGCAGTTCCATGGGTTCATGCAGAACGCCGTCGATCTCTTTGAAGATAACTTTCGGACGGGAAACTTGGAATTCGTATCCCTGTCTTCTCATGGTCTCAATGAGAATGGACAGGTGCAGTTCACCGCGGCCGGACACTTTGAAAGAGTCGGTGGTTTCGGTTTCTTCCACACGCATACTGACGTTGGTTTCGACTTCCTTGAACAGTCGTGCGCGAATATTGCGGGACGTGACGAACTTACCCTCACGGCCTGCAAAGGGGCTGTCGTTGACGATGAAGTTCATGGAAATGGTCGGCTCGTCGATCTTGACAAAGGGCAGGGGTTCAATGCAATCGGGCGAACACAGCGTTTCCCCGATGTTCAGGCCCTCAACGCCCGAAACGGAAACGATGTCGCCTGCAAAGGCTTCATCCACTTCCACACGCTTGAGCCCGTCAAAGGCATACAGACGCGAGACCTTTACGTTGCTCGTTGTGCCGTCGGTGTGGCACAAAACGGCATTCTGACCGTATTTGATGTGACCTCTTTCCACGCGGCCGACACCGATTCTGCCCACGTAATCGTCATAGTCCAGCGAGGAGAACAACAACTGCAACGGGCCGTCGGGATCGCCCTGCGGGGCGGGGATATTGTCGATGATCGCCTGCAGAAGCGGACGCATATCACCTTCACGCACGTCAGGCGTGAGGGAGGCATAACCGTCTCTGCCCGAAGCGTAAATGACGGGGAATTCGATCTGATCGTCGTCTGCGCCCAACTCAATAAAGAGGTCGAGCACTTCGTCGATGACTTCTTCCGGTCTTGCACCCGGACGGTCAATTTTGTTGATGACCACCAGCGGCTTTTTGCGCAGTGCCAGTGCCTTGCTCAGAACAAAGCGAGTCTGCGGCATACAGCCTTCAAACGCATCCACCAACAGCAGAACACCGTCCACCATCATCATAATGCGCTCCACTTCGCCGCCGAAATCGGCATGGCCGGGGGTGTCAACGATGTTGATCTTGACGTCATTGAAAATAACGGATGTATTTTTGGAAAGAATGGTAATGCCTCTTTCGCGTTCGAGGTCATTGGAGTCCATCACGCGGTCCGCGACCTGTTCGTTGGCACGGAAAATGCCCGACTGTTGCAGCAGTTTGTCCACCAACGTGGTCTTGCCGTGGTCAACGTGGGCAATGATGGCTATATTTCTGCGTTCTTGAATGGGATTCACACTTTCACCTTCAGATTATAATTATTATTTTTCACAGCATTTTATATTAACACCAAACGAACCAAAATGCAAGTATATACAACATATTTTTCGCAAAACAGAATGAAAAAGGTATGCACCGTGGTTGATGCATACCTTTTTTGTCGGATTCGGAGGACGGGATGAATGGTCCTGTCGCTGTGTTATTTTGTCTGCTTGGCAGGTTCTTTTTGTTTTTTGGGCGGCTTTTCAAATTTCTGATGGCGGATGTGGGCGGGGAATCCGTTTTTCACATCGTCGCCTTCTTCAAAGTCCAGTCCGCCTTCGTACGTTTCGGGGGTGTAACCCTCCTTAGCAAGGGCGGCACGCTGTTGCAGAACTTTCATCGCATACAGATACTGCGGTGTGTTGTAGTCCCAGAACAGATAGGGAATGATCATCAGCGCGTGACCGACCAGGTCAAACACAAGCGGAATGACGAGAATGTCAAATCTTGCATCGTCCAGGAACAGGACGTCCCAGTTGCTGTTGAAACCGTTATGCAGAAGCAGAACGGGGATGATGAGTCCCACAAATGTGGTCACGGGACTTGTGAACCAACCGTACACACCCGTAAAACTTTCCATGCGTTCTCCGGAGAGATACATCTGATAGTCGTTCAGACGGATGCCCATATCGCTCTTTGCAAAGTTTGCAGGTTCAATGATGAAACCGCGCACCCACAGCGAAGCAAACAGCACCCAACCGCAAACAATGAGATTGTCACCCAGGAAAGTAATGGCAAGAATGCTCATCAGCGTGCTGGTTACTTCCACCAACTGTTTGTAAATGGCAAGTTGACGGAACGAGAAGTGTCTGACGATGATGGGGGAGAGCAGTGCGGGGATCGTTCCTCTGAATGCCCACAGAAGGCTTGCGACCAGGCTGTATTCCAAGCCGCTTAAACGAAGCGTATACAGGAAAATGACCGTGTTGATGGCGATCATACCGTTGCCGAGAGAGTCAATGAGTCCCGAAATGGTGTTCAGCCTGTGATATTTGTTGCGCAGGACGCTGAAAATGCCGTACCAGAACGAGACCTGCTGTTTCTTTTCAAGCGGCGGTTCGGGTATACGCTCCTTGATATTCTTTACAAAGTACAGCGTGATCAGTGCGCATGGGATGAATACACCGGGAATGACGTAACGGAAGAAGTTGATGTCATCAAACGAACCCAGTACGGGGATCACGGCCGCAAATACGGAGTTGAGCAGATGTGCGATCTTGACCGGGTAGGCTCGTACGATCATGCGTTCTTCGGGATTGGGACTGATAACCTGTGTGCAACTTTCTATACGGTTGCTGAAGTCATACAGGCCGTAGAGAGAGAACAGCAGATATGCCATCCACAGGCGGTCGTTGACGTCGGGAACATTGTAAATGGGAAGCCAACCGATGAGAATGACCATGACACACTTCTGGATCACGTCCGAATACAGGATGTATTTGTATCTGCCGTATTTGGGAACGAGGATCTTGCGCCAGAAAATACCTCTTGCACCGCCGAAACCGCTGCAAAGCAACTGCACGCCGAGGATCTTGAAGAAACTCTTTGCGTTGATGCCCGAAAGTCCGTTGAGGAAGGTGATGAGCGCACTGTCGGCAGGGAGCATGGACGAAACGTCGAAGATCAGCAAAAACAGTGCAAGGAAAAAGGCGGTGATATAAACGGAATAGACGTTGCGTTCCATTTTTTTCGGCATGAAGCCGAGATTGTCGGATACCAGCCAACCTAAAATATTCCACAGGTAACTCAGCGGAATGCCGATCATGGAAATGACGGAAAATGCAAGGTAGGGCAGATCGTAATGATACATGATGAGGAAACAGCCTGCGCTGAATCCGATGTAGCCCAAAGGAGCCTGTGCACCGTAGTTGAACGTAACGCCCATGAAAATGTCCAGATATTCACGGAACGAAACGTATCTGCCTTTGCTTTTGTCCGCTTCTTTCCAGTGCGCGCGCACATCGGCAAGAAAGGTCTTTATGTTGCCTGCCATATCATTGCACCTCCCTTGTCTCGTTGTAGGAAACTTCAATATCCGTCATAAACACTTTTCGCTGTTGCGGAAGCCACATCTGACCGAGTTCCATGTTTTCGGCTTCTTCCTCACTGCATTCCATGCGTACCACACTCACGCCGTCACATTTGTGGAATGCGTGATGTCCGATGGATTCAACCGAGGCGGGAATGAAGATGTCGGGAGCATTGCGGCACTCGGTGAATGCATCCGAACCGATGGAAACAAGTCCGTCGGGCAGACAGATCTGCTCTAAAGCATGGCATTTGAAGAATGCAAGGTTGCCGATCGTTTTTAAGTTTTCGGGCACGGTCACGTCTTTCAGGTTTTCCGTGTTGGCAAATGCCAGTTCCCCGACAGCCGTCACGGTCGGTTCAATGACGTATGCTGCACCGACCATATCGAATTTTACATCAAATTCATTGCGTGTCAGTTCACCGTTTTCATCGGCCACCGTTTTGTCTGCATTTTGCAGTGCGGCGATCGCTTCTTTGAAAGCGGCTGTCTGTGTTTCGTCCTGCGGTGCGGCAACACCCATCGCAAGGGCCGTGCGGTATTCGCCGTTTAAGTTTGGATACAGCACAAGTTCCGTCGGCACCCCGTCCTCTGCGGCATACAAAACGCCGTCAAGGGATACGTAATTCTCATTTTCTTCGTCCACGAGCACGGCATACAGATTTTTACAGGTGTAAAATCCCTTGGAATCAATGCGGGTGACGTCTTTTCCGATGAAAATGAGATTCACAGCTTCATCGCAACACACCGCAAAACGGCGCACTTCGCTGACGGGTTTGCTCTCATCGGGGACGTTGTCTTCCCCGCGAACAAAATCAACGGTCAGGAAATTGCGGTTGCCGCCGTGGTATTCATCGAGCATATACGTCTGCGTGCCGTCTTGTGCCGTTGAACTTGGGACAAAGGCAAACAAGTCTTTTGAAATGGAATTAAAACTGAAAAACAGTGACAGGCTGACGAAACAGATCAACAAAATGATAAATGCGGTTTTCTTTACGATCGCCTTACCGAAAAATCCTTTTGTGGGATCATCGGTGATTTTTACGTCCGGTTTTTTTGCATACAGCGGATCATACAGCAGTTTGCCTTCGGATACGCGCTTGGTCTCATTCTCCAAACAAAACCCCTCCCTATAAATATGAATACTTATATATAATAAACAAAAACAACAAAAATTGCAAGAGGGAGTAAAAAATTTTAGAAACATTTTACAATAGACATCGTTTTTTGAGAGAGCGCAAAAAAAATGAAAAAAAGGTCTTGACAAACGGAAACGGCGGTATTATAATGACTTCATCACATAAAAGCGTTGATGCTTAAAAGCATAAAAACATAAAAGCGTTAAAACTTAAAAGCATCAATGTAATAAAGAAAGGTGAATTGAATTATGAAAAAGTTTATTGCCCTGTTTTTGAGTGCCCTGCTTTGCATGAGTCTGTTTGCAGCCTGCACGGACACAAATACGGATCCGACCGATGCGGCCACGGATGCCGCAGGTGTCTCGCAGACGGATGCGGTCGATGAAAAGTTCGTTGTCGGTATTTGTCAGCTTGTCACCCACGATGCGTTGGATGCCGCAACCAAAGGTTTCAAAGACGCCATCATTGCCGCACTCGGAGAAGAAAATGTTGAATTTCTTGAGCAGAATGCCGCAGGCGAACCCAACACCTGCGTCACCATCGTCAATGACTTTGTTTCCAAAGAAGTGGATCTGATGATGGCAAACGGAACTGCCGCCCTGCAGGCCGCCGCAAACGCAACCTTGGATATTCCGATCCTCGGCACATCCATCACCGAATACGGTGTTGCTCTCGGTATTTCCGATTTTACGGGTGTCGTAGGCGGTAATATTTCCGGTACGTCTGACTTGGCACCGCTTGATGAACAGGCACAGATGATCATTGACCTTGTTCCCGATGCAAAGACCGTCGGCCTGCTGTATTGCTCGGCTGAACCCAACTCCGAATATCAGGTCAAGGTCGTCAGAGAATATCTGGAAGGCAAAAACCTGACCGTCAAAGATTTTGCGTTCTCTGCTTCTTCCGACGTAGCGCAGGTTGCAGAGGCTGCCGCCGCCGCTTGTGATGCACTGTACATCCCGACCGACAACACAGCGGCTTCCTGCACCGAGACCATCAACAACGTCGTTCTTCCCACCGGCACACCCATCATTGCGGGCGAAGCGGGCATCTGCGGCGGTTGCGGCATTGCAACGCTGTCCATCAGTTACTATGAACTGGGCAAGACCACGGGCGAAATGGCTGTGAAGATCCTCAAGGGCGAAGCCGATATTTCCACCATGGAGATCGCTTATGACAACAATCCCGTCAAGCAGTACAATCAGACCAACTGTTCCGAACTGGATATTGCAATTCCCGAAGGCTATGAACCGCTTGCATAAAATAACGAGATGATAAAAAACAGTGCCGCTGTTTATTCGGCGGCACTGTTTATCCGTAGGGTGACGGGTATAATCCGAACCCGCCCGAAAACAGTTCTTTTTAAGTCTTTTCGGCGTTTCACCCTTGAAAGGCGACAGCCTTCCTGCGGTCTCAACCCCAAAAATCCAATAAAAATACCTCGTTTTCAGGTCGAAGATTTTTTACAGTGCGGATTTTTGTCGAGACGAGACACAAAACGCAGAAAATCCTCGGCGGATTTTCGAGTATTTTAACGAAGTATCGGCGGAAATCCGCCTGCAAAAAACGGGTTCGGATTATATCCGTCACCCTTAGGAGGTTATTATGAGTGCATTGTTGAATGCCATACCGGGCGCCGTTGCACAGGGGTTGATCTGGGGCATTATGGCGATCGGTGTATATATTACATATAAAATATTGGATCTTGCAGACCTGACGGTGGACGGATCCATGGTTACGGGTATGGCGGTGTGTGCCATGCTCATGGCCAACGGCTGGAATGTTTGGCCTGCGATGCTGATGGCTTTTCTTGCGGGCATGGTCGCAGGACTCGTAACGGGTATTTTTCACACCGCCATGGGCATTCCTGCCATTCTGTCGGGCATTCTGACACAGTTGATGCTGTGGTCGGTCAATTTGAAGATCATGGGCAAAGCCAATCAGGCACTCCCTGCCAGGACCTTTGCCGTCCTGATTACACAACTGCGCAAATACGAAGCATTGCTGATATTGCTCGCGTTCTGCGTGGTGCTCATTGCAATTTTGTACTGGTTCTTCGGTACGCAGTTCGGTTCGGCCATCCGTGCCACGGGTTGTAATGAAAAAATGGCGAGAGCGCAAGGCATCGACACCAACTTCAACAAGTGCATCGGTCTGATCCTGTCCAACGGCATCGTTGCGTTTTCGGGTGCTTTGCTTGCGCAGTATTCGGGCAAAGCGGATATCAACGACGGCCGCGGTGCCATCGTCATCGGTCTTGCCGCAGTCATCATCGGTGATGCGCTCGTATCGCGTTTCAAAGCCAATTTCATGGTCCGCTTACTGGGTGTTGTTTTGGGCGGCGTTGTGTATTATATCGTCTATCAGGTCGTCATTTTCCTCGGTCTGGACACCGACCTGCTCAAGATGCTGTCGGCCATTGTGGTTGCCGTGTTCCTTGCGGTGCCGTATTTGAAGAAAAAGTATTTCTCACATCCCGTAAAAAAGCACAAGGAGGCGGCTTAAATGTTGGAATTGCGCAACGTAACCAAAATATTCAATGCCGGAACGGTCAATGAAAAAGTCGCCCTTAACGGCATTTGTGTTACCCTCAACGACGGCGATTTTGTAACCGTGATCGGCGGCAACGGAGCAGGTAAATCCACTATGCTCAACGTGACGGCCGGTACGTACGGGGTAGATGAAGGGCATATTCTCATTGACGGCAAAGACGTGACGAAACTGCCCGAATACAAACGTGCAAAATACATCGGCCGCGTATTTCAGGATCCTATGATCGGCACGGCCGCCGATATGTGGATCGAAGAAAACATGGCATTGGCAGATCAGCGCGGCGCGCGGCGCGGATTGAAGTGGTCGATCACAAAAAAAGACCGCGAACGGTTCAAAGAGATGCTGGTAAAACTGGATCTCGGTCTGGAAGACCGTCTTTCCACAAAAGTTGCTCTGCTTTCGGGCGGTCAGCGGCAGGCGTTGACTTTGCTCATGGCCTCCATGAAACAGCCCGAGTTGTTGCTGTTGGATGAACACACGGCTGCATTGGATCCCAAAACCGCGGCAAAAGTGCTGGAGATCACCGAAAACATCGTGCACGAAAACAAACTGACAACGCTGATGATCACGCACAACATGAAAGATGCCCTTCGTTTGGGCAACCGTCTGATCATGATGCACGAAGGCAGGATCATATTTGACGTCAGCGGAGAAGAAAAACAGAAACTCACCGTTGCGGATCTCTTGCAGAAATTTGAACTTGCCAGCGACGGCACGTTTGCAAACGACCGTATGCTGTTGGCTTGATCCCTCTAAAACAAAACCATCGTCCTCCGATAAAAAATATCCACCCGTTTTAGCGGAGTGTTCGTAAGGACACTCCGCAGTTTTATTCGCCTTTCGGCGAGTTTTATTGCTTCGCAGTGATATTTGTCTTGCGACAAGTGATATTGCCTTCGGCAGTTTTCGGCGAATAAAATAACACTGAAGCCATAAGGCTTCAATATCACTTTTGATTTATCAAAAATATAACTGCAAATTTTAATTTGCAATATCACTTAATACTCACCGAAGAAAATATTTTC
>JAFQKN010000135.1 GCA_017396895.1 Clostridia bacterium
GCGGTTCGGGTGTGGGTGCGGGATTACTTGCGGTGAAACCGTTGAGGCCGAGACGCTTGATGGGAGTTGTAAAATCCATATACAGCATATTCATATCCACGTTGCCGGGCACACCGTTGACACGGCCCGAATCGGTATACTGCCAGGCGGCATACGGACCTTGATAATCGGTCTTGTTTACCCAATGAGCCACCCATACGGTATAGCGGTTGAGAACGGACATATCCAGTTTTGCTTCCAGCCAGTATTTGCCTGCATAGATGCCGACAAAGTAGCCCGCTTTTTCAAGCGTACCGCAGAAACGGTCCACAATCTGCGTCAGCCTCGTTTTGCCGATGCTTGCCATGCTCTCTTTGAGCACACCCGAAGCAGAGGTATCATGTGCGTCCTCTACATCGTAGTAGATCGGAAGTTCAAACTGCTTGCCCTTCAGAAGCGAAAGAACGAAAGCAGCCTCGCGGTCTGCATCCGCTTGGGTAAGAGCGACCGCGTAATAATATGCTCCAACACGAAGACCTGCCTCCTTTGCCTTTTTGTAGTTGGTTTCAAAATAATCATCCTTGTTCAGGCTCTGCCTTGCACCGTAGCCCGTGAAACCGCAACGGATGATGACGTCTTCCACGCCTGCGGCTTTCACCTTGTTGAAATCGATGTTGCCGTTGTAGGAACTGACGTCGATTGCCTTGACTGCCATAATGACTCCTCCTTGTATCAGATTTTTTGTGTACCGCAGTACGCACACATTTTTTGCGTGCCGCAGTAGGCCGTGACACGCTGTGTGCCGACAAAAAGATTGCTCGTATACACCTTTTCAAATTCGGCGGTATAGGTCGCGTTTGCAGTGACCGTAATTGTGCGCGTTGCATTCGTGTTGCCGTCCGACCACTGTTTGAAAACGTAGCCCGCATTCGGTGTGGCGGTCAGTGTGGCAGTCGTACCGTTTTCGTATTCACCGCCACCCGTGACGGTACCGCCTGTGCCTGCATGGACGGTAATGACCGAGGACGGCAATTCATACTCAACAGTTGCGTAAAGTTCATACAAATACCCGCTGCCGCTTCCATAGAATCTTGCTTGCAATGTGTTATTTTTAAGTTGAGCAACCGTCAATGCCGTTGCGGCTACAGGAAACGATTTTGTTACAGTTTGTTTTGATGTGGAATTTTGAATAAATGTTATCTGTCCGTCGCCTAAATCCGTATAACTTGAACTGCTTGTTGCATTTTTCACGGCTCTTACCGCAAAATAATTACTACTTGAAGATACTTCGCCCACAATCGTAAATGATAATGTTTTAATTACCGCTTCATTCGGAATATTACTGAAATTAAAACCGCCTGCAACAAAAGAATTACTCAACACGAGAATCACTTTACTGCTTGAATTGTCAAAGCAGTTATCCGCATTGGCCGAGTCCAACCCACTAACGGCAACAACTTTCGATGGATAACTTTGAATACTCGCCATTCACTCACCCCTCAACCACGAACGTGATCACCGAACGGTCGTCCACGGTCGGCACGGTATTTGCAACCTTGAATGTCAGACCGCCTGTCTGCGCGACAACGAAGTCATAGACAGCCTTTGCGGTCGGATATTGCGTATCCGTGGACGCTGCAGAAACTGCAGTGACCTTGTTGCCTGTAAACTCATAGCGAGAAATTGCGAACGAAACTTGCGCGTCGGGTGAAAGTTGCACCCATTGCATATTTGATTTGTCCGCGGAAACAAACAAAAGACTGCCGTCGCTTTGTTTCTTGTTTAGCGGTGCTATATACTTACCCGCCATTGCTCCCGCTGCTGACGGAATTTCAAAAACACCGAGAACGTGACAATTGTCGGTATACGCATTTGAAACGTCTTCAAATGTTACATCAGACGGCAAAGAAAGCGTCAAGCCATTTGCCGACAACGAAACATCAAACTCAACTATAAATACATTTTGCGCGTTGTCAATCGCTGTCTTAACTCCGTCAGATGTGACGGGGTTTTGACTTCCTGCGGTGGGTGTGCTGTCAAATGTAAGCGTATTCTGCTTCGTTGCAAGGGCGGCCTCCACAGCCGTCGCAAGGGCATACCCCGCATCGTTGGCAAACGCAGACACATTCGTCGGCACAACGGGGATCTTCGCTTCCGTCTGTGCAATTTTTGCCTGCACCTGCGTTTCGGTCTGGTAGGACGCATCGTTGTTCAGTTGCGAAACGCTTTTCGGGATTTCCGTTTTCAGCGCATAGTCACTCAGATCGACCTTCGTGGTCTCCAAAATCTGTTTCGTGCCCGTGCCGGCATCCCACCAGTAATCGGGTACGCCCACGTCGCGGATGAGGAACACGTCCCCCGTTTTCAATGCTTCGGTGTTCTCCTGTACCGCCAGCCACGCATCCAATGCCTCCACCGTGTCGAACACGTATGACTTGCATTTGCCGTTGGCCACCGCTATGACATCGGCCACCGCACCGTACACGCCGTCCGACGTCACGGGATTTTCACTGTCCTGCGTGGGCACACTGTCAAAGGTCAGCGTAGCCTGTTTGCCCGCGATCTTCTGTTCGAGTTCCGCTTTGACCGCACCGACCTGTGCCTCGGTCTGATACTGTGCATCGTTGGCAAAGGCACTCACCAGCGTGGGGACAACGGGAATCTTCGCCTGCACCGCATCTGCCGCAGTCTGCACCGTCGTCTGCACCTGCGCTTCTGTCTGATAGCCTGCATCATTCGCAAATGCCGACACGTTTTCGGGCACCGCAATGTCTTTTCCGATCTCCTGCATCTGCTTCTGCAGAGCCGCATACGTTACCATATCCATACACTCACCTCCACGCGCCGTCGCTCAAAAACAGCACCTTGCCCGTGTTCATCACGAAGCA
Organism: Clostridia bacterium; assembly: GCA_017396895.1. GTDB lineage: Bacteria > Bacillota > Clostridia > Oscillospirales > Acutalibacteraceae > RUG806. The sequence goes on from JAFQKN010000135.1 coordinate 2,868, forward strand.
ATAACTGCCGTCGGCAATCCCTTCAACGGGCAACGCGCCGACCGCATCCTCTCCGCCGACAAAGTACCCGACCTGACACGCATATTCGCGCACCGCCGCCTCTGCCACCGCTTCGCTCACCGTCAGTTCCACACCCACGGGCAGGGTATATACCGTCTTTTCGCCGTTTTCATTCACATTCACTTCCACCGTCCCGCATACCTGCTTGCCGGTGATAATGGTTAATTTTACCATTGAACATTCTCCTTTCATCTTATGTTTCACTTTCATCTTCGTCTACAAAAACTTCGATCACTTCAAAATCTTCCGGAACATAAATAATCTGCATCACGCTTCCTCCGCAGACAGTGCCTGTATACTTTCATACACACACAATAGGTTCTCTCGCATGGGCATCAAGCAATACATAGCACCGTTTTTTTCTTTTAACAGCAATTCCCAGTTATAGATCCCCGGCAACACATTGACACCGTCCAGACTGCAATGCATCGTAAAACGGGTATCGCGCTCATTCGGCTGTTCCTCATCCGCAAATAAGATCATTTCATATTGCATCCTTCCTGAATCGGTTGCAAGCCACGTTCTGAAAACAAGTTGTCGGTCATATGTCAGCACGCGGTTTTTCAAAACGAACGCAACGCGAAACGTACAGCCTACTGCAGTATTGATTCTTGCCATTCGGTCAACTCCTTCCTTATCAGCCGCCGGCCAAAGCGGTTATGATCTGTTGCTTGCCCTTTTCGGTCAAGCGGCCGTACCCGATCTGACGGTTCAGATAGCGAAGCAACGCCGCATAACCGGAATTATAGTAGGCATCCTCTGCACCGTTCTGAATGTTAACGCTTATTTCTTCGGGAGCCTGCTGTTTTGCGAGTGCTTCACTTTCCAAAAAAGAGACGTCAACACCCGCCTTTTTCAGATACGAAAAATCTCCGAGTTGCGCCATTTTATAGGCAAACGTAAGATCATCCTGACGGCGGTCATAAGCCTGCCGTTCGGCATCCTGCGCACGGTCATAATCAAGTTTTTCCTGCGCTTTTTTTCTTTCATATTCGGTCTTTTCCGCATCCTGCGCACGGTCATATTCGGTCTGCTCTCGGTCTTTGTTGCGCTCATATTCGGTTTTTTCGGCATAAACACCGCGTTCGTATTCCTCCTGCTCGGCATCGCGGTCGCGGTCATACTGTTCGCGTTCAAAAGAATCAGTCAACGACAACAGATCCTTCTTTCGGTCATAGTCATCCCGATAGCGTACATAGGCATTTTCATACAATTGCAATCCTTTGTCCTGCAATGCGGACATATAATCGTTGTAGGTCTGTGCGGCAATGCTTGCGGCATAGGAGTTGGCAAAACCGCCCGTGCTTGTTGCGGCTTTACCGAATGCATCCGATGCGGCCTCATATCCCTGCCTGCGGTAGGAGTCTCTGTATTGACGGTAGAGCGCATCCGCATTCAGATCGAATGCAAAGGGCTCGGCATTCAGCAAGCCCTCCAACAATTCTTCACGCATGGCGGCATAATCGGTGTTGTCTGTTTTTCTTTTAACGGCCGTTTTAACCGTTGCGTTTCTCATCGTACTGCTCATTGTTCCTCCTTACCGATCTGACGGCGGATGAATCGCAGTTGTGACTGTATTTCTTCAAGCATCTGCATCATTCTGCGTTGCTGTGCGGCAACCGAATCGTCTCGCATCTGCTCTGAAACACGGTGGCGTTCATTATACATAAGCCGGATCTCCTTTCATATTTTCATAAACGATCTCGACATCACGGATCACGCAACCGCCGTGACCGTAAAAATACAGTTGTACGCTTTCACAGGGCATTGCATTGACGTGAAGCGTTCTTCTGCGCAGTCCTTTTCCGGTGAAGCGTCCCAAGGATTTGCGTTCGCCTTTGTCCGTTCGCAGTTCCGCACAGAACAATGCTGATTCATCCAGTTCAAAGCGAACGGAAACTTCATTGATACGCTTGACGTTCCCTTCGTCGAAATCGAGTTGTTTTGTCAGCGCATACCAATCCACGGCATCGTCACGCATATAAGCGTAGTCGTCTTCCGTTGTACCGTCTGCAAGCAGGCAGTTGGTGTACTTTCCGGGCGCGTCATGGTCTGTCACATAGATCATGATACAGTGCACCGTCATTCCGAGCACCGTCTGCACAAACGGCTCGCACAGCATATACAAACAGTTGCGCTGACGGACATAATGCTGCACTTTCAGTTTGTTGTCCTCACGGTGCCATGTGTCTTTGCCCGCATGGAACACAAACGTCTCATATTCACCTTTCGTATTCTGCGCGGACAGATAATACTTTTCTCCCAACACGCCGCCGACTGCATTTTCGAGTGCAACAGGCAAAAAACCGTCACACAGGCGCACCGCATAAACACCGTTGCTTCGGTATACACCGTCCACGCCGCAATAAACAAGAGAGGCACCGAGTTTTTGAATGCTTTTTTCACAGCCGAGGCGCACACCTTTGCCTTCATTGCAGGACACACGGAAATCGGCAGGTTCCGAACCCGCAACGCAGATCACGGCATTTTCCTTGAAAAACACAACGTCGTCATACAAAGCGGCGGCACCCGTAAAAGCACCGGGAACCCCCAGGGATGCACTGTAACAGTCATCTGCCCCCGTACCGAAGCGTGTCCACGTCAGAGGATCCCCCAACGCACTGCAGAAAACCTCGTTGACGAATGCACCGTCTGCATTTTCGCCGCAACGGCATCCCCAAATGCGGTTGCCGACCGCTACGGCATGATCGATCAGCGGAAACGGTCTTTGAATATGAAGTTCATTGCCCGAAGAAGAATCGGAAAAGATTTCCCCCGTTATCAGGATCTGATTCTGCAACACCGAACAAACACGGGCTTGTTTGAATTGAAACTGTCCTGCGGCGGTGATGCAAATCGTGTCATTTTCACGAAACACCTCGTGCAATCCCGTCTGCATGAAGAACCACCGTTCGGCAGATGTTTCTTCCCATGTTCCGCTGTCATTCTTCCGTTTCAGCACGATGGGAGAAGCACCTGTGTCCAGCCAGTCATAACCGTTCTGTTCAGGTTCGGTCGCACTTGCAAGAACAGGTCTTTTTCCGTTGCCCTGCGCATCGCAGGTGCCGAAATTCACAGCGGCAAGATCCACGGTGAAATCGGGATCGGCTTTTTGCATTTCCCATTCTCCGTCCGCATTTTTATGAAGCAGAACCCCGTCGGGCACAACAAACAGATCCCTGCCCACGGGAAGAAGCTGTTTCTTGTCGGTGGCGGTCAAGGTGACGTTTTTGAGCACTTTACCGAATGCAACGACCTGCGTCCCCGTGGTCCAGCAAAGACCTTCCTCCAGCGAACA
>JAFQKN010000136.1 GCA_017396895.1 Clostridia bacterium
CGAATAAACACACAACTGCAGAATGCAAAAACAACGAAGGCCAACCCAAAGCCTTCGTTGTTTTTTTGTTCATTCAATATCATATCAAAAGTACGCACACCGTCAACTTCCTTTCGGTTAAGATAAACCACCGCCGAAGATGTAAGCGCGAAGATGCACATTGCACCCTTGGCGGTGGGATGAATGCAATGTAAGGAGGATAAGCAGAACTGCTCTACGGAGGATTTAAGACAGGACAAAAAACACTCTACACAATCTATTGTTCATTACGATTCAGATTGGTAAAACTCCTTTTCACCCATGTGATTTTCAATAGAACGCCAACGAAGTTGCGATGCACAGATTAACGTTCCTTCATAATCAACTAAATCCTTTTCAGACAGATTCCCACAATCACACCAGTAAATATATCCATCTTTCATGATCAAAGTTGATTCCAGTATTTCACAAGTGTAATTCTCATCAACAGGCAAAAGTTGCAACTGCTTTAACCCTATGAATTCCATCTCTATCATAGAATTCCTATCGAATTGTCGCTGAATAATAACCCGCAAGGTCCTTCGATTGTTTATAGGATACATAGAAAGATTACTTTCGACATATGCCCCACTTAAATAGTGCATTTCTTTTATGCAACTATCATGAAAATGAAACATTTCCTTCATAAACATTTTTAATTCATTGCTGTTTTTAATTTCACACCACATATACCATACCCCGTATGCACTGCATCATACAAAAAAACTATATTAAAAAACCAATTAGCATTATTTCTCCTATTGAATTGTTTTTTAATTATACACTTTTTTATTATTCACTTCAATTCGCATTTTGCATGGAATTTTCAAACATATTTATACATAGTTAATAATCATTTTTTCATTCAAGAAAACGGCTTCGCCGTATGCCTGCGGCGACCGTTTTCGATTCGTCCATCGCCGAGGGAAATCCCATTTCCCGTTCGGCGGGACATAAAATCTTTTTTGCTTTGCAGGAGGAATTTCCTGTAAAGCAAAAAAAACAGCGAAGGAGAAATTCCTACGCTGTTTTGTTCAGTTTTGTTTGCTTTATTGTGCAATTGCGGGAGTGAGGGCCTGATCGGCACCGGAGAGCATGAAACGCGGATAAAGTGCATTGTCATACACGGTCTTCTGCGTATCGCTCATCACGAGCCATGACACAAACTGTGCATAATCCGTCTGATAAGTGGATGCCACATGGGCCGCATCCTTAATAAACCACGTGCAATCGGGATAACGGCAGGTGGACGCATTGATAACACGGTCGGGGGAAATAAATTCTTCCGCCACGCCTGCAAGCTGTTCATCGGTCAGTGTTTTGCCGAATTCGGCGGCGGTTGCAAAGAACGAAGTGCCGTAAGTTTCAATGACGCGGTCTCCCTGTGCGGCACAACGCACGGTCACGGGCGTCATGGGCAGATTGTAGTTAGACAGGAATGCAACGGGAATATTGCGTTCGATCGCACCGTCAATAATATCCTCGGTTGCAAACAGAAAGTTGCGCATTTCTGCAAGTTCATCCATCACAAGCGGATATTCGTCCTTACAATCACCGAACATATACTCCACGCAGGCATCAAAATCGGCTTCGGGACACATCGACCAAATACCCATGGCAAGACCGAACGAATTGCGCAATCCTGCATCAAAGATGCGATCCTTGTGATCTTCCACAAGGCTGTTGACATAATTACAAGCGAGGTTAAGAACCTTGGTTCTTGTGACCAGTTTTACCAACAGTTTTACAATGACATTGGATCCGCTGACGGCATTTTCAAGGAAACTGCCGAGAATGTCACCGTCAAACAGAATATCGCCTTTGAACAGATCACCGATGGTATAAATGCCGTTGAGCGCACCGGAAAGGAAGATGCTGTTGTAAACGGAATCATAACCGTAATAATACATATACGCACACGCTACAACCGTTCCCATGCTGGCACTGACAAGACGAACCTGATCTTTTCCCGTGTCAGCCTTTGCGGTTTCAATGAGGGTGTTGAGTTGTGCCGCCAACTCACGGGGGGATTTGCGCCAGTCATATGTAAAATAATAGCAATTCTCGGCACCGACGGCATCAATTGCGGTTGCAAGTACACCTTCTTCATTGCCGTAATCGTGCGTGTCATAGAAATCGGGATATTCAGCCATGGATTTGGGATACTGAATGACGCCGATGTTTTCAAGAGAATTGCCGTTGTTATCGGCGGCAATGGGGCCAAACAAAGTGTTGGCGGTCTCAACAAGCGTATCGACCATACCTTCTTTGTTGAATATCATCATATTCAACAACAGTTTCATGACACCGGGGAAAATTTTTCCGAACGTAAACGTGAGTGCAGGCGAACCGTCTTCATACTGCAAGCCCATAAAATCAAATCCGCGCACAACGACCACGGGAGGGCCGTCGTAATCGTTTTCATCAGCGGCAAATGCAGGAATGACGCAACCGATCAACAGAACGGCGCAAAGCAATAAACTGATAATCTTCTTCATTTTTATACTCCTCTTTTCTTGTTATGCAAGCGTTGCCAACATGACGGCTTTGATGGTGTGCATACGGTTTTCGGCTTCTTTGAACACGACCGATGCTTCACTTTCAAACACTTCATCCGTCACTTCAAACGCATCCAGACCGAAACGCTCACCCATTTCTTTGCCTACCTGCGTTTTATGATCGTGATAAGACGGCAGGCAATGCATGAAAATACACTGTTGGCCGGCATGATCCATCAGTTTTTTATTGACCTGATAAGGCAAAAGATCATGTACACGTTCTTCCCAAGCTTCAATGGGTTCCCCCATGGAAACCCAAATATCCGTGTAAATCACATCCGCGTTTTCAACGGCTTTCAGCGGATCTTCTTCAAAGCTGAGCGTAGCACCCGTATCTTTTGCAATTTCGCGGCACTGTTCAATCAGCGCATCATCGGGGAAATACTTTGCGGGAGAACAGGCAGTGAAATGCAATCCCAATTTTGCGCATCCGATCATCAATGAATTGCCCATATTATATCGGGCGTCTCCCATGTATACAAAACGGATGTCTTTGAGTTTGCCGAAATGCTCACGGATGGTCAGAAAATCGGCAAGAATCTGTGTGGGATGATACTCATTCGTAAGACCGTTCCAGACAGGAACATCGGCAAACTTTGCAAGTTCTTCCACTTTCTCCTGCCCGTAACCGCGGTATTCAATGCCGTCAAACATCCTCGAAAGAACGCGGGCGGTATCGGCAATGCTTTCTTTTTTGCCGATCTGCGATGCGGACGAATCCAGATAGGTGCTTCCCATACCGAGATCATGGGCGGCAACTTCAAAACTGGAGCGTGTTCTGGTGCTGGTCTTTTCAAAGATCAGCGCAACATTTTTTCCGCGCAACGTATCGTGCAGAATGCCTGCTTTTTTCTTGGCTTTCAGTTCTGCCGCAAGATCAAGCAGATATTCAATCTCCTGCGGTGTATAATCTAACAATGTTAAAAAATCTCTGCCTTTTAAGTTCATAAAAATCGACCTCTCTTGCATCAATATGCACAAATGATAGAATCAAGAGTATCACAATTGCATAATAATGTCAAGCATTTACATAATTATTCAAGAATGATTCTTCGTATGGTGGTCTTGGTAAGACACATATCATCTTCAGGACCGCCGCTGCAATAAGACAGCAACATTTCTTTTTCCCCGAGGAAATACACCGCAGGATAGCAATAACCGTGTTCGGGTTCGTTTTCAATGACCGTGTATTCGGAAAAATCAAGACCGTTTTCACTGACTGCCATTACAAACGGATTGCGCCCTGCGTGTATCCATTTGGTCTGCGGATCGAGCCTTCCGTTGTACAGCGGAACGGGATTCCAAAAAGCATAATACTTGCCCGAATAGGGGTTTCTGCGGATGAGCATGGGCGATTCGGGTGCGGTAAAACGGGACGGGATCGGTGTTGACCACGTTGCACCGCGATCCGATGAAAACGACTCAAACTGGAACATTCTGTCCGTGCGGAAATACTGATACAATCTTCCGACGGGCAATTCAAGTAGACCGGGTACCTGCAGACCGGTTCTGGAATAACCGGGATTCGGCATTTTGATAAGACCGCTCATATCCTGCCAGGTCTTCCCCTCATCATCCGAACCGTACACACGGCAATCGGCAAAATATTCCCCGTGCATACTGCCGTCTGCGTTTTCAACAAGACGGTGCCGTGCCGCCGGGATCAACAATCTGCCGTCCGACATCTGCACGACACGTGCATTGTTGATTACGTAATAGCATTCATCCTGTACAGGGAAACATTTGATCGCTTCACCGAAAGCGGTTTCTTCTTCATTGGCAATGCGCATATAGCCTTCGGAAAATGCGCCTACCTTGCACAGGTAAAACAGTGCCAGTTTTCCGCTTTGCAGACGAAGCAGAGACACGCTCATAAGGTTCAAAGTATTGTGCGCGGATGCCGGTACAAGAATAACGGGATCTTCCGAAAAATGCAGGCCGTTGTCATCTGAAAACAGTCCCGCTACATCACAAGTGGCATCATCGTGCGAACTGTCACTGTTGTAACGGCTGTAGGCAAAGAGAATGCGACCGTCTTTCAAACGTGCAAAATCCCCCTCGCTGTTTCGGGCATTTCCCTTTTTGGGAGGAAGAAGATGCACCGCTTGCGATAAGGCAAACACAGGGGCGTTTTTCATAAAAAAGCTCCTTTCCGAACAACTCAATTTGTAAAATCAAAGTTGAACATCTTTTCAATCATTTTGATCAGCGTATTCAGCAAAGAAGTAAAGAAACGGTACAATCTCGCAAACAAACCGCCGTCTTCCCACGAATCAGTACTGTTTTGTGCGGTCATGGGCGAAAGGGTTTTACTCTTTTCATCATAAACGGTAAACTGCGGAAAAACATCGTACGTATCAACGGTCATATCACCGTCGGTGATAAAAAATGCAGAAATGAGTTCCTCCACACAATCGGGGAAAACACTGTGTTCCAATCCCTTTACGATCCAAGTTTTCTTGGGGATCAGAGCCGTGGACATATCAATTTGACGGTCGGGAGAAATATAATTGCCGAAGCCTTTTGCATTGCGATCGGCAATATATTCCGCGGAAAGCGTTTGACCGACCACCGCAGTAGTGGCACCGAAGGAGGTATTCTCAACCGTGGAAGCACCGTCGGAAATGACTTCGTTGTTTTCAAACAGCGGAATGCTTTGGAATCCGTACTTGGTTACAACCGCAATATCGATCCCCTTGTGCGACATACTCTTGAGATCGTTTTCAAACGGTACAGCAACTTTCGCGTGGAAGTTCTTGATCTTTTCGATCAGACCGGAATATTCTTTTTCCACACCCGTGAAATTCAAAGCCATGGCATCGTCATAATCTTCCAATGAAACCATTGCCCAGATGCCGGGCATTGTGCCGTAAGTCGCAAGAACAAGTCGCGGCAAAATGCTCGCATACGCTTTTGCATAGATCTCGTTGACATAAGATGTTGCAAGGCCCAATCCGTTGGTGGCAACGGCAAGGTCGATCGTTGATTGCAACAGGTCGTTTACGGTTGTATTATTCACATTCATGTAGTAATCCGCATAACGGTCAATCGATGCGGCATCCAATTTGATCTTACCGCTGAACGTACCGCTGACGGTATTGACGCCCGACAGAGCCTGGCTGTACAAACAATAATTGTTGATTTTGGAAGTACCGAATTTTTTCAAATAAGCCTGCGTGACACAAGCACCCTCGCAACGGCCGATAAGATTGACTTTTTTGGCTCCCGTAACGGCGATAACGGCATCAATATAATCACTCAGATCTTCCGCAACGGCCCACGGATCCAAACGCCAGTCATAATAAAACATATAATCACGCATACCGTAGGTGCCGTTTTTCTTGGTGTTTTTCAATGTAGAACGTGACCACGTCCAATCTATACCAGATCCGTCCGATGCCTCACCGTTTTTGTCCAACGCAATGGGTTCAAATATCGGGTACACAGCTTCATACAGAGCATCGCTGTAGGCGTCCCATTGATTGGTGCGTACTGCATCCAAGAACACAGGCATACATTCCTTGACGGCATTGCCTATGTAACCGTCTTCGACTTCCAGCGGATAGATCTGCTCACCTTTTGCGTTGTACAGCGGTGTGCCCTGTCCGCGGACATAGACCACGGGATCGGAAGTGCGCACGTTTGCAACTGCCGACATCGGCATCAATAACGATGCCAACATAAGGACAGCCAACAAGACACTGATGATTCGGAAAGATTTTTTCATTTTGCATTGCTCCTTGCCGTTTTTAAATTGCGGTTGGTAAAAAAACAAACAAACCGCCATAATATATTTATTATATTATGGAAGATAATAAAAATCAATAGACAGTTAGCAATAAATGCAAAAAAAGACTGCCGCGCGCAGGCAACAGTCTTTCGAAATTCAGTTTTCTTATTCTGCTTTCGGAGTTGTAAGACCGGGCACGTCAATGCCGAGCGCATTAAAAATAAATGCAAGAATGGCTCTGACGAAACGCAGGCAGCGTTCGCGGATGCTCATGGGTTCTTCCACAACATCTTCAATGGGAGAACCTTCGTATGGAGCAATCTGCTGCGTGTCTTTGTCAAAAATCATATACTGCGGATAAGCGGGATCCGTGAATACCGTCATCGTGCCGTCGGAGTGCACAAACTTTTCCATCAGCACATGAATGCTGGCAGGAAATTCTTTATGGTCGGCGTTTTTGAATATCCACGTTGTGTCACGGAACATGGCAGTTGAAGCATCGATATTGTTGTCGGGGGAAAGATACTTTTCATTTCCGTTCTCGATGACCGATTCAAGATAAGCTTTTGGCAACACCGAGCCTCTGGGTGCACAGGTTGCACCGAAGGATGCATTTGCAAGTGTTACGGTACCGTCGGAAAGTTCGGATGCCGTTTCGTCAACAGGAATGTTGATATAACCGTATTTTGCAAAGGAGGCAAATTTGACACCTGCTTCGGTCGCTTCAGTCAGAATTTCATCCACACGCTGACGAACACGCACGTCATAATCGTCAATCTTCGCGATCAGCCCCGCATATTCTTCTTCACGGCCGCCGAAAACGACTTTCTTAGCCTGTTCATAATCTTCCTCGTTTACAAGTGCCCAGATACCGGGGAACGTACCGTACGTTCCCAAAAGCAAATCGGGCATGATATCCTTATAAAGCTTATTCGCAAACAATTCAAGAACTTCCGCTGTCACAGGCAAAGAATAGGTTGCCTGCGCAAGAGAAATGAAAGAATACAGCAATTCGGAAAGAATATCATCTTCAATGGGAACGAATTCTTTCATCCAATCTTCAAGCGATGCGGTATCAAAATCAATATTTCCGCTGAATGCGGCACTTGCGGCGTCTACGCCGTAAACGGAGTGCACATAGAACTCAACACAGTTAATATGCTCATAACCGTATTCGGCAAGATAAGCCATCACGATATTGGCACCCTCACAACGACCGACAAGATTGACCTTATCGGCACCCGTTTTGTTCATGATATCGGTGATATATGCGTGCAGTGTTTTTGCATTTGCAAACGGATCCAGTCGCCAATCAGACTGGAAGAAGTAATCCATCAGATAATAGACGGAGGACTTACCCTTGATCGAGTCATAAGTCCAATCCCAATCCACATAGGAACCGTCGGATGCTTCACCGTTTTTATCCAACTGAATATCCGCAAAAAGAGGCAGAACCGACTCACGCAATTTTTCATACCATGCATCATACTGACCCAAGGTAAGCGCATCAATAAAATACGGCATACATTCTTCCACGATGGGCATGATTTCCACGTTCAGCGGATAGATCTTCTCGTGATTCTTGTTCATAATGCCGCTTCCCTGTCCCTGACAGTAAACAGTCGGAACTTGTGCACCGGATGCGGCACCGACCGGGACTGCAATCGGAAGCAACATCAGAACAACCAAAAAAGCGGCTGCAATTCTTTTCATATACTTCTTCATTTCTCACACACTCACTTTCAATATATAGTTATATCAATATGATATTTGAAAAAATGCACTAAAGCAAGTCGTAATCATCAGTTTTTACATATCCGTTTATTATTTAACATTTTTATTATATAAATCACAACTTCGATCCCTACTATTTTACATTTCGTTTACATTTTCACAAAAAATTCAACACAATAAACGCATCAAAAACTTCTGCATTTCCGTAAGCGAAACTGCAATCACATCTGCGTCCCGAAAAGCACAAACCGATAACGCAAAACGGTCTGTCAGTTGTGTTTTTACTGCAGGAGCATCCGCACGTGCAAGCAAAGGAACCTCATCCTGCAACCAAAATGTATGTGCTTGCAGGTCATAGTTGATCCCGTTGCCGTTTTGTTTCCCGAAAGCCTCTTTGCCTGACCAGAATGCCGCAAACAGTTTTTCGGGTTGTGCGCTGCGTTGCAACAATCCGATTTCGGATTCACTGCAAACTTTACGAATGACAGCCTCGGATACAGGACGAAAATCCTGCACGTCCACACCGATTTCGCGCGTGTCTACTGCACAAGCGACTGCAGTATCGCAATGCGAAATATTAAAACAATACTTTTTCTGCGAATCGTGAGGTTTTCCGTTTTCATCGTAAATCCAATGCGGCATATCGAGGGTTTTATATTCGCAAAACAGAGCATACCGCAACAACAAAAATGACCATGCACACAGACGTCGGTCACTTTCCCGTTTATACTGCATTGCCTTGTGCACACGTTCGGGCGATAACAGTTGCTCCCAACGCGGCGGCAAAGACGGAACGTCGTGTTCCCATGTAAAATAATAAACCATTTCAATCCTTATCCTGTAAAAAAATCCGCAAGGCTGTCCTCACGGATTTTTTTGCATTCTTATCAGTCTTCCTGATAGGTTTCAAGCAATTCCATTACATCTGCAACAGTTTCAATTCCGACAACGGCACGATCGGGAATCTCAAGATCAAATGCATCTTCAATTGCCACCGCCAGATTGACAAGTTCCAAAGAATTCAAACCAAGATCGGTACGAATATTGGTTTGTTCGGTGATGCTCTGCGGATCCATCTGCACAAATTCACAAATAATTTCTCTGAGTTTTTCAAGCATGATTTTTACACTCCTTACACTGTAACTCTGCCTGCTGCCTTATAGGTATCGGCAACTTTCTGACGGATAATTTTTCTCGTTGTGGTCTTTTCAAATTCCTTGAACACGACGAGAACATCCTGGATCTTCTTGTACGAGATCATTTTGCGGTTGACCTGATTGTAAACGTCATCGGCAACTTTCTGTCTGATCTCGTCCTCGCTCATATTTTCAAAATCACCCGGCTCAACATAAGCAACGACGGCGATGATTTTGCGTTCATCTCCTGCGATCTCCTTGACGGCTTCCAGTGCACAGGCTTCGCGGATGTAAGAAAGATTATCCATAACGGCAAATTCAATGTCTTCGGGGAAGACGTTTTTACCGTTATCAAGAATGATAAGCGTTTTCTTTCTGCCGACAACAAACAGTTCACCCTCGGGGGTTGCCGTACCGTAGTCACCGGTCTTGAACCATTCGCCCTCAAAAGATGCGGCAGTGGCTTCGGGATCTTTATAATAACCGCTGAACACGTTGGTGCCTTTTACCCAGATCTCGCCGACACCGTCTGCATCGGGTTCGTGGATCATGAATTCGCAACGCGGCAATGCAAAACCTGCGGAGGTCGGATCCTTGTCCGCCTGCAGATTGAGCGTGACGGAGGGAGACGTTTCGGTAAGTCCGTATCCGTTATAGACACGGAAACCCATGTCACCGAGTCCCGTAACGTAATCTTTTCTCGACGGTGCACCGCCGCAGACAAGCGTCGGGAAACGGTTGCCGAAACTCTTGCTGATGGTCTTGAACAAAACGTGACGGATGTCGATACCGTGTTTACGCAGTTTGTTGCTGACCTTGACGAGTTTCTGCAGGATCTCAGCCTTTCCGCCTTCTTTTGCCTTTGCCCAGATGCCGTTGTAAATACCTTCCAGCACAAGAGGAACGGCGTTCATGGCATCGGGTTGGAACATCTGAATATTGGGAAGAATATTCTTCAGACTGTCGTTGATATAAATAACGGCGTTCATATAGAATGCAACCATCATATTGCAACTGAGTTCGAAAACATGGTTGATGGGCAACAGTGAAAATGAAGAATACTCGGTGGGAATGGTTTCGATAACGTTATCGACGTTGGCACAGAAATTGCGGTGCGAGAGCATAACACCTTTATTGGCACCCGTTGTACCCGAGGTAAAAATGATGGAACAAAGATCTTCTGCATTGACAACGGCATCAACATATTCCGTATTACCTGCCGCGATCAGTTCTCTGCCTTTTTCAATCAAAGTGTCAACGGTAAAATAACGGTCTTCCTCAACTTCTTTATTGAACGCGACACAGCAGATGCATTCCGGATGGCTGTCCATGTGTGCCTTTGCGGCTTTGAAATATGTTTTGGAACAGAAAACGGCATCACAGTCTGCCTTTTCGATCAGATGGCTGATCTCCTCGTCCGTCATTTCCTTGTCAAGCGGAACGGCAACGCCGACACCGCAGACGATCGTGTAGAACGAGAGAATCCAATTAAATGAAGTTTCACCGATGATCGCGATATGCTTACCCTTTAAGCCCATGGCCGTCAAAGCCGTACCCAATGCGGCACGTTTTTCTTTGAATTCGCTGACGGTGTGATTCACAACGTCAAACTCGCGGCCTTTTTTCTTCTGCTTTTCAACAAAAGCAACTCTGTCCCCGTAGGCACCTTCAACACGCAGAACCATATCCTTGACGTGTTCAAGCGGTCCGATCATGTGGATCTCATGACGAATGGCATCCAGTACTTTCTTTTCTTGCGGTGTCAATTCAATAGAAGTCATTTTTTTGTATCTCCTTTTTCAGGGGTATTTAAAAACGGCTATGAAACCGATTTATTTACAAAATCAACATTACAGCTTAAATTCATCAAGATTGTCCAGCGACATCTTGCGTTCGCCTTTTTCAATTTCTTTGACAAGCTGAACAGCCAAAGAGTTGACCGGTGTAGCAACACCGTATTTTGCACCGTTGGCGGCAATGTAACCGTTGAAATAATCGATTTCGGTCACTTCGCCTCTTTCAAGAGCCTGCAAGGTGGAGGGTTTAACGGCCCCGAAGCCTTTTTTGCCGATCAGACGGAACAGGAATGTAGCACAAGCATCAAACCATGCCGCATCCGTAAGTGTCAACAGATTGTAGTCAAGCACTTTTTTGAAAGGCGGCACTTTGAGTCCCATGGCTTTTGCAACGTAAATGCCTTCGCGGGCGATGCCGAGAAATACTTTGCAGGCTCTGGGATCATCCAGCAACACGCCCAATTTTTCACCGCAGATCGCGGCAAGGGCATTGATGCAGGAGTTGATGATGAGTTTTGAATACTGACGGGCAATAATATCCTTGTCAATAATGGTAGGCAACAAAGCGGACATCATTTTGCGCACTTCTTCGAGTTTGGGAGAAGACTGTCCTTTGAGCATACCGATATAAAGGTCGCCGCTTGAAGTCATTTCCACTTCACCGAAAGTGTGCATGGTAGCACCGTAGCCGATGGCACAGCCGACCGTGCGGTTTGCGCCTACCACATCGGCAAGCATTTCGGTGCAGATACCGTTCTGCATGGAAATAACAAGCGCATCGTCTTTCAGCACAGGAAGCACGCTCTTTGCCGCCGGTGCCATGGAGAAGGTTTTTGTTGCAATGAAGCAGACATCGTACTTGCCGGGCAGTTCATCCACGGAAGAATAGGCGTTGAGTTTCATGGTGTGTTCGCCCTTGGCTCCCGTCAAATGAATTCCTTTATCGCGGATGATATCCGCAAATTCACTTTTCAGTTCAAGAACATCAATGTCGTAACCTGCTTCTTTTACGAGTACCGCAATGCAGGAGCCGATCGCACCGGAACCAACCAATAAGATTTTCATTTTTCATATCCCCCATGTTATAGTATTTTTGTTAAAAATTTGTTTACCATGTAAAAGTCCATATTTCATGCAAGAAGCCGCTGATGGTGCCGCTTGCAGATAAACCGATTGAGCCTTCGCCGTACGCCGACACAGGCATATACTCTTCATAACGAATGATCTGTCCGTAGGCATTGACGGTCACATTGACCGTTGCGCCCGGATAGGAGAAATCCGCTTTGTGCAACTTCGCAACACTGCCCAGATCCAATGCCGCAATATTCAGATAATCCATGCACATGGAATGGTAATACGGTGCAGGAGCCTCAAGCGTTGCCGTTTCGGCAATCAGGCCGACGCTGTATTTCGTATCCGTTCCTTCTTTTTTGACTTCGTAAGCAAGCACACCGTTCGGATCAATTCCGAACAAAACATCCGAAGGCGGAATGACCAGATTGGGCGTAACCGGCTCACCCGATTTCGGCCCGATGCACGTGCCGTCCACAAACTGATAATTCAGTGTTTCTTCTCCCGTAAAACCGTTTATGATCGGATTGACAAGCGTAACTGCCAAAGGAACACTGCACTCATCCAGTTTTATATCGATATTCTGATATTTGACGGCACCGAAATTCCTTGCTGTTTTTACGGCATTGACCGCGGCACTCATGGCATAGAGCACTTCTTCTTTGCTTGCGGTCTGCGGCAAAACAAGAGACATATTGACCGCCTCCTGTGAAGACGGTTGCGTGGGTTGCGGTACAACGTCCTGTCCTTGTGAAGGTTGCTGATAAAAATACTGTGAAGGCTGTGTTTGCTGTATGTTTTGTTGCGGTTGCTGACTTTGTTGATGATACGCATTGGATGCCGCTTCCTGCAAACCGACAAGAAGATGCCCCGCAGATTCACCGGTTGAACGCAAAGTCATCAACAGCGCACCGCAGAATACAGCAATCAGAACTCCCAACAGCACATACAAAACCGGCTGTTTTTTCATTTTCTCTTCCCCTGACATAATTATTCTGCGTTTTCAATATGTCGGATCATATCCCCGACGGTTTTAATCATGGTTAATTTGCGGTCGGAAATTTCAACACCGAATTCATGTTCCACGGACACAGCCAAATTGACGAGATCCAATGAATTCAGCCCCAGTTCTTGTCGCAGGGACGTTTCTTCCGTAATATCTTTGCGGTCAACGCTCACATATTCCCCGACAACCGCGATCAGACGTTCGATCATGCTCTTCCCTCCTGTGGTGATTGATCTCCCTGAGAACAGTCACAATACCGTTCTTTGACCTTGCGTCTTACAATTTTATTGGTAGATGTTTTCTCAAAACTTTCTTCTGCAATCAGCACATGACTGACTGTTTTATATCCCGGTAATTTCGCATTGACATTTTGCATATCGCATTTTGCTTTTTGGCGGATCTGTTCAGCCGTCATTCCGTCAAACAAATCCGTATCCACATACAAAACGGCGGCAATGATTTTCTGACAAACACCGAAAATCATTTTTTCCGTTTCCATGACCACCACTTCGAGCACATAGGGCAGTTGCGCCCGAATAACACTTTCCAATTCTTCGGGATGCACGTTTTTTCCGTTGTTCAAAATAATGAGGTCTTTTTTTCGACCGGTCAGTTGCAAATAGCCGTCCGATAACATTTTTCCGTAATCACCGGTCTTGAACCAACCGTCTTCAAACGATTCATTCGTAGCGGTGATATCGTTGTAATAGCCGGGCGTAATATTATCACCGCGCAGCCAAACTTCGCCTTCGCCGTCCGGATCGGGCGCGTGAATATGTAACGATACATTGGGAAAAGGCTTTCCGACACTGTCGGGATGTGTTCTTGTTTCCTTGTTCAAAGCGGCAATCGGGGAGGCTTCCGTCAGCCCGTAGCCGACGAAAATATCAAACCCGAGCTCGGTAAGCCCTTTTACGTATTTAGCATCCACGGGTGCACCGCCGCAGATGAGCAGGGATAATTCATTTCCGAAATATTCATGCACACGGCGAAACAGTGTCCTGCGTATGTCAATCCCCTTTTCGAGCAGGCTGTTGCTCAGGGCAATGCTGCGTTCAAATCTGACGTCCAGACCGTCTTTTCGCAGTTTTTGCCAAATATTATTGTAAAAACTTTCAAGAAACAGCGGCACGACGACCGCCATCTGCGGTTGAAAAAAGCGAAGATTGTGCATCAGATTACGCATACGGTCATTGATGCAGATCACCGTCTGCATATAGAGCATGGGCAATATGTTGCAATTGAGTTCGTATATATGATTCATCGGCAACACGGAAATCGTGCTTTCTTTTGCCGAAACATTTTGCGCAATGGTGTTGATGTTGCTTACAAGATTCTTTTGTGTAAGCAGAACTCCTTTATTCGGCCCTGTTGTGCCGGAGGTAAAGATCAGTGCTGCGGGAGTCTGCGAAAGACATTGCAGTTGTGCAAACGAACGGTCCCCTTTGCTCAAAAGCTTTTTTCCGCTTGTAAGCAATTGTGAAAAATCGGGGAATTCACAATCCTTGTCGTCAATGAGAAAAACATCCTGCAGATGCGGGTTTTCCTTTTTGTTTCGCACAGCCGTTTCATAAAAAGTGGATGTGCAGAACAATGCCGCACTGTCACTTTTCAAAAGCTGCGCATCCAACTCCGCATCCGTGAGTTCTTTATCGAGCAAAACGGCCGTACCCACACCGCAAGCGATCGCAAGAAAACAAACGATCCAACGGTATGAATTTTCACCGAGAAGAGCAATATTGCAATTACACAATCCGCGGCTGTGCAATTGCGTGGCAAGAGCCTCCACATCACAGCTCAGTTTTTCGGCGGTGTGAAAGATCTTCTGTTCGCCCGTTTTTTCTATCACGGCAATATCCGATCCGTACGACTGCAAACGCAAAACAAGTTCATGCAGATCATGCAATGCAGAGTCGGATGTCGTTTTTCGTCTTTGCGAAGAAAAATCCGCACGCACCCTCATCATCCCTTTCTGCAAAAGAACCGAACATCAAAAGCATTATACACGACATCGTGTTGCAAATCAAGAGTTATCTTAATAAAAAATGAAGAAATTGTTAAAAAACTTTTAACGCAAAAAGTGCTTTAATCCGTCCAACATACGCTCTGCATCCTCCCTACCCAACAGATACACCGAACGAAGCACATTTTCATCGTGTTCCACACGGCCGATCTGCAAGGGTTTACTCGGGCGAATGACGAATACTTCCCCGTTTTCTTCCGCCGTTTTCAGATCGTCCAATTGTGCATTGTACATTGTCGGACGCTTCTGCATCGTCTGCACAAAAGCGGGATAATCACCGTAGCGTAGGGGCATGAGTTTGCTTAAAGATTCTTTCTTTTTGCGGTAACCGTCATGCTGTGTGCAGACGACCACACATTTTTCATATCCGAATTCCTGCATTTTGCGAAACGGGATCGAATCGGCAACACCGCCGTCCAACAGCAGTTGTCCGTCGATTTCAACGTTACGCGAAACCATAGGCATAGAAGCGGATGCACGCACCCATTCGATCTCCCGCTGTGTCACGGACGGACAAAGATGATAAACAGCTTTCCCCGTTTTTACATCGGTGCATACACAGTAAAACTTTGTAGAACTTTTTTCAAAACTTTCGCTTGCAAAGGGTACAAGACGTTCGGGTATATCATAATAACAGAATTTTGCACCGCAGATATCCCCTGTGCGCAAGAGAGAACGAATGCTCATAAAGCGGCTGTCGTTGCAATATTTCACACTGAAACAATATGATCTGCCTGCTTGGCGCGACACGTAACTGATGCCGTGGATCGCCCCGGCGGAAACACCCATACAACCGTCAAAATAAATGCCGTTTTCAAGCAGAACATCCAGCACACCTGCCGTATAGATTCCTCTTGAAGCACCGCCTTCAAGCACAATACCCGTTTTCTGCATTATCATACTTCCCTAAAATAAACATAATTATAAAATACCATACAGATGAAATGATGTCAAATCATTTTGCAGATTTGCCACACTTCTTTATTTTTTGTTGCATATTAAAAAATAAACATGATTTTTTCACCTGTTGACAGAATGAAGTGCATGATGTTAAAATATAAAAAAACGGAAAGGCGGTGCGGTATGGAGACAGAAAAACTGAAACTGAATACAGGGCTGATCGTACGCATTTCCGTAGTACAACTTGCGATCGGCGTGTGGGATGAGATTCTCAATTCCACTTTGCAGAACGTGCTTGTGATGGGCTTCGGCAAGACCGAAACATTCAAGGGCATCATCATTGCCGCAAGCCAGTTACTTACCATGTTGCTGTTGCCCGTTTGGGGCGGTCTTTCCGACCGTTGCCGAGCAAAAAGAGGCCGCCGATCCCCGTTCATCCTGACGGGCGGATTTTTGTGCGCCGCAAGCCTTGCGCTGTCTGTTCTGTTTTTGGAAAAAAGCAATTTATTCGGCTTTCTGACCTGTTTTTTCGTGTGCGCCGTTGCCGTTTGCATTGCCAATCCCGCCGCAACGGCATTGGTGCCCGATCTGACACCGAAGCCGCTGAATGCAAACGCAAGTGTTATCAACCGCATTGTTTGTTCTTTGGGCGGTGCATGGGTAGTTCTGCTGATCCTGTTTTTTGACACGGATTTCACGGTCATATATCTCACCGCAGCGGGAACGATTCTCAACAGTACGTTATTTTATCTGTTTGCCGTACCCGAAAACAAACTGCTTGCGCGGCAAAAACCGTTGTTGGAAAAATACAACGGTCCTAAAAGTGATGCCCAAACCTCGCTTTCCGTTATGTTCAGACAGTTGACGGCAACCGAAAAACGCAGTTTTCTGATGATCCTTGCCGCCAATTTTTTCACCAAGACGGCATATTACGCGTTTTCTTCCGCCTATCTCAACTATGCGGTCATAAAATGGAATATGCAATATTCCCACAGCGGATTGCTGACGGTTGCCATTTACATTTCGGGACTTGTGAGTATTTTGCTGACCGCGAAAATTGCCGAAAAATGCGGCAGGAAACGAACGCTTTTGCTCTCTTATGCGATCATGCTGATCGGCTTTTTGCTTGCGGCAACCACGAAAAATTTCGGCTTTGTTGCCGTGTTGTCACTGCTTCTCATCGGCATCGGATGGTCGATGGAAAGCGTTCTTCCCTTGCCCATGCTTGTGGAAATGAGCAATTCCGGAACGGTGGGAATCGTGACTTCCGTTTACACCGATTCCTGCAAACTCGGCAGGGTGATCGGCCCGTTCTTTATGGGACTTTTACTGGACAGCAAGCGATTCGGCTATCGCGCACTGTATCCGACGGCAGCTGTATTTATGGTGCCTGCATTGCTGAGTGCGCCGTTCATCCGACACGGAAATGTGCAGACCACGGAGGGTGAAAAGGATGAATAAACTGTATCATTTTTTCTCGGAAAAAGCATTCATATACCGCTTTACGGTGATCGCGGATTATTTCCGTTTCCGAAAAGCAATGAAAGCACGCAACATCCCCGATGCACGCATTTCGTATCTGCATTATCTGCGGGCGTTTTGCATGATCCGTTGCACCTTGGGCGAATACATGGATTACGAACTGTTCAACAAGGCAGACAGTGAAATTCGCACCTATCTTACCATGTACAACAAGCACCGTTATATATCAGCATTGGGGGATCGCCATGCCGCACTGACGATCACGGGCAGCAAAAGCACCTTCAACCGCAAATACGGCGACTGTTTGGGCCGAGAATGGCTGTGCGTCAACGAAAGCACGCAGGATGCATTCATTGCATTTTTACAAAAACATCAGCAGGTGATCTTCAAACGTCCCGATGCATTCCAAGGCAACGGCATCGAGCGGTACACATACACGACCGAAAACGAAGCAAAACAAAGATATTCCGCTTTGCAACAGGAAAACGCGATCGTTGAAGAAGTGATCGTACAGCACGAAAAAATGGCCGCATTCAATCCGCAGACGGTCAACACACTGCGCGTTTCCACCCTTTGCATACACGGAAACGTGCATTTTCTCGGAGCCTGCTTCAAAACGGGCAACGGGAACAGTTCGGTGGACAATCTTGTCAAGGGCGGTGTCGGTTGCGGTGTGGATTGCGAAAGCGGAACGGTCATTACGGACGGTTTTGCCCATGATTTGCACACGCACACCACCCACCCGCTTTCCGGTTGCGCGTTCAAAGGTTTCTGCATTCCGAATTGGGACAAAGTCCGCAAACTTGTGAGCGATACCGCCATTCGATGTGAAGAAAACGGTGACGGACATTTCATCGGATGGGACGTTGCCGTCACCGCGGATGCGGCTGTGATCGTAGAGGGCAACTGGAACCAGGGGCTGACGCTCATTCAGTGCCGCCAAAACGGCAAGGCGGACATCTTTGAAAACATACTGAAAAAGGAAGGATTGCTGTGAAACAGGTTTTTCAGTTGATCTCTTTTCTGTTGCGATCGTTCTTGTGCTGTTTATGCGGCAAAAGTTGCAAACTGCATCTGCCCGCAAAGGAGCACAAGAAAACAGCAACGCACACCGCACGACAGGGGCGGTTTACAAAGACCACAGACGGCACATACACCAACGGCAAAACAGCGGATACCGCACAGATTCTTCTGCTCGGTGACCTTTTGTGTCAACGCAAACAGCAGAACGCCTACCGCAAAGAGGACGGCGGATTTGATTTCACCCCCATGCTTGCCCCTATGGAAGAAATGTTTCGCTCGGCAGACCTGACGGTGGGAAATCTTGAATGTATCTGCGACGATACACTGGCTTTCATGCATGAGCAGACGACCGCGGACGGCTTGCCGTTTCTGAATGCACCCGAAGAATTTCTGCACGCACTCAAAAATGCGGGCGTGGATGCGGTCTGCTCGGCAAATAACCACAACTGTGACGGCGGCAAGCAAGGCATTTTGCAGACACTTGCACGCTTACACGAAGCGGAACTGCCTGTTACGGGCATTTTTGAAAACGAAAACGAGAAACGGTATTTGACATTCAACGTGCATGGCATTCACATTGCATTGCTTGCTTATTCCGCTTTTTACAACTTCAAAAGCACCTCTCTCTCCCCTGCACAACGCTCAACGATGCTCAATATCTACCGCACAAAAAAAGCAAAGCAAGACATTGAAAATGCAAAGCGCAACGGTGCGGATTTTGTGATCGTTTATATGCATTGGGGCACGGAATACACCCACAGAGTCAGTTGGCGGCAACGCAGAATGGCAAAAAGGCTTACAAACTGCGGCTGTGATCTTATTGCCGGCTCACACCCCCATGTGTTGCAGGCGTTTGAATATGTAAACGGTGTTCCCTGTTTGTATTCGTTCGGCAACTTCATTTCCTCGCAGACCAAAGACGGTACGCAGGAAAGCGTGCTGTTGCAGATCACCTTGCAAAAAGAAAACGGCAAAACGGTTATTTCCGACCTGTGTGCCATTCCGTGCAAAACAAGCGTTTCCGAAAATGACACACAGCATTGCGCCGTGCCTGTCAGCAAAAAAGACGATGCGATCACACACGCAAACATAACCGATGCGATTGGAAACAAAATCAGAATCACAGAATAAAAGAAAGAGAGAAGTCAGCGCGGCTTCTCTCTTTTGATTAGCATTTATTTACAGCGTTTTACGAGCGCGTCCATTTCGTGCTTTTTGCCCACGCGGTCGCAGATCTGACCGACAAGGAACTGCGCTCTTGCATTGCCCTCGATCATCACCCAG
This sequence comes from Clostridia bacterium, assembly GCA_017396895.1. Lineage (GTDB taxonomy): Bacteria > Bacillota > Clostridia > Oscillospirales > Acutalibacteraceae > RUG806. The sequence continues at coordinate 19,762 of JAFQKN010000136.1, forward strand.
CCCTTGTCCGTCAGGGCAAGATCCCAGCCTGTATAGCGGTTTTCGGGGCAGGACAGCGCGAGTTGCTTTGCCTTTTCCACAGCCGCGTCCCATTGTGGGATCGTCAGATCTTCAAACACGATACCGCTGTCGGGGTGGGCTGTAAAGGCATGGTTGGCTTCATCCCTTGCAACAGGGTAAAGTGTGCCTGTTTGTGCATCGATCTGCACAAGAAGTCCGCCTGCACCTGCGTTGTCAACCACACTTCCCTGTCTGCCGATGCGAAGACAGGGATAGAACACCTGCACCTCGTAATTGTCGGGCCCTGTTCCCGTCAAAACGGTGGGAACACGCACAGTATTGAGGGAGGACGGGTTCAGGTCTGCAAAAAACGGATGCTGAACCACATATTCTTCACACAAAAATGTGCCGTCTGCAAGAAGACGGTCAAACAGGGCGTTGCGGTCGGTCTGTTCGTCCGATTCAATGATCTCCACACCGTTGCCGAAGTAGGAGTCCAGCGGTTTTTTGACGGTCTTTTTGTGCTTTTCGATGAAAGCCACAAAAGCGGCACGGTCGTTTTCGGATCGGCACAAAATGATCTCTCTGCCGTAAAAGGGTTTGAGTTTCCCGTAGGTCAGCCACTTGTTGTCAAACTGCTTCATGCCCTTGAGGGTGTTGAGTTTGTTGTAATAGGAAAACCGCTGTGTTTCGTTGATGAATGCATCTTTGTAAGCGCGGTCTTTGCCGAAAAAATCATAATAAAAGTATTCGTCAAAGTGCGTGCCGTGCAACCAGAATTCCTTTTCCATGTCCTTGAGCACGCGTTGCTTTTCCGCTTGCGGATAGCCGGAGGTTACAAAAAACTTTTCAAGATAATGCTCCGGTTCATTGCCTAAAATGCGGTAAAAGAGCATATTGTAAAACGGGATGCGAGAATAAATGCCCAGAATGAATCCGGGCACTTTGGAATAGCGAATGCTGAGTTTTTTCATTGTGTTCACACCTTTCAGTGCGCAATATGTGCAAGGAAGAATTCGAGCCGTTCGTCCGTATTGAGGATGGTAACGGGCTTGACCTGATTGACATTTACACCCTGCTGACGAAGTGAATCCGTATAGGCATCGAATGTGCCCTTGTGCAACAGATGCACCTGTGTGGGGGCCAGCACATCCTCACGGCGGCGGACATCAATATACAGATTCGACTGCCGCAAAGCATCATCCAAGGCAAGAGCCAGTGCGGACAGATCGGCATTTGTTTCATTCAGCGGCTCAATGAGCACATCATAATACGGTGCCGTTCCCTGCTGCATGACACCGCGCACGCAGAAGCGGCTGTAAGACAGACCGACTTCTTTGCAGGCACGTTCCACAGCCCAATCGAGCATTTGCTGTGTGGTCTTTTCGCCCGTGATGTTCAGCACGAGATTGGAACGGTACAAAAATTCCACCTTGGGGGTTTTCTGATAAAATCCCGTCACACGCACCACGTCATACATACGGTAACGGTAAAGGCCTGCAAGATTGGTGATGATAACTTCGTAATCCTTGCCGACTTCCAGTTCATCCATCAGCAGTGTTTTCGTACCGGCGGGAGCATCCACAGGCAAAAATTCAAACAGACAGCTTTTGGGAAGCAGAACGGCATCGAGCGCACTCATTTCAAGCGGCATTGCCATTAAGGATTCACTTGCGGCATAGCCTGTGTTGTTGAACGGAAGGTCTCCGCAATAATATTTTAGTTTTTCCGCATACAGCGCAAGCGCACCGCTTCGCATGGCGGAGGTCCAAGCAAGATGCGGCCAGATACGAGGGCCGATGGGTGTATCAAAGCCTTTTTCAAACTCTGCACGAAGTTCTGCGGCACGTTCGGGATTGGGTTTGCACTTTTTCAGCAGTTTTTTGCGAAGTTCTTCGGGACAACGCACGGATTCCGAGATCGTTCCCTTTTCGATGTCCTCCACAAGCACCTGCCAGTTTTTCTCAAGGTATTCGAACATACTCTCAAGATAGGTCACAAGTGCCGCGGTCAAAGCGGTCACATTGCTGTTCTCAAGCGCAAAACGAAGTTTTACATAGTTCATATCCGTGTTCTCCGGCTGTTCGGGATACAGGATCGCCTTGGGCGTGACGGAGAAGAACTGCGCAATGGGACGCAGAAGATTGAACGGAATGGCAGAAAGGCAACTTGCGGTGTTGCCGTTGGGCAGATCGCGATTGACCACTTCAATGGTCAAAAACGAATGCTGACCGGGCATCTGCTCATTTCTGTTTTTATAGTAATTGAGTGTAGAGCCGAGCGGTGCACAGAAGCCCATGATCTGGAAATTCCAGATCGCCTTTCCGCACAGCGGAATGAGTTTCGGCCTGCCTGCACTGCCCGAAGTCTGAATGTATTTATTGATTTTTTTGTAGGTAATCAGATTTTGCTCCCCAGCGATCATCCGATCGACATAAGGCTCATAATCGTCATAATCACTCAACGGCACACGTTCACGGTATTCATCGAATGTTTTTATATCCTTAAACCCGTACTTTTTGCCGTATTCCGTCTCGGCGTTCTTTTGCATCAAAGACTCGAGCAATTGCTGTTGGTTGGGCATGGGATCGGCTGTATAACGGGAGGAAATATTAAAAACAAGGTTTCCCAAAAAACCGCCGAACTGCGAGGTTTTTTGCCATAAAAACTGACTGCCCATCCTTTTTCAACTCCTTTTTTGCAAATGAAAGCCTATATATGTTTTAGTTTAACACAACACAATATAAAATGCAATGATTAAAATAAGCATAAAGCATCCAATAAAAGACAATTGCAACAGTATTGAAAAAAAATGTTTACAAAAAAGTGTCTTGCGTGCCATAGCCCGACATGGTATACTGTAAAAAAAGAGAAAACGGGGGATTATGATGAAACAGTATGATATTCTCATTGCAGGCGCATCCACAACCGGCAGTTGGTTTGCACGCAAGATGGCCGAACAAGGCTTTAAGGTTCTGATGATCGAAAAAGAAGAACAAAACGACGTCAACCGTGCATACGATATCATTCATTTCGGCAAAGCGGACATGGAAAAGTACGGCATGGAGATCCCTGCAACCACCGACAAGGACTGGGGGTTTACCTTTGCTTCTTCCTGCATCTTCTCCCCTTACGGCAATCATCCCAAGATCGGTGCCCCTGCACCTGTGGTGGGCGTGCACAAACACGATTACATCATGCGCATGAACGACTATGCAAAACAGGCAGGAGCAGAAATCATTTACGGTGCGGCTTTTGATGATTTCATTTATGATGCAAACAAACGCATCATCGGTGCAACATACATCACCAAAGACGGCAAACAGGAAGTCTATGCGCGTATTATTGCGGATTGCACGGGCATTCCCTCAGCCGCAAGAACCAAGTTGCCCGACACCTCGGTGGTTGAAAATTTCAAACTGACAAACAAGGATATTTTCTTTGTGGTGCTGTATTATGTTGAATACCTTGACAAAGCCGTAAAACCGCGTTCCATGGACGGATTCTGTATGCAATACAAAGCATGGTCGGCGCCGTCCGGAAATGAACACGGTGCGATCTTAGGCATCGGTGCGGGCTACGGTTACGATTATGCGGAAGAAGTTTTCAAGGATTACATCAAGAACATCAAACGCCCCGACTATAAAGTTGAAAAAGTGGAAAAGGGCATGACACCTTATCACCGCACTCTGTATTCCTGTGTTGATGACGGCTTTATTGCCATGGGTGATGCGGCATTCTTAACCAAGCCCACCTGCGGTGAGGGGGTAACATCTTCACTGGTACAAGCGGAAATTGCTGTGGATGTCATTTCCGATCTTTTGAAAAAAGACGGTTATCTCACCAAAGAAAACTTATGGCCCATCAACTGCCGTTACGTAAAGGCGCAGGGCAAAGATTTTGATGCATTGCGTCCGTTGTTGTTCGGCGTCATTTCCGCAGACTATGACGAAGCGGAATACCTGTTTGCAAACGATTGCATTTTCAGTACGAAAATATTGGGCGGTATGGGTGAAGAACTCGACCTGACAGCGGGAGATATCGCAAAAATGCTCGCAGTCATTGCAAAAGGCCTTGCAACGGGTAAACTGCGCTCGGCCACGGTCGGCAAGATCGTCAAAGGCTTGCTGCAAAGCGGAAAAGTCGGAAAACTGTATGACAATTACCCGCAAACAGCCGACTTGTTCGCAGAATGGAAAAAACAAGCGGATATCCTGTGGGATGAGATCGGAGGCATGGCCGACACCTGCGATCCCGTTTTACTCAAAAAATTGGGCTACGAGCAATAAAAATACTTGCAAAATCAGTTATTACATTATATAATATGGTTTCATTGAAAGCGGTTTTTACGAAAAAGCCGCTTTCGTTTTTCGGAAAGAAGTGATCACTATGGACAAATGTTTTATTCCCGACAACTACACACAAAAACTTGACGGTTACGAAACCCAACGTGCCATTGAGTTCATTAAACACAGTTTTCAGAAAAATCTGCGTACCGCGCTGAACTTAAAGCGTGTTTCGGCTCCCCTGTTCGTGCGTGCGGACACAGGTCTGAACGACAACCTCAGCGGCCGTGAACGTCCCGTTACCTTCGACGTGCCGTCCATCGGCGGTGCAGAACTGCAGGTGGTGCATTCACTTGCGAAGTGGAAACGCTGGGCTTTGCAAAAATATGATTTTCACCCCGGCAAGGGTCTTTATACCGACATGAACGCTATCCGCCGCGACGAAGACGTGCTGGATAACATTCACTCGGTATACGTGGATCAGTGGGACTGGGAAAAGGTGATTACAAAAGAAGACCGCACCGAGGACTATCTGCGTGAAACAGTACGCCGTATCGTCAGTGCCATCTGCGTAACGGCGGAAGAACTGTACTGGGAATTCGATTGCCTGCACACCGACATCGAACGCAATGTGACGTTCATCACCTCGCAGGAACTGGAAGACCTGTATCCCGACCTGACGCCCTCCGAACGCGAAAACGTGTTTGTGAAAGAACACAAGACCGTGTTTCTCATGCAGATCGGCAAAACGCTTCGTTCGGGCAACAAGCACGACGGCAGAGCCCCCGACTATGACGATTGGGAACTCAACGGCGACCTGCTGTTCTGGAATGATGTATTGCAGAGAAGTTTTGAAATTTCTTCCATGGGTATCCGCGTGGATGAAGAAAGCATGAAGAAGCAGCTTACCCTTGCAGGTTGCGAGGACAGAGCTGAACTTCCCTTCCACAAAGCCCTGCTGAACGGTGAATTGCCGCTTTCCATCGGCGGCGGTATCGGTCAATCCCGCCTTTGTATGCTGATGATGGGATGTGCGCACATCGGTGAAGTGCAATCGAGCATCTGGGACGAAGAAACACTCAAAAAATGCAAAGACGCAGGCATCCGCCTGCTGTAATAGTAATTCATGACGGCACTTACCGAACAAAAACAGGAAGTGCCGTCTTTTTTTTTGTAATATTTTCCGACTTGTAAGTTAAAAACTTTCGATTTTTATAAAGTTTCCGACTTCAAAGTCAGAAACTTGTGTGCTATTGTGATACGGAGGATCAGCAACAATCATACCAAACAAAAGAAAACACCCGCACGCAGAATACGGATTTCTGTGTACGGGTATTCTTTTAATAATAAACTGATTGTGCTAATAAAAACACATCTTTCATATTTGGAAAAGATAACAAAAAGTACACTTTTGAATCAGGTAGTTTAAAAACCATATACGAATATATCTGAAGCACTCGTTTAAGATAAAAACACACAATTGCTCGGTTTGAGACAAGCGGACAGTAATCCAGATCTATAATCACTTCATCACAAGTTTTCACTCGGTCGATTATTGCTGCGATGTCTTCCTCTTTTTCCACAGACAAAAGCGTTGAAATGGCGACTTTCCGCTTATATCCGTGGAAATCAAAAAGATTAAAGGGCTCTTTCCAATCCTGTAAAACATCCGCTTCATCATAAAAGAAAATCTCAGAATCGACAATTTCTCTTTGATCCCAAAAAACACCAAACAACTTATAACACTTCTTCAAAGCTCAATCACGACTCCTGTCTGCAATTCGATAGCACGCTCAGCAAAGAGAAGCAGTTTGTGCAATAATTGTTGCAACCTGTCATTCAAATCAGTTTTTAAAATACGAACAAGCCAATTATAAAGACATTGTAATTTTGTCCCGGAAAAATAGTCTGCATCACCATTATCCAGCAAGGATTGACAGTGCAAATTCAAATCGTCAACAACCGACATCATCAATTGCAAATCTTCTTCGCCGTTCAAATAAAAAACTTCAAAATTGTGCGACATTTCAGGTGTCCAATTCGGAATATCAGAAAAATATGTAAGCCCGTCTAAATCTAAAACTAACTCAAAAGTCATAGTCACATCTCCTCCCGACGCAATATCTTAAAATGTGTTTCATCTCTGTTGCCTACTTCATGATTGAGTTTTACGAATCTTTTTAACTTCTTATCGTATATTCGCAGATATCCTGATGCCATATCGGTTTTAACAGCATATCGCTCACCCTCGAAAACATATTTCACCCCATCTGTATATCTTTTACATTCGGGACAAAAATGGGCAACAATTTCATTCAGATTGACTTTTTGGGAACACCAAACATCGTTATATTTTTTTTCGCGTTCTTTGCTGTGCAAATATCTTTGTTGATCAATTTCCGATTCTAAAATTGTGTTGTCAATATAAAAACGGGATACTTTAGAATATAATGATTTGCTGTCACCCATAAACAGACACCTCCTTTGATAGACGATGAAAATCATCATAAACACGAAAATCAATCCCACAAAGTGAAAGTTGTTTTTCAATAGTGTAGTCATGTTTTCCATATAGCATCAGTTTTGATGGCTGAACCGCAAATATTTTCTTCAAATAGGAAAAATCAAACGGGCTTTTTGACTTTTCGCATCCTAAGAAACCGGAAGCACAAATGACTCTGGTTGGCACTCCGGATAAATTCTTCAAAGACAATTCCGATCCTGTCCTCAAATTAAAAGCAATCGGAATCTCATTGTACGCCAAAACTGCAGTAAACAATTGATTTGCAAGCATCAGCAAATCCTGCCACTCTGAATCCATGTCTGCCGTAACAGTCAAATCAAAGCCAACAACGCCATAATACTGTCGATAGACGGGCAAATCACGTAAAATTCTATCAATCCGAGGATAAATCCGCTTATCTGAGCAATAAAAACAAAGCATTGTTTTCTTTCGACAGGTCACAAGTTTACTGTTACGTTGATCAAAGGGAACAACCATTTGCGGATAATTCCGCACAAACATACACCGTTCAAAAATCGGAAATCCCTGATCCGTGAACGGCACATTTTTATTGGTAAGATACATATAGAACTCTTCAACAGTGGTAAGCAAATCGAAAAGAGAGCACATAATCTTACCTCCTTTCCTATTATAATTTTGTAATAATTGTCAGTTGACAAATCTGGAAAGGATATGGTAAAATTAAAACACAAAAGAAAGGGAGTATTACAATATCCCGGACGGTAAACCGAAAAGCTGGGCCAAAGCTTTTCGGTTTTTCTGATTGTCAACAAGACGATTTACCTCCTTCCAAATGTTTATTCGTCCGTATATATTATACATATGCAATTCAAAAATGTCAAGCAAGATAACACAATATTTAGAAGCATCACTTCTAATTTTCTCAATATACATACAACATAATGTAGTATTGTGCCACTATTGCAAAATCAAGAAAGATAAAATTAACAATACTACTTTCCGAAATACAACAAAAAAAAGTGCACCGCTTTATTACTTTCAAATATTTAATTATAAATGTTTACGAATTTACAATACGGAGGATCAGCAACAATCATATCAAACAAAAGAAAACACCCGCACGCAGAATACGGATTTCCGCGTACGGGTGTTTTGGTGAATCAAGACCGAAAAACGGTCACTGTGACAACAGGAAGTCAATTGACAAACAGAAAACTTTCGATTTTATCACGAAATGATTCGTTGCCGAACACGGGTTTTGTCAACAGGGTAAGCAAATTCTTGTCGAATGCAATTTCTTCCCAATCGGCTGTCAGAATAGAATAACCGTATTTACTGCAACCATCAAGATAATACTTATTGCCGTCGTAATAAAAATCCATATCATCTATCAACTGCGGATCGTCTGCGCGCTCGGGAAATTCATCCCATCTCTGCCATTTCTGGAATTGTTCCCAGTTAATTCTCACGAGATGCTCGCCACTTTTGCCAACGCTCATAACAAATATCCCTCCGTAAATCAAACAGTCTTTACTGATCTGCAAATACATAAAGTGTCTGCTATAAAAGTGATTCAATACTTCATAAACTTTCTTATATAATTACATTATAACAAAGCATTTTGACAAAATCAACGGTTGACAGAGTCAAGAATGGGACTATGAAAAAAGCGGGGCTGTCAGTGACAGCCCCGTGATCTATTCAAATGTGATTTTACATCAATGCCTTTATTCCTGTTCGGGTTCAAGAATGCCGTAGCCGCCGTCGTTACGGCGATAAACGACCGAAATGATGCCGCTTTCGGAATTGCGGAACATATAGAACTGATGTCCGAGCAGATTCATCTGCAAAATGGCCTCGTCCACGCTTTCGGGCTTGAGAGCCACGGTCTTGGTGCGCACAACGTCAAATTCAACTTCTTCTTCCACAGTTTCAACGGGTGCAAAATCATCAATGGAACCGCTGTGCATTCTTTTTTCGACACGGGTTTTGTTTTTGCGGATCTGACGAACAAGAAGATCGACACATTCGTCCAGAGCATCGTTCATGTTTTCAGCTCTCTGCTGGGCACGGAACATAAGTCCGCCTGCACTCGTGACGGTGATCTCCACCGTTTGGGAGGATTTTTCCACCGTGGCGGTAACCTTGGCGGTTGCGTCCTCACCGAAGAAACGCTCAATTTTGGCGAGTTTCTTTTCTGCTCTTTCTTTGAAAGAGTCACGAGGTGTGCATTTTCTTCCGACGATTGTGATGTTCATTGTTACATCCCCTTTTCATATATATTAACAGAAAGAAACACCGATTCGGGGTTCCGTTCTCTGTTTCCGCTTTTAGTATACCACAAGGAAAAGGAAATGTAAATAGTTTTTATATAATTTTTACAGTTCAACTTATTTTAAGGTAAAAATTATGTCGATTTTGCACAAGTTACAGGGAGATGTTTAGATGCCGCGTGACATGGCAACCGACATTGACCGCACAGGGCAGACCTGCGATGTGCGTCGGATATGTTTCGATGTTGACGCCGAGTGCCGTCACATCACCGCCGAAGCCCTGACAGCCGATCCCGAGTGCATTGATGCGCTCCAGAATCCTCTGTTCAAGTTCTGCATAAAACGGATCCGAATGACGAACATCCAACGAACGGCAGAGTGCTTTTTTGGAAAGCAAAGCGGCATATTCAAAATCACCGCCGAGCCCCACGCCGATCACCACGGGCGGACAGGGATTGGCATCCGCGTCTCGAACGACCGACACAACAAAATCCGCGATATCGTCCGCAGAAACGGTGGGATTGAACATCTTGATGCGGCTCATGTTTTCACTGCCGAAGCCTTTAGGGGCAACGGTCATGTTGAACACATCTCCGGGAACGATGCGCGTATGAATGATCGCAGGGCTGTTATCGCCCGTATTTTCGCGCAACAGCGGATCTTTTACAACGCTTTTGCGCAAAAAACCCTGTGTGTAGCCTTGTCGCACGCCATCATGAATGGCTTCTTCAAAATCACCGCCGACAATGTGCACATCCTGTCCGATCTCACAAAAAATGACTGCCATGCCCGTATCCTGACAAACGGGGATCTGCAATTCGTCTGCCGCCTCCATGTTTTTGCACATATCACACAGAATGCTGTGTGCAAGCGGTGCGGTTTCCTTTTGTCGAGCCTCACAGATCGCATTTTTCAGATCCGCAGGCAGGTAAATGTTTGCCTCTATAACGGCATTGCACACCGCCTGAATGATCGCTTCGCAAGTAATTTCTCTCAAAATATAATCTTCCTTTCAAAGAAAAACGGCGGCTCAAAGCCGCCGATCTGCATTTATTATGAACGGTTGCCGCCGTTTCCGCGGCGATTGGAACGCACTTCGGGAGAAGAACGGCGAAGATCGGACATTCTTTCATCGCTGTCATGCTTGAACTTAGCCATCATATCTTCAAAAGACATGGTGGACGGATCAGCCGCAGGCGGCGTCCCCTGCCATGTCTGCGGTCTGGAAGATCTGACATTGTTGCGTCTGCGGGGACGTTCCTCTGCTGCAGGCGGCGGAGCAGCCTGCTTGATGGACAGACTGATCTTATTGTTTTCATTCACTCCGATGACTTTGACCTTAACGGTCTGCCCTTCCGCAAGATGATCTTTGATGTCCGTGACATAAACAGCGGCTACCTCCGAAATGTGTACCATACCGGATTCACCTGTGGGCAATTTGACAAATGCTCCGAAATTGGTCAGGCCCGTGACCGTTCCTTCATAAATTTGGCCGATTTCTACCTGCATAAAATGCGGTGTTCCTCCTGATGATTATTAAAATCAGTTGCCGGGGGTTACGTCAATGACTTTGGTTTCGTCGGGATAGCCGTAACCGAGTTCCCTTGCCTGATATTCGTACTGTTCTCGTTCGTCCGCCTCGTTGAGAATATGCTCATAGCGTGCATTTTCTTCGCTGATGGAGGCATATTCGGCTTCCAGTTCAGCCAATCGGTCCTCCTGCGCTTTTACGTCGGACTGTGTAGACAAAAAAAGGAACAGCATAAAGCAGATGGCGAGAATGGTTCCGCCGATCACAAGAATGCTATGAGTCCTGTTCTTGAAAATGGTGCCCATGATTGTCCCCTTAAAAACGTAATTAGTAAATAAATTATACTATATACATTTTTCATTTGCAAGTCTTTTTTGCTGAATTGTAATGATTTTTTTTACTTTTTTTCTCTTTTTTCTTTGTTTTTTTCACCTTTGGAATGCGTTTTTCATGCGTTCGTCTGCGCAAGGCGTAAAACACACGCCAAACAAAAAATATCGGTCGCAGGAAAAGCGTGCGCAGAATCTTTTGTAATGCGTTTGCAGTGCGGTCTGCAAGTCTTCCGGGCAAACAGTACCAAACAAAGAATCCGAAGGCCTGTGCCAAAAGAATATAGCCGCGCACATTGCCGTAGTTAAACGCAAAACACACCGCAAACGACAGCAAGGAGCAGATCAGAAAAAACAAGACGTCCTCAAAAAACAGCCGCGTGCGCGACGGCACTTGCAGTTTTCTGAAGATTCGCAACACATCCCACAACATTCCGCACAGTAACCCGAGAACGATTGCGGCAATCAGAGGGGGAAACTGCGCACGGTTCGGCAATCCGTAGATCATCGCAACACCTTTGCCCAAAAGCCTTTTGCTCCGGGTTTTGCATCGGAATATTGCAAAGAATGCACCAATCCTTCCAATTGAACCTCTCCCGTTTCAACCGAGAGCAGACCGATCTTCAATCCGTTTCCGTGCACGGTCAGTTTTCCGTCCCGTAAAAACAAAACAACACTCGTATCGTCAAAATTTCCGACTTCGATCACCCCGGTAAGCGTCAGACGTTTTCTGTCTTCCATGTGTAATGTCTGCGGCAGACCTTTCCTTTCTTCCGTTTGCATTTACCCTCATCCTTTCCGAATTCTGTATAATATATATGACCGTGTACCGTCACCTATTCTTTTTGAATTGACTTTTTGAGGGTATATATGCTACACTTATTGTAAGACTGAATAACGGAGGATCATTTATGAGCAATATTTTCTCAAACACGGGCGATAAAGTCTTTGACCGAAACAAATGGACGTACAGTCTCGGCGGAATCGGCAGAGATCTTGCCTATTCCCTGTACACCTACTTCTTGCTGACATTCATTCTTTACACAAAACAGATCACGGATGCACAGTTTGCCGCAATCGGCGTTATCATCGTTATCTGCCGCATTTGGGACGGCATCAACGATCCCATTATGGGCGGTATCATTGAAAACACGCGCACGAAGATCGGCAAATTCAAACCGTGGATCCTGATCGGTTGCATCACGAACTCGATCGTATTGGTACTCATCTATTCCCTGCCGTTAGACGGAACCCCCTTTGTTGTCGCATTCACATTCCTGTATCTGATCTGGGATCTGACATACACCATGAATGACATCGGCTACTGGTCGATGCTGCCGTCACTGACAAGCGATCCCGAAAAGCGAGACATCCTCACTTCATCCGCAAACCTGTGGGCAGGATTGGGTACAATCCTTGCAAACGGATTGATTCCGTTGTTTACCGTCGGCAGCATGGCCATCGGCGGCAATGCCATCACGGGATACAGAACGGTGTCCATCGTGATCGCCCTTTGCTTTATCGGCTGTCAGACACTGACCTGCGTGGGCGTCAAAGAACGCAATGTTGCCAGTGTTCCGTTGGAAGAACGCGTCGGATTCAAAAAAATGATCCGCATCATTTTCAACAACAAACAAGTGCTTTGGACGGCACTGATCCTTCTGTTCGTCAACCTCAGCGGGGCGTTGCTGACTGCATTCGGCACCAACTATATCTATCTCTCCTACGGTTATGAAGGTTCGTTTGCTTCGATCTTCGTGATCTTCTACGGGGCTTCTTCGGCATTGAGTTACCTTTTGTATCCCGCCCTTTCCAAAAGATTTTCACGCATGGGAATGGTACGCATCTCCTTTATACTGACCGTTGTAGGCTATATCTGCTTCTTCCTGACGGGCACATTCCTGAAAGGCACGGCATCGTTTGCATTCCTGTGTGCGGAATCCCTGTTCATCGGTCTGGGCTATTCTTTCTTCTATCTTGTCGCGGCTGTTTGCCTGTCCAACACCATCGAGTATAACGAATACATGACCGGAAGCCGTGATGAAGCAATCATTTTTTCCGTGCGTCCGTTCATGTCCAAAATGAGCGCTTCTATGCAACAGATCATCATTACGGTCGTATATCTTGTTATCGGTATCAAGGGGATCACCGATCAGATCTCCAATGCGGAAAACTGGGCGATCAACAATCCCGAGGCATTCGGCGGGCTCACCAAGGAAGAATACATTGCAAATGTACTTGCCGGAGCGGATGACGGAATGACACTGGGCCTTCGCATCGTAATGGCCGTCCTGCCGGTCCTTTTCATGGGAATCGCTTTCGTTATCATCAGAAAAAAATACACCATCGACGAAAACGAATACAATCGCATTCTTGCTGAACTCGAAGCAAGACATAATGAAAACAAATAACATCTTCGACTGAACAAAAGTGCACGGCGGTACATTGCCGCAGTGCACTTTTTTCATTGAATATGTTTTTACGCTTTGTTTTTAATACTTTTTTAACATTATTGTGGTAACAAAGACAAGTAAACAACGCAACATTTTGTAAACACATTGTTAATTTAAAAACATTTTGTCAAAATCGTTACTGCACTTTGTGTTTTTTATTAAACAAGATGTTGACTTTTTATCATTGCGTATGATATTATTTACAATGTTGAAATGAACACACAGGAGGTTTTTTCATGAATCCGGGAAAAGACAATCGCCGTGTACGTTACACCAAGATGGTGTTGCGCGAAAGTTTGATTGAATTGCTGAAAGAAAAACCGATCAACCGGATCACCGTTACGGATATCTGTCAGCACGCCGATTTAAACAGAGGCACTTTTTACAATTATTATTGTGATGCGTATGATCTGTTGGCACAGATCGAAGAAGAACTGTATTCAGCCCTCTATGAAACGACCGTGCGCTTTGAAACGGATGGCATTACGGGTGAGTTGTTGGAAAAACTGCTTGCTGTCATTGAAGAAAACCGCGATCTGTGTCATGTTTTATTCAATATCAATTCAGATAAAACATTCTTGAACAAACTGCTTGAATTGACAAAAGAATTTGCATTCCGCTACTGGGCAGAGCACAATGTCAACAATCTGTCACAGACACAACTGAATCTGCTATATTCATTCTTTGCAAACGGTGCGGTCGGCCTTCTTTGCAATTGGATCGCCGGTGAGCATGACGTGACAAAAGAGTATCTCGCAAAAACCATTCTCGCACTCGGAATCAAAGGTGCAGAATACTTTTTCAACGAACAACCTGCGACACTTCCTGTAATAAAAATCACAAACACTTAATCGTGTTGCAAAATGAACACTTTTTTGATTTTTATCTATTGCAAATACAGTGTTAAAACATTATGATGATAATGTTACAAAAAAAATGATGGGAGAGAATCCAATGAAAAAAACCGTATTCCTCACCGGCGGTACCGGCAACATGGGTTGGGCAGCCTTCCAGGAAATGCTCAAGCATCCCGACAAGATCAACATCAAGTTGCTTGCCCGCAAAAGTGAAAAGAATCAAAAACTGCTTGCTCCTTATGAATTCTATTCCAATGTTGAAATCGTCTGGGGCGATTTCATGGAATATGATGCAATTCTCAAAGGTGTCACAGGTGCCGATTACGTCCTGCACGTAGGCGGTATGGTATCTCCTGCGGCAGACTACAAACCCTATTCCACACAAAAGATCAATCCCGGTGCTGCCGCCAACATCTGCAAGGCCGTTCTTGAACAGCCCAATGCCGATGAAATCAAAGTTTGCTACATCGGTACCGTTGCCGAAACAGGCGATCGTAACGTGCCGATTCATTGGGGCCGTTGCGGCGACCCGATCAAAGTCTCCGTTTATGACCACTATGCGATCTCCAAAGTTCTTGCAGAACGCATTTTCGTTGAAAGCGGCATTAAAAACTGGGTTGTTATGCGCCAGTCCGGCATTCTGTATCCGGATCTTCTTCACAACATGGAACCCATCATGTATCACGTTCCCCTCAACGGAATGCTCGAATGGTGTACGGTTGAAGACTCCGGCCGCCTGATGTGCAACCTCGTTCTTGAAGACGGCTTCGGCAATCTTCCCGAAGAATTCTGGAATAGTTTCTACAACATCGGTTCGGGTAAAGAATTCCGTCTTACCAACTTCGAATTTGAAGAACTGCTGCTCGGCTGTATCGGTCTGGGCTCTCCCAAGACCTTGTTCGATCCCAACTGGTTCACCACCAAAAACTTCCACGGTCAGTATTATGCAGACGGTGACAAACTCAATGACTATCTCCACTTCCGTGAAGATATCACTGCAAAAGATTATTTCGACCGTATGGCACAGCAAGTGGACTTCTATTTCCGCATTCCGAAATATATTCCCACAAAGAAATTGCTCGGTGCTGCTGCAAAACCCTTCATGAAGAAGATCGCACAGACCAAAAAATGGGGTACACTGGATTGGATCAAGACCAAGGATCCCGACCGCATCTCTGCATATTACGGCACCTATGCCGATTGGGAAGCCATTCCGAAGGATTGGAAACACTTTGTTCTCAACTCCCCCGAAAAAGATTCTTCCGTAGCAGATCTTTACAAACTTGACCACGGTTATGATGAAAGCAAGCCCGTCAGCGAACTGGGTATCGAAGATATGCAGAAAGCGGCTGAATTCAGAGGCGGCAGTGTTGTCAGCAAGAAGATGAAGAAGGGTGATATGCGCACCAAACTCGTTTGGAAATGCGGCCATTGCGGCGAAGAATTCGAAGCCAGCCCCACTCTTATTCTCAAGGGCGGTCACTGGTGTCCGCACTGCTACCTGCCCGGCATCGGCAAAGCATGGAATTATGACGAAATCGCAAAATCAAATCCGTTCTTTGCACAGGTATGGTACACCAACCACACCAAGGAAGAAAACAATGTCTATGAATTCGACAGAATCTTCGACGGTTGGGAAGCAAAGAAATAACACATTTACATAAAATGATCAAAACTGCTGATTGCTCCAAACAATCGGCAGTTTTTTTTCGCATTTTTGGTAATGTTTTTCATCGGTTTTACAGTTATTGTTCTTGCGATTTTTTTGCATATATGATAAAATAATAAAGATTTTATCATGGGGGAAATCGTATGCATCAGAAATTGGCTGCATTTGTGACAGCACGCCCGAAACTAATCATACTCATCAGCATTCTTTTAATGATTCCGTCTGCAATCGGTTTTTTTGCAACAGGAGTCAATTATGACATCCTCTCCTATTTGCCGGAGGATCTCGATTCCGTTACGTCGCTGGATATTCTGGATGAAAACTTCCAGTTTGCGGCCAGCAGTATCGTGATTCTTGAAGATATGCCGAGCAAGGACGTTGTAAAAATCAAGGAAAAAATCGAAGCCATCGAATGTGTCGTTCAGGTGCTATGGACCGACTCCGTTTTGGATATTTCCGTTCCTGTCGATATTTTGCCTGATTTTGCGAAAGACTTGTTTTATTCAAAAGACGGCAACGCAACGCTGTTTATCGTCCAGTACTCCACGGGAACCAGCGATGACGTTACGTTGGATGCCGTCAAAGAGATCCGCACGATTCTGAATGAGCAATGCTTCATCAGTGGCATTTCCGCCGCCGTTGCCGACCTGAAGATTCTGGTTGAAAGCGAAGCGATTATCTATGTCGCCATTGCCGTAACGGTTGCCCTTGTCACGCTTGCATTCACAATGGAAACCCTGTTCATGCCGCTTGCGTTGTTCTTTGCACTTGCTTGTGCCGTTGTATACAACATGGGAACCAACTTCTTTATGGGCGAAATCTCATTTGTGTCCCAAGCCATTGCCGCCGTTTTGCAATTGGGCGTGACCATGGACTATTCCATTTTCCTCATTGACCGTTTCGAAGAAGAACGGATCAAAACCCCCGATGATTTGACCACTGCGATGCAAAGGGCAATAAAAACTTCTTTTGTTTCCCTGTTCAGTTCTTCCATGACAACGGTTTTCGGTTTTCTTGCCCTGTGTTTCATGTCACTGACCATCGGTATAGACATCGGCATTGTTATGGCGAAAGGTGTTATCCTCGGTGTGGCGGCAGTTCTCATTATTTTGCCGGCCGTTCTTTTGCAGTTCAATTCCATACTCAGCAAATTCAAGCACAAGCGTTTGCTTCCCCGTTTTGATCGTATCAGCGCATTTACCCTGAAACATAAAAAAGTGTTTGCCGTTCTTTTACTGGTGCTGATTATTCCCTCTTTTATCATGAAAGATCAAATGGGAATCTATTACAACATCATCAAAGCTTTGCCCGATGACACACCGTCATTGATCGCGCTTGACAAAATGAAAGCGGATTTTGACATGGCATCCACCCATTTCCTCGTGATGCCCGATGATGCACCTGCAAAAGATGTTGAAGAAATGCTCAAAGATATTGAACAACTCGAAGGCATTGAGGACGTTTTGGCACTCAACACCATCCTCGGTGCCGCAATCGACACATCCGTATTACCCGAGATCGTCAATGATCTTTGCTACAAAGACGGCTACAGTCTGGCCATGATCAATTCTGCCTATGATGCCGGTTCAGACGAAGCAAACGCACAGGTTGCGGCCATGCGGCAGATCATGCAACAGCATATCAACGGCGGTATGGCAACCGGCGAAGCGGTGTTGATGGCAGACCTTGCAGAAACAGCCGGTCGCGACTTGATCGTTACTTCTGCCATATCCATTCTTGCAATTCTGTTCTTGATCATGTTTGCATTCAAGTCTTTCAGCATACCGATCATTCTTGTTTTATCCATTGAACTTGCGATTTTCATCAACCAGACCATTTCATGGCTCATGGGAACCAGCGTCAGTTTCATTGCCCCCATTGTTGTTTCCTGCGTGCAACTCGGTGCCACGGTTGACTATGCCATTCTTATGACAAGCCGTTACAAGGAAAATCTTGCAGAAGGCATGGACAATGATACCGCGGCAGAAAAAGCATCTGCAATTGCCATGCGTTCCGTATTCCAAAGCGCGTTGGTCTTCTTCACGGTTACAGGCAGTATTGCATTGGTGTGTGACATCACCCTCATCAGTGAACTTTGCATCATGCTTGCACGCGGCTCGTTGATCAGTGCAATCATCATTCTGTTCCTGTTGGCTCCCACATTGAGCATTTTCGAACCGCTTATCAAGAAAACGTCTCTGGATTGGCCCTATCCGGATCCACTCAGACGCTAACCTGTACGCATCAAAGAACACGCCCCTCGCAACGAGCATATACCTCGCAAGGAGCGCAAAAAAGTACCTGTTACCGTTGCAGCCGGAACATCCGCACAAAGTGAATCAGAGGATACCGCAGCATCAACACCAAAACGCGTTCCCGAACGCAGATATGTACAACCTTTGGGAACGGTCAATCCGCCGTCGGCTCGAATGCGTACCCAATCCACGCAACCCATGCCTGCGCAAGGTATGCCGCCGAGACCTGCACAACCCGTTCCGCCGCAAGGAATGCCGCAAAGACCTGCACAGCCCGTTCCGCCGCAGGGAATGCCGCAAAGACCTGCACAACCCGTTCCGCCGCAAGGAATGCCGCAAAGACCTGCACAACCCGTTCCGCCGCAGGGAATGCCGCAAAGACCTGCACAACCCGTTCCGCCGCAGGGAATGCCGCAAAGACCTGCACAACCCGTTCCGCCGCAAGGAATGCCGCAGAGACCTGCACAGCCCGTTCCGCCGCAGGGAATGCCGAGTCGACAGGGCGTTCCCG
>JAFQKN010000137.1 GCA_017396895.1 Clostridia bacterium
AGATCCCAAACGTCACTTAAAACGCCTGTGCGTGTTTCTGGCAATCTGCGTGCTGATCGCGGCTGTCGGAACGCTCTCCACCGTTATCACGCTCAAAAACAACCTGTCCTTTGCCGATACGGTCCGGAAAGTGAACTATGAAAATCAACTCGTTCCGACTTTGGATGAAACGGGTTGCTACACGTTTACGACCGACGGTGAATTCAAGATCATGCAACTGACCGACATCCATTTCGGCGGCGGCTGGATGAGCGCAGGCAGAGATAAAAAGACAATCAACTGCGTCGCCGCCCTCGTAACGGCTGAAAAACCCGACCTTGTGATCGCAACGGGTGACATTGCCTATCCCGTTCCGTTCCAGGCAGGCACATTCAACAACAAAAGCGGTGCAAAACTGTTTGCACAGACCATGGAAGCCCTCGGCGTATACTGGACACTGTGTTTCGGCAACCATGACACCGAGGCTTACAGTTATTACGGCCGCGAAGCCATTTCCGAATTCTACGAGCAGGGCTTTGAATACTGCCTGTTCCAAGCAGGCCCCGAAGACATCAACGGCTACGGCAACCAGTGCATCAAGGTCAAAAACACCAAAGGCGAGATCGTACAGGCTTTGGTGACGTTGGATTCCGGCTCTTACACAGACGGTGACATTCTCGGCATCAAATGGGATTATGACAACGTACATTCGGATCAGATTCAATGGTATGCCGATCAGATCACTGCCTGCAACGCCGAAAATGAGAAATTGGGTGCAGACGACGTAAAATCGCTCGTTTTCCTGCATATCCCGTTTGAAGAATACAAATTTGCCTGGGAAGAATACAAAAACAACGGCCATCAGGATACGGAAAACGTGAAATGGTATTCCGGTAAAGCCGGCGAGTCCGACGAAGGCGTTTATAACAGCAAATATGAAAACGAACTGTTTGAAACCATGCTCGAACTCGGCGCACAGGCGGCATTCTGCGGCCATGACCATTTGAACTGCTTCTCGGTCGATTATAAGGGCATTCGCCTGAATTACGGCTATTCGATCGACTATCTTGCATACGACATGACGCATTCCATCAGCAAGATGGGATCGCAGAGAGGATGCACGATGATCACCGTTGCCCCCGATACGACCTGTGACATCGAATACAAAAACTATTATGAAGGCAACTACCCGAGTGTGACCGACCTGCCCAAGGAAGAAGTCACCATGCAGTGGGACGCACAGTAAACATTGAAAAGAAATGCAGACGAAAAGCAGGTTTGTATTGTTGCGATAAATGAGAATTTACGAACGCTAAACTCTAAACGCAAAACGCTAAACGAGCGAAAACAAGCAGATGGCTTTTTCATGTCTGCTTTGCAATATCAACTGAATAATATCCAATATTTGCCTAATAGATGAAATTCCATTCTTTATTCGTTTAGCGTTTAGCACTTTGCGTTTTGCGTTAAAAAAAATGCTGTATCAAACTCCGTTTCGTGAAGTTTCGATACAGCATATTTGTTTTTACGATACAATCCAGAAGCGACAGTGCTTCGGCTCTGGTCCTTGCGTCCTTTTTCATGGAACCTCGTAAAGCACTGGTTTTGGTTTTTGCCCCGGCCGCACGCACACCGCGCATGGTCATGCAAAGGTGTTCCGCTTCCACCACCACGGCAACGCCTTTGGGTTGCAGATGCTCTTCCAGAAAATCGGCAATTTGCGAAGTCAGGCGTTCCTGCAACTGCGGTCTGCGTGCATAGACACCCACGATGCGGGCAAGTTTTGAAAGCCCGATGACCTTACCGTCGGCAGGAATATAGGCAATGTGTGCTTTGCCGACAAACGGCAGCAGATGATGTTCACACATGGAATAAAGCGGAATATCACGCACAATGACCATTTCGTCATTCTGCTGTTCGCTGAAAATTTTGAGATGATCGGTCGCATCTTCATGCAGTCCCGAAAACACCTCCGCGTACATATTGGCAACGCGCTTGGGGGTTTCAATCAAGCCTTCTCTGTCGGGATCCTCCCCGATGGCAATAAGAATTTCGCGTACAGCCCGTTCGATTCGTTCCTTATCCATAATTCTCCCCTCTTATTCTTCAAAAGAAAATATCAATTTCAAGATCAACCGTTCCTCATTTGCCGAATAACGGATCCGATCGGTCACAAGTGTCGGTCTCTGCCATTCGTTCTCCGAAAGCAACACATAGACCTGTTGCCCGTCAAACAGATATGCGCAGGCAGTGTGCAAAGTCTGCAACACATCAAAACGAAATTCCGCCTGCGTTTTCCCGTCCCGCAAAGCCGCAGCAATACCGTCGGACAGAACGTGCTCATAATCGTCTGCGGTGCAAAACAGGTCGCGCATTCTGTAATAATCCGTCTGCGCGGAATTGCAGATGATAAACCGCGGCATCGTGATATCACTGTGCGTTTTCGACAAATAGGCTTCATCCACACAAAAATAGGTGTGTTCCACACTCTGTGTACCGTCCGCAGAAACCGGATCGTCCCACGTCGGATCGCAAAAACTCCAGATTCCGTCCGTATTGACCGCCAACCACATATGGCTCTGCGCGGCCTCGTCCGCAGCACTTGCATACCCCGTTACCACGCAACTGTGCACACCCGCCATGTCAAGCATCAGTTTCAATGCATCGGCATAACCGGAACAGTTCGCTTCGGCATTGAGCAAAGCGGAACTGCACTGCGCGGCATCATCCGTATTTGCATAAACACAATTGTCAAGAAGCGCATCGTGCGCGGCAAGTAAGACCTCATACTCGGTTGCGTTTTCGGGGGCAACTGCCGATAATTCTCTTGCGGCGGCAACCGTTTTTTCGGTTATCTCCTGCGCGCGTCGGTAAGTCACGGTATAGGAAGGCACAAAATAACACTGCATTCCCGCCGTCAGCAAAACCGCTTCATCGTCCATAAAAAGGATATGCGGATTGTCATTGCTCAAAGCGGAAAACACAGCATCCAATTCATCCGTTTTCAACCACGGTACGGCAATGCGTTCGGGCTGTGCAAAAATCTGATTATAAATACAGCGGTAAGCGAGTTTCTCTTTTTCCGTGAGTTCCTCGTAATAAGCGCGGTAAACCGTCCAATCCACAAAAGCGGGTTCCTCAATGTGTGCAAAAGAATCTTCCAGCGTGCGCACGGAAATATTCTCGGCAACCGTGTCAAAAAGCGTCGAAAAATAAGCGGTAATCTCTGTTTTCACCACACGGATATCCGCTGAAACGGCGTGTGAACACCCCGACAGCAGGCAGAGCAATACGAGAAGAACAGACAAAAAACATTTTTGACGCAAGAATATTTCGCTCCTTTATGAAACAGCTTCAATGGTCGGCGACGAACGCAAAAGTGTGTTGATCACATCAGCCGCCGACAAATAATCATATATGCTCACATCGGTGGAAAAATAACTGATAAACGACGAAAAATAGGCTTCTCCGCCGTTGACCAAGGCATCCGTGAAGTGGGTGCGCAACACTGCGCAAAGTGCCTGCTCCTGATTGGCAAGCAACTGCTCACCGACGGCAGACAAGGTCATATATTTAAGCAAAAGATCACTGGTCAGATAATTTTCACCTTTGCGGAACGTATACGTTACGTCATCCACCGTATACGGGATATCCTGCTCGATCATAACGGTGATGGAGCCGAGATCGGTCATGAGGCTTTTGAATCGGCTGTCGGTCAAGCGAAAATACTTATCGAATGTGACATCACAGTTTTCACGATAACAATTGATAAGATCATACGGATAATCGCGGAAAATCTCCGCTACCGTCAGCATTCTGCCGTTGTAAGACAGCACTTGCTGCGCAGAAACGGCATCCACGGTGATCTTTGCAGTGCTCAACGTCACGCAGATCTCTGCCATGAAAGAAAGTTCTTCCCCATCTTCACCGCAAACGAGCAGAAAGTTATATTCGTCTTTCGGTGCGGTTATGACCGCCATGGCAGGCAAAGTCGCAACCTCTGAGTCTGTTGACGAGGTGTCATTTTCACGCATCCCCAATGCTTTTCCGATGTCGTAATCATTTTCCGCCAACAGCAAAAACACGGAAACGGCACCGATGAGCAATGCCGCAATGATAACAACGGCTGTCCACGCGGATTTGCGGCGGTTGGTTGCGTTGTAATTCGTATATGTCAAATATTTGGCCATGTTGATTCTCCGATTTGCAATTTTCATTTTTATTATATTAGCAAACCTTAAAAAAAACAAGACGTTTATCTGCCTTTTGTGACACTTTTTTACGAAAGACGCACACCGACCTTCGGGGAGGGGACTCCGAAAATCGGTGCGGTCGGGAAAATATGGATGATAAAAAAAGGGAGAAGTCTTCGACAAATGATATATCCGCGTTGCGGATGTGATATATCTTCGATATGATGAATGGTATATTCCCTTGCGGGAATATGATGGGTCGCTACGCTCCGATTATAAAATTTTCTATAGAGCGAAGCGGAACAAGCGACAGCTTCCGACATATTTGTAAAACAAATATATCATTCACAACGTGTATATCGTTTTGCGTTTTGTTACGCCACGTAGGAAGAATACCACGCAAATTCGCTTTCACTTTTCACGACCGCTTTTTCTTTGGGCGGTTCGGGCGTGCGATCGGCGCGGCGGCTTCTGAAAAAAGCAACGATGCGATCCGCAATGCGGTTTTCAAGAGCAATAAAACGGTCTTCATGAAGAAGTCCCCAAACAACGGCACCTGCAAGCACCAGTTCAAAAAGTACCAAAACAACCGTAATTGATGTCATACTAAAAGTCCTCCAATCGAACATTTGTTTTTGTTTGTGATTGCATTGTACCGCATTTTTTCGCCTTTGTCAAGACAAATGTTCACGATTTTTTCAATTTGATGTCCATTAAATCGGACACTTAAAGATAACAATTGCCATTTATTGCCAAATTTATTATATATCACCACTTTTTCGCTGTCAAGACATTCGAGCAAAGAACATTTCGTTCGACAAAAACCGAACAAAACAGAACAACCGCCGAACAGGTAAACGCATGGCCGACATCGCAAGCAAAAGTATGATTATAAAAATATCAATTTTTTTATTATAACTACTTTATATTTATTATAAGATGTGTTATAATAATTCGGAATATGAAAAGATATACCAAGTGAAAAGGAAAATGTATCATTATGTTTGCCGATATTGAAAAAATCAAGATCAAAGCCGGTGACGGCGGCAACGGTGCCGTTGCGTTTCACCGCGAAAAATTCGTAGCCTCCGGCGGTCCCGACGGCGGTGACGGCGGCAAAGGCGGCGACGTGATCTTCGTAGCCGACAGCCATTTATCCACTCTTTCGGACTTCCGTTATAAGAGAAAATACACCGCCGAAAACGGGCAGGACGGCCAGGGCAACCGCCGCAACGGTAAAAACGGTGCGGATCTGATCATCCGCGTTCCGTTCGGCACGGTCATCCGTGAAGCCGAAAGCGGTGCGGTACTTGCCGATATGTCCGACGACAAGCCTTTTGTCTGCGCAAAAGGCGGCAAAGGCGGCTGGGGCAACACGCATTTTGCGACCGCCACCAGACAGGCGCCCCGTTTTGCAAGAGACGGGTATCCGGGTGAAAGTTGGGAGATCCGTCTGGAACTGAAACTGATCGCAGACGTAGGGCTGCTGGGCTTCCCCAACGTGGGCAAATCCACGCTCATTTCCGTTGTCAGCGAAGCAAAACCCATCATTGCCGACTACCACTTCACCACCATCATTCCCGTGTTGGGCGTTGTTCGTATGGGACCTGAAAGCAGTTTCGTAATGGCGGATATTCCCGGGCTTATCGAAGGTGCCGGCGAAGGCATCGGGCTCGGACATGAGTTTTTGAAACACGTGGAGCGTTGCAGAATGCTCATTCACGTTCTGGACGCGGCAGGCAGTGAGGGCCGAGATCCGTTGGAAGACTACGAGATCATCAACCGTGAACTTGCCGTATTCAATCCGGAACTCGCGCTGTGTCCGCAGATCATCGCATTGAACAAGATCGACCTTGCGGAAGATGAACAACTTGACCGCGTGCGCAATTTCTTCAAAGAAAAGGACATTCCCTTCTTTGAGATCATTGCCCCCATTCAAGAGGGCACACGAGAACTGATAAATGCGGTTGCGGCAAAACTGCAGACCTTGCCGCCCGTCAAACGCTATGAACCCGAGACCGTTCCCATTGAAACACTGGCAAAAAAGCAGAACCACGGTTTCAAGATCACCGTGATCGACGGTGTTTACTACGTGGAAGCGGAATGGATATTGAAGATCCTGAACAAAACGGATATGGAGGATTACGAGTCACTGCAGTATTTACAGCGTGTGCTTGAAAACAGCGGTGTATTTGATGCCCTGCGCAGACGCGGCATACAGGACGGTGACACGGTTTCAATTTATGATTTCGAATTTGAATTTGTGCCGTAATGAAGCGTGCGATTATCGCACAATGAACGGTCTTGCACTTGCATTTGTAGGCGATGCGGCTTATGAACTGATGGTACGCACCATGCTCGCTTCGGGCAAAGAACTGCTCGTGCAGGATTCACACAAAGAGTGTGTACGACTCGTAAACGCCGCCTATCAGGCAGAGGCAATGGACAGGCTGCTGCCGATTCTGACAGAAGAAGAAATTGCATTTTATAAGCGCGGCCGCAACGCAAAAAGCGCACACACACCCAAAAACAAAACGCAGGCGCAGTATCATAAATCCACGGGATTTGAAGCCTTGTTCGGATATCTCTACTTAAAAGGAGATTTTGACCGCTTGCAGACCTTGTTCGACATAACAGTACAATCGGAGAGTGAACCAACACAGTGAACACAAAAAAGAAAACCGTTCTCGACACCGTAACAGACGTATTGTTTTGGCTGGCAGGCACATTTCTGTATGCCCTTTCGGTACAGGTTTTCGTGGCACCGAATGCACTGGCCGCAGGCGGAGTAACCGGCATTGCGACCACAATCAACTACCTGTTTCCCGTTTTGCCGACCGGCGTTCTGATCTTCGCGATCAACATTCCGCTGTTTATTATTTCATGGATCGTGTTCGGCAGACAATTCATCATCCGCACGATCATTGCCACTGCCATGAATTCCGTTTTCGTGGATGTCATACCGCAGTTTATCCCCGCATATGAAGGTGAAAAACTCATTGCCGCCCTGTTCGGCGGTCTGCTTTGCGGCATCGGACTCGGACTTGTGTTCCGACACGGTGCAACCACGGGCGGCATGGACATTGCAACGCGACTTGTGCGCCTGAAACTGCCGCATATTTCAACGGGCACCATGACGTTATTGCTCGATTTCTGCGTGATTCTTTTTGCAGGATTGTGCTATCGCAGTGTGGACAGTGTGCTGTATTCGGTGATCGTTATTTTCATGTCCGGCAAAGCGATGGATTCTGTGATCGCAGGCATGGGACACGGCCGCATGCTGATGATCGTGTCCGACCACCCGCAGGAGATCACCGCTGACATCAACAACGAAACAGGCAGAGGGGTTTCCCTGTTGCCTGTGCAAGGCGGTTTTACGGGAGACGAAAAGAAAATGCTTTTGTGCGTGGTGCGCGCACATGAAGTCGCCAAAGTGCGCAAGATCGTCAAGCGGTATGACGAAAAACCGTTTATCATCATCACCGAATCCAGCGAAGTGCTCGGCTTGGGATTCAAAGACCACAACGAAACGTTATGATACAAAGATTTTAAGGTGAACACATGAAAGAACAAAAGAAAAATATACGCAATTTTTCCATCATTGCCCACATCGACCACGGCAAATCCACACTGGCCGACCGTCTGCTGGAGATCACGGGATCGCTTTCAAAGCGTGAAATGACGCAGCAGGTTCTGGACAATATGGATCTTGAAAAAGAAAGAGGCATCACCATCAAGGCAACGGCGGTACGTCTTGAATACACCGCAAAAGACGGCCGGACGTATTCTCTCAACCTCATCGACACTCCCGGTCACGTGGACTTCAACTACGAAGTTTCGCGTTCGCTTGCCGCCTGCGAAGGTGCACTGCTGATCGTGGACGCCACACAGGGCGTGGAAGCACAGACACTTGCTAACACCTACCTGGCCCTTGACAACGATCTGGAACTGGTGCCGGTTATCAACAAGGTGGATCTGCCTGCCGCAGAGCCTGACCGCGTTGCCGCCGAGGTGGAAGATATCATCGGATTGGATTGTTCGACCGCACCGCAGATCTCCGCAAAAACGGGGCTGAACGTGGAAGAAGTGCTCGAACAGATCGTCAATCTCATTCCCTGTCCCGAAGGCGATGATGATGCACCGTTCAAGGCACTCGTTTTTGACTCTGTTTACGACAACTACAAAGGTGTTATCGTTTACGTGCGTGTAATGGACGGCACACTGCGTCCGGGTGACACCATGCGCATGATGGCAACGGGTGCACAGTTTACCGTTGTGGAAGTCGGTGC
>JAFQKN010000138.1 GCA_017396895.1 Clostridia bacterium
AGGGGTTTAGACGGTAATATCAGACTTTAATGACCGACTTTGTGCAAACTTGGTGAACCCCTCTGTCACTTCGTGACATCTCCCCTTTCAGGGGCGACAAGGAGTTTGAGGGGGTACCGTTGGTGCAATAAATCATAATTTATTCTATACTCCCCGACTTCCGCGAAGAATCAAAAAAAGAAAAGAGGGATGTGTGTGAAGAAGATCACGGTCGATCTGCAACACCCGCAGCAGACCATGGAAGGCTTCGGTGCCAGCGGCGCATGGTGGGCGCAGGTCGTTGGCGGTTGGACGCAAACGGACGACGACAGCGGTCTGCCCGTTTACGAACGCATTGCGCAACTGCTGTATGACAAAGAAAAAGGCATCGGTATGACCTGCTATCGCCACAATCTCGGCGGCGGTTCACAGAATTCAAAATCGTCCGTCTTTCCGCAGACCTGCCGTATGGCGGAGTGTCATCTGAAAAATGACGGCACGTACGATTGGTCGCGTGATGAAAATGCGGTGCGCATGCTCCTGTCCTGTGTCAAAAACGGATGTGAGGAAGTGGTGCTGTTTTGCAATTCTCCTCCCGAAAAATACACCAAAAACGGAAAATCCTGCCTTGACCGCGCAGGGCAGACCAATCTCAGCCGCAAAAACTTTGCCGCCTTTGCCGATTACTGCGTGACGGTGACAAAGCATTTCCTCTCATTGGGTGTGCCCGTGCGATTTGTTTCTCCCGTCAACGAACCTGTGTGGGTATGGACGGATAAAAACGGTCAGGAGGGCTGTCACTACCGTCCGTGGCAGGTGCGACAACTTCTGCGTGTGTGTGCCGACAAATTCCGTGAAGCGAATATCGGGGTGCTTCTGTCGGGTGCGGAAAACGGTGACATCCGTTGGTTCAACAAGACCTACACGCGCATCATGCTCGGGGACAAAAAGATCAAAGCCGCATCGGACGGTGTGGACGTGCATTCCTATTTTTTGCCGTCGGGGATCCGGCTCGGTATCATAAAACGCCTGTTTGATGACCGCCTTGTGTTTTTGCGCCGCTACCGCAAGTGGCTTGACAGGCATTATCCGACCGACAAGGTGCGTGTAAGCGAATGGACGCACATGCAGGGCGGAAGGGATTACGGCATGGATTCGGCACTCGTGCAGGCGCAGACGATGCTCGATGATATCTGCATTCTGCGCGCGTGCGCATGGCAGAACTGGATCGCGGTGTCCAACGTGGATTACTGTGACGGTCTGCTTTACATAGACCTCGACAAACCCGGTTTTGAATTTACAAAACGCTATTATGCGTTCGGCAATTTCTCGAAGTATGTGCCTGTCGGTGCGCGGTATTGTGCGGTGCAAACGCAAGACGATGCCGTCAAAGCCGCCGCATTTGTCAAAGATGCAACCACAGTGGTCGTGGCCGCCAATCTTTCAGATCGGGAATGCGTTTTCGACTGTTCGCAATTTGCCCAAAGCGAACTTCGTATGATCGTGACGGATGCCGACAGCGATCTGCGTGAAACGTCCGTCGATGTGCGCAACGTCACCCTTGCCGCGCGCAGTGTTGTCACTTTGATCGCACAAGGAGGCAGTTTATGACGTGGATGCAAACCGTAAAGCATTGGCTGCATGATATACGGGCTTATTGGAACCATCCTGCGCCCGGAGATTATGTGGCTTACAAAGAATACCTGATGCTGTCTGTCGGCTGGTTGGGAATGCGTCTGGCGACGTCCTTCGGCTTCGGTTTCGGTGTCAATGATGCCTTCACGGCGACTACCTTGCACATGACACACAGGGATCTCATTATCCTCGGCTATGTCTGCACGGCCATCGGTTATGTGACCGCACCGCTGAATGCGTACATCATCGACCATCTGCGCAGCCGTGACGGCAAATACCGCGTGTACGTAAAAATGGCTGTGCCTGCGGCGATCCTGTCGCTTTTTGCATTGTTTTTTCCGTATGAAAAATGCTCGTATCTGCGCATGGTGATCTCTTTGTTTTTCATCGGTCAAATACAAGGATATGTCAAAGAATGGTACTCTGTGGGTGTGAGCAACCTTGTGTTTGTGATGTCGCCCAACTCGCAGGAGCGCGTGCGCATTATGACCGTTTCTTCGCTTGTTCACAATTTTGCGCCGTCGCTGACGGGACTCATTACTCCCTTGCTGTCCGACCTGTTTGCAGACGGTGATCTGTATAATATCCGTACATACCGTTTGATCTATCCGTTGTTTATCGTCATCGGTACTTTGATGAGCCTGACCGCCTATTTCGGCGTCAAGGAGCGCATCGTACAGCCTGTGTCGGATGTATCGCAACTGTCGTTCAGGGATGCGCTTCGTGCCGTCACGCACAATCGCTATTTCTGGATCAAATGTACCGATGCGTGGAACGACTTTATGGAAACGAGCAAAAACATCCTGCTCAAATGGCTGTTCTATTACGGCAAAGTCGGTTCCATGACGATGTACGGAGTGATCGACACGCTGACCTACAATTCGTCCATGTGGGCCATGATCGCGTCCCCCGCGCTCATTCGCCTGCTCGGAAAACGCAAATTCAAGATCTGCAAGAACATTTTGCAGGTGCTTATCACGCTCGGACTGATGCTGACCTACAAAAAGAGCATTTTCTTCATTGCGCTGTTCTATTTTCTGGACCGCTTCTGCGAAACGAGCGAAGTCATTGACCGCGCCATTGAGTCGGATATACGCGATTATCAGCAATATCTGTCGGGCGAACGCATCGACGGTGCATTCGGCGTGGTGCAACACTATGTCGGCGGCGGTCTGGGCTTGCTGACCAATCTGTTCGTGCCGTGGGTATACCGTAAAAACGGTTTTGACGGTACGGACTACTCTGTGCTGAAAGTGTATGATGACGACGGCAATTACAACGAAGGCAACGTGCTGTATTCGCTGTTGGACGTATTGCTCAAAGTCAGTCTGGTCGGTGCGGTGATCGACATTGTGCCGTGGTTTTTATATGATCTGAGCGAAGCGGGACAAAAAGGCATCATCCGTGTGATCCGTTTGCGCTCTGCGGCTGAAGATCGGCACGCGGGGCTGTTGACGGATGAACTGTACTGTGAGGCTTGCGAAGGTGTTTTTGCCATGCAGGAATACGCACAGGCGCAAAAACAGCAGATCACACGTGCCAAAACCAAAGAACAAAGAGCCGAAAACAAAGAAAAAGCACGCATCAACGAAGAAATTGAAATTGCCGCATTCATGCAGGACGAACTGGACCGCTACCGCACACCGTTCGGACGGGCTGTGTTGGAATTGAGTCATGCGGTGGTTGACGGCGGATTGAACGGATATTTTGAGAATGCGCAAACCCTGCTTGCCATGGCACGTGCACTGCCCAAAGGCACGACGAGTGCACAGCGCACCCAAAGGAGAGATCTTATCAGCGATATGAAATCCCTGGGACACATCCGCACGTTGGTACACCACCATTATCCCGACGGCATTCACCCCTTTTCTGCGGCCGAACTGGAAGAAGCCTATGCTTTGCCTGCCGACACCGCACAGCAAAGAAAAGAACGAAGTGCCGCCATACGCCGGGCAAAGCATGAACGCAATGCCTATGCACGTGTCACAAAGCCGTATCTTGCCGCACAGCGCAATCTAATCATCCATGATTGCTACGAGAATATAGATGATTTTCTTTCCGACTATGAAGCCGCGAAACAGCGCACACAGGAAGAATATGCACGTATGCTTGCAAAAGAAGAACAGGCAAAACACGCAAGAACGGCTGAAACACATCACCGTTTGCAGGCAAAGAATAATCGGAAATGAGAAGTTATAAGTGCTAAACGCTAAACGCAAAACGCTAAACGACCGTAACAACTGCCTGTTACGGTCATTTAGCGTTTTGCACTTTATTATTGGTTCTTCACGGAAAGTTGTGGGATTTTTTGATTAAGAGAAATACAAATTGCGATTTGACAGGCAGTTTGTGCGACCGCAAAACAAAAAAATGAAAAAACAAAACCTACCGCGCTGTGTAGGGGAGTCGTTTCGGCTCCCGAGGGAGAGAATATTAAAGATATTGTTATTAAAAAGGTCGCAAGAGCCGCAAACCAACGGTACAGAAAGGTTTTTATCAATATCGTAGCGTTCATTTGTGTCGTTTCCCAACACAGAAAAACCATCCGATTATGTGCCTTTACTGCGGGAGCCGAAACGACTCCCCTACAAGATCTGTTCATTCGGTTTGCCCGATAACCTCAAATTTGTTTTCTTCATTCCTCAACTTTCCGTGAAGAACCAAAAAACGACCGTAACAACTGCCTGTTACGGTCGTTTAGCGTTTAGCACTCAGCGTTTAGCACTTTTTTATCCGAAGGTGACGTATTCACCTTTGACGGTTTCCATGTGGCCGTCCTCAAAGGTGAGAATGATCTTTTCGATTTGCGCATCTTTTACAGCCGAATTGGTCCAGATGCTCTTTCTGTTCCAGTTGTAAGGACGGTTTTTGGCATCCTTGGGAATGTTTTCAATGCGGCAGATTCTCGTTTCGTCACTGAGCACCTTGCCTGTACTGCTGAGTCCCTGCAGATAGATGTCCATTCGGACGATCTTCTGACCGGAACCGTTGGTCAGCGTCAGGGTAAGATCCTGTGTGTCGGTCAGCGGGGAAAAGGTGTTGAATTTAACGGAGTTGCTTGTCACCGTGACGGTACAGGTCGTGGTGTAATTGACGCCCGAACAGGTGAGTTTGGCAGTGCCGACACCGACGGTTTTAATGCGTTTTGCGGTGTTGTCCACCTGCAGGACGGAGGTGTTGTTTGAAACGATGTTCAGTTTCGCATCCTTGGAAAGAACGGCGGAAAGCCAGAATTCCGTTCCCTTGGCGAGGGTGAGTTTGTCGTATGTAAACTGACAGTAACTTGCATTTGCGGGAATGAGCGTGACGCGGAATTTGTGCGTGTAGCCGCCGGGGAAGGTGACGGAGATATCGGTGATCTTGTTCGTCATTTTGTCGTAGGCCGTTGCACAGGAGACAACGCCGTTTTCAACCGTGAATGCGCTGTTGGAAGATTTCCACGTGACGGGCGTTGCCACGGCATCGGCAGGGGTAAAGGAATACACTTTGGAAATGTCGATCTTTTTGCCGGCGGGCAGATAAAAACCGTTCTGCTTTGCCGTGACCGTCTCAACAGCCTGCACGACCGTGACCGTGCACTGTGCTTTTTGTCCCGAACGGGCGGTGGCGGTGATGACGGCCGTGCCGCCTTTTTTGCCTGTTACTTTGCCGTTTGTAACGGTTGCAACGGCGGTGTTGCTGCTGGTCCAGGATGCGCTCTTGAAACTTGCATTGTCGGGAGTGACGGTGGCGGTGAGGGTTTCGCTGTTGCCTGTATACAGGGTGATCGACGTTTTGTTCAGCGTGATGCCCGTGGTGTGGACAGGATAGAAGAAATCAAGACCGACGCTGATTCGCAACAGCATTCTTGCGTCCGACGGGGTGATGTCGGCACCGTCTGTACATTTCACAGCCAGTTTTGCCTGCGGGTTGATCTCTTTTTCAAGGCCCACACTGCAACGAAGGGCAAAACGTGCATCGGCAACCGTGGTTTCGCCGTCGCCGTCTGCATCGCCCCAAACCGAGACCGTTGCTCTGTATTCTTCGGTGGGTTCAATATCATCAATGCCCAGCACGCAAACGCTCATGCCGGTTTTGATCTTGTCGGTTGCGGCAGCTTCACTTCCGTCCTTTTTCAGAACGATCATTTTGCCTTCGGTCTGCAATTCAGCAAGCAGATCCTGTACGGTCAGATTGTCGGGCAACGCATAAAAAGTTTTGCTTTCGGCATCCCACTTGATCTTGTCTGCGCCTTCTTTGATGATAATGGAGTAGTTGCGCACGGGGATCTCACGTGTGGTCGATTTTTGACAATGGATGCAGGTGCCCTTTTGCGTTTGTGTTTTGCCGTCCGGGGAAACGGATACGTTCGTCCAGTTGCCGAAGGAGTGACGGTGTGAGACCGTTACGCTGACAGGGCTGCCTACGGTTTGGTTGTCGAGTGTGAACAGGCCGAAAGAATGCGCGGTCTCACTCGTTTTTCCGAGGGTGGTGAATTGCAGTTTTGCAATTTCCGAAACGGCTGACAGTGACACGTCCTGCGCAATATCGCAGGAGATCAGCACACTGCCGTCGGGCTGAACGAGTGCCGAAGTCAGGATCTTACCGTCATACGTTGTGTATGTACCCGAAGCAAAAGCAAACTGCTCTTTGCTGAAACGCAACACGAAAGCGGCATCCGCAAGTTCCTGTGCAGGCGCATACAGATGCACGGTGATGACGTCCTCCTCACCGATCTGCAGTGCTTCGGCGGGGGTTTTGTTTTCTGCGCTGACTTTGAGCGAAAATGCAAGCGGAAGTGTTTCTTCGGTCGTCTCTGAGGTGTTCTCTGAGGTGTTTTCCGATGTGTTTTCGGAAGTGTTCTCTGAGGTCGGTTCGGAACCGCTTTCCGAAGACGGTTGCGAAACATCTGCGGCAGGTATTTCGCTTGCGTGCACACACAGGGCCGCGCTCAAAAGCATACAAAGCACAAGAATGAGAGTTGTTAACAGTTTTTTCATACGGCAACGCTCCTAAGGGATAGATACTTTTATTATACTCTATATTTTATAATATAGCAATCATTATTTTTAAAACAACTTAAAAAACAGGTTCTTCAGGGAAAGCTGTGGGATGCTGCAATTCAATTATGATTTACCTTACCAACGGCACCCCTCAAACTCCTTGTCGCCCCTGAAAGGGGAGATGCCCGCAGGGCAGAGGGGTTCACCAAGTTTGCACAAAGTCGGTCATTAAAGTCTGATATTACCGTC
>JAFQKN010000013.1 GCA_017396895.1 Clostridia bacterium
CATCTTGACATAATCATACCCCTCACGCTCAATGCGGTCGAGGTCATTTTCCATGCTGGCGGTAAATTTGGTGTTGACGATCTTGGGGAACTGTTCACGCAGTAAACGCGTGGTGGCAAAACCGAGTTCGGTGGGTTTCATCAACTTCTGCTCACGTACCACATAGCCGCGATCAACGATGGTGGAAATAATGGATGCGTAGGTAGACGGTCTGCCGACACCCGTTTCTTCGAGAGTTTTGATCAGACTTGCTTCGTTGTAGCGTGCGGGCGGCTGGGTGAAATGCTGTTCGTCCTTGAGTTCTTTCAGACGAAGCACGTCGCTTTCATTCAGCACGGGCAGTGCGCCTGCATCGGATTCTTCCGTATCGTTGTAAAGCACGGTATACCCGTCAAAACGCACGGTGTGACCTGCGGCCGTGAACAGCACGTAACGGTCGGAACCTGCATCGGCGGTTCCCACGGCATGAATCTCCGCTTTTGCGGTATCCTGCACGCAATTGGCCATCAAACTGGCAAGAAAACGCTTCCAGATGAGCGAATATAATTTGTACTGATCGGTGGTAAGAGAAGCCTTTGCCGCTTCGGGAGTGAGGTCGGGCATGGTGGGACGAATAGCCTCATGACCGTCCTGCGCATTGGCGTTGGTCTTGAAATAACGCGGCTTTTCGGGCAGATATTTTTCGCCGTAGGTACTGCGGATCACTTCATTGCCTGCGGCTCTGGCTTCCTCGGAAATACGAAGCGAGTCGGTACGCATATAGGTAATAAGACCGACCGTACCGTAGCCTTCCACGTCTACACCTTCATACAGTTCCTGCGCCACTTTCATGGTGCGCTTGGCTGTGAAGTTCAGGCGTTTGGATGCTTCCTGTTGCATGGTGGAAGTGATGAACGGCGGTGCGGGAGAACGGCGGCGGACACCTTTTTTGAGTTCGGCAACGGTATACTGTGCCCCCTCCAGTCTTGCAAGCACGGCATCGGTGTCGGCACGGCTCTCCAATTTGATCTTCCCTGTTTCATCACCGACAAAAGAGGCTTTGAACGCCTTTCTGGCGGGGGGATTGGTGAGCATGGCATCCAGCGTCCAGTATTCTTCGGGCACAAAAGCGGCAATCTCCTCTTCCCTGTCCACGATCAGGCGCACGGCAACGCTCTGTACGCGGCCTGCGGAAAGACCTCTGCGGATCTTTTGCGAAATAAACGGACTCAAACGGTAACCGACCAAACGGTCGAGAATGCGGCGTGCCTGCTGTGCATTGACAAGATCCATGTCGATGCATTCGGGATTGGCAATGCCGTTGCGCACGCTGTTTTTGCTGATCTCGTTGAATTTGACACGGTTTTTCTTCTTCATATCAAGCCCCAAAACGGTGGCAAGATGCCATGAAATGGCTTCTCCCTCACGGTCCGGGTCGGTTGCGAGAATGACTTCATCGGCTTTTGCGGCGGCCGCTTCCAGCTCTCTGAGAAGTTTCTCCTTTCCCTTGATGATGGTATATTTGGTTTCAAAGTTTTTGTTGACGTCTACGCTGAGTTTGGACGGATACAGGTCACGGACGTGTCCCATGGAGGCTTTGACCTCATACTCGGCGCCGAGATATTTTTTAATGGTTTTCGCTTTAGCGGGTGACTCTACGATGACAAGTTTTGACATAGTTCAGATTGACTCCTGGTCTGTAAATTTATTTAAGAAAAACTTTGCCGAAATCTCGTCCGACAAGGTTTTTGAATTCTAATTTAGAAATGGCGATCATCACTTTGTGTGCAGGAAGCCCCGATCGTGAGGTGATCTCCTGCGGACTCTTTTCTCCGTCGGCAAGGATCTTCCATACCGTCAACAAATCGCCTTCAAGATCGGGCGGTACAGGTTCGCAAACCGACGGTGCTTCGACCGAAACGGTCGGTGTCCGCGTTTTCTTTTTGGTATGCTTTTTCGGTTCAACCGGTGCGGCTTCCGCAACCTCCTGCTGATGCATCTGTTGCGATTCGCTGTTTTCACGGATATGTTGCTGATGTGCTTCGTAATCGGGAATGGGAAACCCGTACGGCACGGGTGCGATCGCTTCATCAAAAGTCTGCACCCAATCACCGTTCTGCATACGCAGAATCCGGACAATATCCTGTGCTCCTTCCGCTTTGTATGCTTTTTTTTCACGGATCAGCAGATCCGTGCCGCCGTAAAACGAACCGGATGTTTTTGCAGGAACGGCAAACACCAAACGATTCATGTGCAGAGCCTCTCCCGCCGTGATGAACGATCCGCTTTTTTCTGCCGCCTCCACAATCACCGTTGCCTGCGACATACCTGCAAGAATGCGGTTACGTGTGGGAAAACTGCCTTTGCTGGGCGGCGTTTCGGGCGGATACTCACTGATGACCGCACCTTTTTCTGCGGCATTTCTGCGCATAGGTTCATTTTGCATCAGATACTGTGTTCCGATACCGCAGCCCAGTACGACAAGCGTGACACCGTCTGCTTCCAATGCACCCTCATGGGCGGCCGTATCGATCCCCAACGCACCGCCGCTGACCACCGCAATTTTTTCTTTTGCAAGGCCGTGTGCAAGTTTACGGGTAAAACGCACACCGCTTTGGGACGCTTTGCGTGTACCGACAATGGCGGTCATAACGGGCGCACGCAACGCACTGCGATTTCCCTGTACATAGAGTACGGTCGGATAATTGGAAATATGCAGAAGCTGTTGCGGATAAAACGGACTGTCGGGCGTGATGATCTCCAATTGATATTTCAAACACAGCATCATCACGTCAAACGATTCCGACGGGCTGTGTTTGCACAGTTTGTCACACTGTGATTCGGTCAGCAATCCGCTTGCCAACCATTCTTTTCTGCCTGCATAATACAGTTTTTCGGCATCACCGAAGTGTGCTGTGAGTTTACACGCCAAAGCCGAAGCAGGTCCGAGCGTTCGCTGCAACCAGATCCAGTATTCAGCCGCCGCCATATTCACAACACCTCCGATTCTTTATTTCAGGAACTCCCAGAGCAAGATGGCCGCCGCGGCCGCCGCATTCAGCGACTCGGCTCTGCCTGCCATGGGAATGGTAATTCTTTCATCCGCCGCATCACGCACTTCGTCGGACACACCGTTGCCCTCATTGCCGATGACGACCACACAGCCTTCCCCTTTGGGAACATCCTGCACGGGTCTTGCGTCGCCGCTGACGACCGATGCAAACACACGCATTCCTTTGCTTTGCAACGTGCGAACAAGTGCAGGAGCATCGTCTGCCTCAAACACATCCAACCGCAACAGCGATCCCATGGATGCACGCATGGCTTTGGGGTTATACAGATCACATCCGCCGCACAGCAACAAACCGTCTGCTCCGAGTGCTTCCGCCGTTCTTGCCAATGCACCGAGATTGTCGGGATTCTGCACCCCGTCCGTAAGGGCATATATACCATTATATTTTATTTTATCTATATTGTGCGTTTTGTCAAGTGTTTTACACACACAAAATACACCTTGCGGATTTTTTGTATCGGCAAGACGCAGGGCGACCGAATCCGCAACGCAAAAAACACGCTTTGCAACCGATTGTATGATTTTGCATTCCTCTGTATGTTTTTGCAAAGCACTTTCCGTGAAGAACGCTTGTTCGATCTGCACGGCGGAGTTTGCGGCATCCGCACAAAGACGTGCCCCCTCCAGCAAAAACAGACCTCTTTCACGGCGTTCTGCAGCATCTTTCAGTGCGGCGGCGCGTTTGACCGTTTCGTTATTACGTGATGTGATCAATTCCATGAAAGTTTCCCTTTCAATATGATAATATTTATAATTATACAAAGAATGAAATGTCGTTTTCACAAAAAAAAACAGGAAAGAAAATAAAAAAAGAGAGGGACACTCGGTTGAGTGTCCCCGAAAAAATTTACTGAAGAGCAGCCTTTGCCTGTTCGGTCAGAGCTGTGAAAGCAGCAGCGTCGGAGATGGCAATTTCGGAAAGCATCT
Source organism: Clostridia bacterium (assembly GCA_017396895.1). Lineage (GTDB taxonomy): Bacteria > Bacillota > Clostridia > Oscillospirales > Acutalibacteraceae > RUG806. The sequence goes on from JAFQKN010000013.1 coordinate 3,980, forward strand.
TGCGGTTGAGAGTGATGCCTGCCTTCTTCAGACCGTTCATGAATGTGGAATAATTCATGCCGTTGGCCTTGCAAGCAGCGCTGATACGGGCGATCCACAGACGGCGGAAGTTTCTCTTCTTCTGCTTTCTGCCGATGTAGGCATAGTTGCCGGACTTCATAACAGCCTGTTTTGCGGTCTTGAAAAGTCTTGCTTTGGAGCCGTAGTAGCCCTTAGCAGCCTTCAGAACTTTATTTCTTCTCTTGCGAG
>JAFQKN010000139.1 GCA_017396895.1 Clostridia bacterium
CCCGCGCTCCCAGCTGCGCCACACCCGGTCATTCATTTTGCCAATATATTATATACAATCGGCACATTGTTGTCAACTGAAAATTGCGCAATCGGGGCTCATGTTTTCACAATCGGACTTTATGTTTGCGCAATCGGGCTTCATGTTTGGTGGGGGATTGGTATAATGCCGTCAACTGAAAAATCTCCGTTCGAAAACAGTAAAAACTGTTTTGCAGTCGAGCTCACGCACCGCACGTGCATATTTTTTCGGACTGCGTTGCACCGCAAGACAATAGAAAAAGGTTTTTATGTTCATATATTCCACCTTTACGGTTCGTATTCGCTGAGGATTTCGAGGATGTCACGTTCATAAATGCTTTTTCCGAGGAGCATTCCGTCTGCACCGATGCAAACGGCGCGGATGTCGGTCGGGTCTTCGCGGTAGGGATTGTCGGGCAGGCGGTCGGTGTCGAAATATGCGGCCAGATACCGCAATGCGTTTCCGCTTGGGAAAATGACGTTGCCTTCGTTGGTGGGAATGCCCATTTCGTTGAACGGCCGCAGGATCTCTCTTGTTTTTTGGTTATAGGGATTGTCGTGCGTTTCGCTGACAAGCCATGCCGGGTGCACGAGGATGTTCACATTTTCCGCTTGCACGGCCTGTGCAAACAGAAGAACGGGCGCAATCGGAACGGTTTCCTGGTGAAAAGCATCCACAGACAGCAACACTTCATTGACACCGCTTTGGGCAAGTTGTGCGGCAACGGTGCGGATGCGGTCGGTATTTTTGCTGAAAAATCCGTTGGTGATGAGCTGCCGAAGAGGAATGTGCATCTGCATTGCGGTTTCATGTATGGCACACACGGTATCGGGATACAAAAGCGGTTCACCGCCGAAGGTCATGACGGATTCCATGTTAAAACGGCTTGCGACCTTTCGTACGGCATCGGCGGCAAGGGCTGTGTCAATATGTTCGGCACTTGTGTGTTCGCCCTGTGAGCAGTGTTTGCACCTGCCCGTACAGGCCATGGTGACGACAAATTCCAGTCGGTTGAGATTTTTGAGATACGGATTCATGTGTTTATATCCTTTTCAAAAGTTTGTAATAGGCTCCGTTTTCATCGGTGCCTTCAAAAAGCACTTCCGTGAAGCCGTGTTTGCGGTACAGGTGCAGTGCGTTCAAATTATCTTGATCCACACCGAGCGTTATTTCGGTGTAGCCCGTTTCTTTGGCTTTGCGGATGAGAAAAGCGAGGATCTCACCGCCGATGCCGCGGTTGCGGTACTCTTTTTTGACGATCATGCGCGATATGTAAACGCGTTGACCGGGGATCGTGTAATCCGCATCGTGTGCATCCGAAACCAAGGCTCCTTCACCGATGAATGTACCGTTGATCTTGTAAATGAAAACAAGGCGGTTGCCCGATTCGATCTCTTTTTTCCACGTTTCAGCAAGCGGTTGAGCCTGCATATTCCATATATTTGCACATTTTGGGTAGTCGGCAGGGGACAGCGGTTCGATCGTCACGTCAAAGAATTTTCCGATGTCGGCTTTGCGATATCCCAAGGTGCGTATCACGTGCAACATGGCATGATTGGTCGGCAACGTGGAGCAGGTCGCTGTTCGGTTTTGTTCCAGAATTTTCCGTGTAACAAAGCAAACGAGTTCTTTTGAAAGCCCTTGATTGCGATAGGCAGGAACGGTTTTTACATCCGCCGCTTCCCATGCGGTATCGCTGTATTTTTCGATCGCACAGCGCGCAACGGGCTTTTCGCCTGCATATAAAAGATAATATTCGGTGCCTTCGGCCGCCCATGTGTTCCAATCGGACGGCGTGACGCCTTTGAAAAACAGTCTTTTGTGTTTCGGTTTGCAAAGTTTCAGGTGTTCGTTGAACTGTGCAAGATCGGCACGTTTGACCGTGTGTTTTTGCTCAATTGAACACAGTTTTGAAACATCGTCAATTTCAAATATGATTTCTTCGGGATTGCGCATGGTTCACCTCTGCTGTGTGAGAATAATAAACAGTTTTTGGAAAAGGTCGGAGAGCCGATAAAAACAGATTGCGGGTGAGGGGAGTTTTGTGCAATTGCAAAGCAAAATGACCGAGCAAAACCCACCGCGCCGTGTGGGGGAGTCGTTTCGGCTCCCGATGGAAAAAACGAAAAATGTTGTTTTTGAAACGGTTGAAAGGGGCACAAAACTACGGTGCCCAACTTTTTTTGCAATTTCACAACAAATGTTAGTGCCTTTTCCGAATATGGATCCATCGTCCGATTCTGTACCTTTACCACGGGAGCCGGAACGACTCCCCTACAGGATGTATCCCGTCAGTTTGCACATTTTGGGTAGTCGGCAGGGGACAGCGGTTCGATCGTGATGTTCGCAAAATAACTGAATTCTTTGTTGAGTGTTCGATAGGACAGGTTTGCAATTTCTTGCAGTGAATGTGTTTTCATCAAATGACGAACAAAACGGCTGCCGAGAAAATAGCCTGTATCCGAATGTCCTTTGTAGGAACACCAATCACCGAAAAAGTCCTGTATACTCTCTTTTGAGTCCAAACGGCGAAGATATTCCCGTTTGAGTTCGTTTTCATTTGCATAGCACCATTGCAACCAACCGTCTTTGTCCTGATGAAAAAAGTCATCGTCACCGCAAAGAATATGTTCACACACCATGGCGACACCTTCCTGATACAACTGCTGTATGCCTTTTCTGCGTTTCGTGAAATCGGGCAGATACAGTTTGCCGTGCATCTTATGCCAAAGATGGCCGACCTCATGCAAGATCAATGCACGCATATTGCGTTCGTCGCCCCAATTCAGTTCGATGATCTTTTCGATGCCCAACAGTACCGTATTTTTGCCGTTAAGCGAGGTCGCCCAGCCTGCACCGTTGCAAAGGCCGAGATACAAAACGATGTGAATGTCGGGCTCTGTCTCAAAAAGTGTGCAAAGATGCTCGTTCAATGTGTTGATGACCGCTTGAAAGTTGCTGTTTACGAAGTCTATTTTATCATCATGCAATGCTGCATTCAGAGTCGGCAGAACGCTTTTTTCAAAATCGTAATCCTTTGCATCGTTTTCGCATTTTGAGGGCAGTTCGTCGGAAATACCTGCGGCATATGTGCGCCAACGGGACAGGTCAAATCCGTTATGAAAAGTATTTTTTATTTGTTCGCAGGTGTTTGTGATTTTCATTTTTTGTCACTTCATTTCGGAGAAAATATTGACACGGTAGTATAATTCGGTTATAATATAGGTATAATAATGCTATCAGGAGTTGAAGATTATGAATATCCGCCCGTCCGCAGCCATCCGTCAGAATTATAATGAGATTTCCGAACTTTGCAAAAGAACGGGGGAGCCTGTTTATCTTACCAAAAACGGTGAGGGCGATCTGGTCGTTATGGATATCGAAGCCTTTACCCGCCGTGAAAAAATGCTTGCCTTGCGTGAGGAGTTGCTTCGTGTGGAGGCGGACAGAATTGCAGGTGTTCGTGATATCACACTGGATGAACTTTCGGATTATCTGGATGAAGTAATCGGAGAGTAAATATGAAATACAAGGTTTATGTTTCCGACAGAGCCAAAAAGCAAATTGCCGAACACATTGCTTTTGTTTCCAATGTGAACAAAAGCAGTGCGAAGATCCTGAAAAAAAGAATCATGAAAACATTGCAATCATTGTCGGATATGCCGCGAAGATGTCCGTATCTGAACGGCGAAGCAATTGAAAAAGATTATTACCGCAAAATGCCGTTGGAAGGAAAATATGTCGCCGTTTATCACATAGAAAATACATCTGTGCACATTGATTATGTGCTTGACTGTCGGCAGGATTACGGTTGGTTGCTGAAATAAGAATAAAAATGAAAGGCATCTTCACGGAACGTTGTAAATTATGATTTAGCATTACATTTTGTTATCGTTGTGCCTTTGGCACAATAGAGGCTAACAGCCCCGTCCCTCTCTGTCACTTCGTGAAATCTCTCCCACAAATTGGGAGAGTCTTCCCCCTGCGAGGGTTCTCTACGAAAAACAATACTCAATTGTTTTTCTACTCTCCTGCGCTTTTTGGAGGAAAGGAGTGTTTCGCCCATTGCGATGGGCGACAAGGGCTCTGCCCTTGACCCGCAAGCTTTTGCA
>JAFQKN010000140.1 GCA_017396895.1 Clostridia bacterium
ACAACCGTGAGGGCAGTTTTTTACTTTATAGGAAACTGCGTTTCCATAAAGCAAAAATATTGTATGTCCCTCCGAACGCACGCTTCACGTGCTCGGAGATGGACAAATCGAAAACGGTCGCCGTAGGCATACGGCGAAGCCGTTTTCTTGTGAAAATATAAATTTTTTCTGATAAAATGAAAAAAAACCGCAGTCTCAGTTGTTTAAAAGGTGAAAGGAGGTTAAAGCAATGCATTCATTTGGTACCGATGAATACATAAACAGAATCGTAAAAACGTACAGCGATTCATTGTTGAAAACCGCTTTTGCAATCTTGAGATCAACCGATGATGCAGAGGATGTCGTTCAGGAAGTGTTTATTAAACTGATCAGTAAACAACCGAAATTCAATGACAGTGCCCATGAAAAAGCATGGCTTCTTCGCGTGACGATCAACACCGCAAAGAATATGCGCAAATCTGCATCCAAAAATCATCTCCCATTAACGGAGGAAATCCCTTTTTCGGATCAGAATGCCGATCTGTTATCCGTTGTTATGTCGCTTCCGGAACGATATCGCACGGTTATCCATCTCTACTATTATGAGGGGTACTCAATCAAAGAAATAGCCGCCGTATTAAAACTACCCGCAGCAACGGTCGGAACACGTCTTGCAAGGGCAAGAGATTTACTGAAAGGAGAAATTTCGGAATGAACTTTGAAAACAGATATAAAAAAGAAATGGAACGCATTTGTTTCAATGATAGTTTCGAAAGAAACGCAGTGGAATCGATGAAAGCGGCGGCAGACAGAAAGGAAATACCGTATATGAAAAAAACTGTAAAAATTCTTATAGCCGCGACACTCATTTTTGTGCTTATATCCGTTTCTGCATTTGCAATCTCAAACTTGCTGTCTGCCGGTGATGTTGCCGAGCATTTTGGTGAAAGTCAGGTTGCAGATTCTTTTGTAAAACAAAGTAACATCACCAAATCCGTGACCGACAAGGGATACACGGTAAGTTTTCTCGGACTTGTTAACGGGGAGAAAATTGAAAGTGATACAATACAATCCGAATGCAGTTATTATGTGGTGTCTGTTGCATCGGCAGACGGCACGCCTCTTTCCGTTGCAGACGGAAATCCGCTGGGAATGTCCGTGATCATCGAAGGCTATCCCGCATGGAAAGTCAACACATGGTCTTTGAATACGTCTGCTGACGGAATGGAAGAAAACGGAGTGTTGTATTATCTGTATTCTTGTGACAATCTTGATATTTTTGCCGACAAGAATGTGCATCTTGCCGTTTACGAAGGTTTTGTGCCCCATGATGGAATCATAACCATGCAATCCGACGGTACGTTTGCATTTGCCGAAAACTACAACGGATTCAAAGCCATGTTCAGACTTCCTCTTGATCCTGCCAAAGCGGATCCTGCTGCCGCAAACGAAATACTTAAAGCGTATATTGAAGCGGAAAAAACGATACAGCAACAGGATGATGAAAGCCATAATGCAGAGGAATCTCTTGACCTGGTTCCGGAATATGAAATGGAACCGATGGACGATCCGAAACAAAAATGGGCTATAAACGATTGACGCTGTTGACGGGTTTGCTGTTTTTCAACTGCGGTTATATCATGGAACATTTATAAATATCATAGCAGGGGGCTGTTGCATTTTGGTCTGTGCCGAATGCAATCGTCCCTTTTTGCTTTTCAGATTGTGCTTGCAGTGCTTGTTTGCCTGTGTTACAATGAATAAGAAAATATTGCGGGAGTGAATTGACTTGTTTTTTCATGCTTCACAGGTTGGCGGCCTTTGTGTGTTGAAACCTCATGTGTCAAACCACGAACGTTCGTTGTTGTATTTGTCAGCCAAACGAGAAAACGTGCCGGTGTATCTGAGCAATGCTGTTGAAAAATATTGCAGGGAAACAGGCTTTGCACATAACGGAAAATGGCACACGTGGGCAAGTTACGGCTTTGACACGGACGGCATTCTTCGGTTGGATGAATATTACCCCGATGCCGTACGGGATACATACAAGGGGATATCGGGTTATATTTACTCTGCCGACGTTGACGTACAAACGGCAATCGATATCGGCATTCCCGATGCCGTTGCCGTTGCGCAGCCTGTGTCGGTTTCGGATGTGGAATATATCGAAGATGCTTACTGTGAACTTCTCAAAGCGGAAAACGAAGGACTCATACGCATCCGCAGATATGAACAACACAGCAAACAAATGTTGTCGTGGATCGAAACCACGATCCGAAAGGAATTTGCACAAGCAGAAACTGCACCCGATTACAGACATTTTCTGAGAGCAAAATTCAGTTTTTTATAAAGTATCATAATTGATGAACGGAGTTGAAAAAATGAATCATTGCGGAACACAAAGACTGGAAACAGACAGGTTGATTTTAAGAAGATATGTGCCTGAAGATGCCGACGCAATGTATAAAAACTGGGCTTCGGATCCGCAAGTCACCGAATTTCTGATGTGGAAAACGCACGAAAATCGGGACATAAGCCAATCTGTAATTGATGAGTGGGTAAACTTATATGCCGACGATCAATACTACCATTGGGCCATTGTATTAAAAGAAAACGGTGATGAACCGATCGGGGATATCGCTGTTGTGCACATGAATGAAGAAGTTTCCATGATGCATATCGGATATTGCATCGGAAGACCTTGGTGGCATCAGGGAATTACATCCGAAGCACTGAAAGCGGTTATGGATTATTTGTTCGATGTCATAAATGCACAGCGCATTGAATCAAGGCACGATCCGAGAAATCCGAACTCGGGAAAGGTCATGAAAAAATGCAATATGAAATACGAAGGAACATTGCGCAGTTCTGATTGGAATAATCAAGGGATTTGCGATGCGTGTTATTATGCTTTGTTAAAGTCAGAGCGATAATTTTGCGCAAGAGGGAAAATAGAATGAAGTTAAAACTCAATCCTTTTAATAAAGTAAAATGTGATATGTGCTATGTCATTGAGCAAATCAAAAAAGGTGAAAATCCGTGGTTTATAAAAGAACTTGATACCGGATATGTTATTTTAGGTTGGAATCATCATTTTTACGGCTATTCATTATTCATTTGTAAGCAACACGTTGTAGAGCTTTTCGATTTGGATATTGATTTCAGAGCAAAATATCTGCTTGAAATGACAATAGTTGCTGAAGCTGTAAAAAATGCTTTCGGTGCCGAAAAGATAAATTACGAATGCCTCGGTAACGGTGATATTCATTTGCATTGGCACATCTTCCCAAGAAAAGCCGGGGATTTGTTGGCTTACGGAAATAATGGCAAAGGCCCCGTTTGGTGGTTACCAAAGGAGATCATGTGGGCAGAAGATAATAAACCTTCTCCTAATGAATTGGAAGATATGAAAGCTAAACTTCTTGCAGAATTGGAAAAGCTCTTATGAAAAATATTATTAAAACAGCTAAATGTTAATATAATTCATTTTACTTTTAAAGTTCAGAGGATTATTTTATGAATCAAATTACAATAAAGCCTTTAACTTCTGAATTAAATAAGGATTATCTTGATTTTTTTGATAATCGTGCATTTACTGACGGCAATCCAAACGGACCATGCTATTGCACTTCTCCGAATCAGGATGAAGAAACAATTAAAAGGATGGTTAAAAAGTTCAAAATCTTTGGTGTTAAGAAAACACTCCGTAAGTATGCTGTAAAAATGCTGAACGAAAATAAAATACACGGTTATTTAGCTTTTGACGGTGATATCTCTATCGGTTGGTGCAATGCCGCAGATATTGAAAGTTATTCGGGTTTTGTTCCGCAATTTGCAAAAGAAAATACTTGCGGAAAGACTGTTTCCATTGTTTGTTTTGAAATTGCTCCGGAGTACAGAGGAAAGAGAATTGCATCTGCTTTTATTGAAAGGGTATGCAGTGATGCAAAAACAAAAGGATATCAGGCTGTTGAAGGTTATCCCAAACTTTCCGAAAACAGAGATGATTTTGATTTTCAAGGACCTGTACAGCTCTATAAGAAAGCAGGCTTCGTTGAAGTTGCAAGAAATAACGGACAAGTTGTTATGAGAAAAGTTTTATAACTATCCTAATTTAGTGGGGGATTCTAATGTTAAGATTAAGACCTTACAATAAAAATGATGCAGATACAATCCTTTCTTGGAGCAATGATAAAATATCCTTTTACAAGTGGTCGGCAGGTGTTATGGGCAAGTATCCCATAAGTAAAAAGAAATTCAGTTTTGTTGAAAATCTTATGGCTTTTACTGCAATTGAAGAGGATGAGATTGTAGGATTTTTTACAATGAGAAGACCGTCGGAAAGCTTTGATGAACTGCGATTCGGTTTTGTAGTTGTTGATCCTGCAAGGCGTGGCAAGGGCTATGGCAAAGCAATGCTTCAATTAGGATTGAAATTTGCAAAAGATATTTATGGTGCTAAAAAGGTTTCTTTGGGCGTTTTTGAAAACAACGAACCTGCTTATTACTGTTACAAAGCTGTTGGTTTTAAGGATGTTGTATTAGAAAAGACAGAGACCTATACTGTACTTGGTGAAGAATGGAAATGTTTAGAGTTGGAAATGCAACTATAAACCATCGTGTATTTATTTTCTCTTGAGGTGGTTTTCAATGAATAATTCCGATTTGCTTACTTATTGTCTTTCCAAAAACGGCGCATACGTGGATCATCCCTTCGGTCCCGACAGTGATATCATAAAAGTGGAAGGGAAGATCTTTGCACAGTTATTTATGCTCAATGCAGAGCAGACAGTGACCTTGAACTGTGAACGCATGACGGGGGATTTTTACAGACAATTGTATCCCGGTGTGATCGTCCGCGGATATCACTGTCCGCCTGTGCAGCAGCCGTATTTCAATACGTTTCCCATCCACAGCATTCCCGACGAACTGATTTTGGAAATGACAGACCACAGTTACGCGACCGTCGTCGGAAAACTTCCCAAATACAAGCAAAAGAAGTTGTCGGAAGACAGTAAATTGCAATAAAAAAGGCGGCTTTTTAAGCCGCCAACACTTTTATAATAACATATTGCAAAGACTAAAGTCAATAGATTGTTGAAAACTTATGTGCATATTAACTATAATTCTCTGTAATGCTTAAAAAATTAAGTTAACATTGTACAAATTGCCATCTTGCAAATTGTAAAAACGTGTGCTATAGTATAGACAGAAAGAGGTGATACCGATGAAAAGGTAACCCAGAGGTCCTGAAGGCGAAACCAACCCAAGATTCTGAGAAGTTGAAGAACAAAAAGAAAATGTAACTCAGCAGTAAGAAAATTGGTCGTTTCAAAAAAACTCTTACCATAAAACAAAAAAGTGAACAAATACAAGTCGCGTACCGAAGCAAAGTAAGTACGGTATAGATGGTTGGAGAAAGCCGGAAAGAGATCTCAGGAATGATCTTCACAATGATAACAAACAGATCCGCAAGACATCAGAGGAACTCACTTTTGAGTATGAAAAGAAACAGAGCGTGTTGTTGGTACAGGAACTGAAAAGTTGCATCTGAAGATCAGACGATACAATAGAAAGAGAGGTTAAAAAGATGTTAGATATCAAGATAGATCAGAAATGACCCTTGGCAGTCGTGTGAAGAAACGCTGTCAAGGGTCATTTCTATTTTTGTTATATGTCTTGCCCGGCAGGGGCTTTTTTTTGTTGCTCAGACTGTTGTATTGTCGTGTGCAATGTGTTACAATACGGAATGGGGAGTGATACATAATGACAGTTCTTGTAATTGACGGACAGGGCGGCAATCTCGGCAAACAATTGGTACAGCAGATCTTACTGCAGTTTCCCGATACGGACCTGATCGCCGTCGGAACCAACAGCATTGCTACGTCCAATATGCTCAAAGGCGGAGCAAAAAAAGCGGCAACAGGAGAGAATGCCGTTGTGGTGTGTGCCGCAAAAGCAGATGTGATCGTCGGTCCTTTAGGAATCGTACTTGCCGATGCGCTGTTGGGGGAAGTTACACAGCGTATGGCTGCGGCTGTCGGCACGTCCGATGCGGTGCGTATTCTGTTACCGATGTCAAAATGCGACACGTTTGTGGCTGGTGTTTCGGACACTTCGTCGGCGGCACTCATTGACGACGCAATGAAAAAACTGCATTCGGTTCTTTCTGCCTATTGACAAATCGAAACATTTGTGTTATATTGCTAAAAACGATAAATGGAGATATTATGATGAAACCTGTATTGAGCATTCAGTTTCATATGGATTCTCAATGGCCTGTTTATGATGCTTATCATGCATCAGACAGGTCTGTATTGCTGTGTTTCATTTCATAACGTAAAAGGCTTTTTATAATATTGATTTGAAAACAACGGTATAGACTTGGAAATGAACAAGTCTGTACCGTATTTTTTTATTTTGGAGGAAATGTTTATGAAACTGTCAAAGCTGTTCAATCGAAAAATGCAAGCAACAGGGAACCGCGTTGTCGATTTTTACTCAAAATATGACGAGGACGGAAGATTTGCCAGAAAAAGCCGTATGCCGGAATTTCTGATTACCATGCAATTCATTGAAAAGTATCTGTTCAGCGGAGCCAAGATCATTGAGATCGGTGCAGGCACGGGCCGTTATTCCTTTGCACTTGCGGAAAAAGGTTATGAGGTCTCCGCTGTCGATCTGACACCCGCACACATAACGCAGATGCAGAAAAAGAAAAATGAGCATCATAATATGCACATTTATGAAGCCAATGCCTGCGATCTCTCACGCTTTGCGGATGCCTCATTTGACATCGTGTTGCTTTTGGGGCCGATGTATCATTTGTTTACGGATGCAGACAAACATAAGGCTTTGCGTGAAGCCTTGCGAATATGCAAGGATGGCGGCATTGTGTTTGTGTCATACTGTAACAATGATACGACCATGTACAAGTATTTTTACAACGGAAAAATCCTTGAATACCTCGACAAAGGTGCCATTCTTGACGATTATCACGCAAGATCCATTCCCGAAGAAGTCTTTGAACTGTACAGAAAATCCGATATTGACGCACTCATGCGAAATTATAATGTTACGCGGTTGCACTTTGTCGGTGTGGATATGCTGTCGTATCTTTTCGATGACAGCTTTGATCGTATGTCCGATCGGTTATTTGATGAATATATGAAATTTTTATCCGTGCTGTGTGAACGCGAAGACAGTACGGGGCTGTCTATCCACATGCTGGATATCTTCAGAAAGGAGAAAGAATAATGATCATTAAAAATACAATTCCGATTCTTGAGTTTGACTCGGATGAAAGTGCCGTTATTGTGCCAACGCACGAAAAATTGAATTTAAATCTCCCCAAGAAAGCCGTATTTGCTTTTTTAGGAGAACATATTGATGAATATGCAAGAACGCATAATGCTGTTCGTGTAGGCGAGTTTACATCGGAAACCAAAGACTATCCGATCTATGTTGTTAAGCATAAGGGGGAGGATGTTTGTCTGTGTCAGGCTCCCGTTGGTTCTGCGGCTGCCGTTCAGATATTGGAGTGGTTGATCGGTTACGGTGTTCGGGAGATCATCAGCGGCGGATGTTGCGGTGCTCTCACGGACTTCGAAGAAAATGTGTTTATCATACCGTATAAAGCCTTGCGTGATGAAGGAACGTCGTATCATTATATGCCGCCGTCTCGGTTTGTTGAGATCAACCAACGAGCACTGTGTGCGATCGAAAAGACGGTGGTGCAACACACACTGGAATACCGTGAAGTAATTACATGGACCACTGACGGCTTTTACCGTGAAACAAAGGGAAAAGTGGAATACAGAAAACGGGAAGGTTGTGAAGTTGTGGAAATGGAATGTGCGGCCCTTGCAGCTTGCGCATCTTTTCGCAATGTGATATGGGGGAGTATTCTGTTTACAGCCGATACACTCGCAGATGTCGAGAATTACGATGAGCGAAATTGGGGGAATGATTCATTTGCTTTTGCGCTCGAATTGTGCTTGGATGCAGTTGTAAATATCTGAATAAAGAAACAAACAGAAAGGATGCCGCGCAATGACCGTACAACAACTGAAATACATAGAAACAACACCCGTTCTCGAAACAGAACGCCTGATCCTGCGCCCCATTACGCCACAGGATGCCGATGCCGCATTTGTTTGGTTAAGCGATGAAAGAGTGAATAGATTTATGCCGTACGATCTGTACACAAACACGGATGAGGTTTTGCATTGGATCAATGTCATTCTTCCCGATGATAATAACTTTCACTGGGGATTTGTACTGAAAGAAAATGATCTGCTGATCGGTAGCGGCAGTATCGGCCCCGATGCAAAAACGATCGGAGCGTGGGGATTCGGATATAATATCCGTTTTGATTGCTGGAACAAAGGGTACACCACAGAAGCAACCAAAAGAATGATCCGCTTTGCCTTTGAAGAACACGGTGTGCGGGACTTTGTATCCAATCACGCCGTTGACAATCCCGCATCCGGCAGGGTGATGGAAAAATGCGGGCTGGTTTTTGACGGTTTTTCCGAATACAAAACCTTTGACGGTAAGCAAACCTTTCAATCTAAAACATATAAAATGCACATAGAACAAGAAAACGGCTTCGCCGTAACGCGGCGACTGTTTTCGATTCGTCCATCTCCGAGCACGTGAAGCGTGCGTTCGCCAGGGACATACAATATTTTTTTACTTTATAGAAAACGCAGTTTCCTATAAAGTAAAATATCCCGACTCCGTAATTGCGGAATCGGGATAAAATACAAAGATTTTTCAGTTGTTTACGCCGTGATGTGCCGTTTCGGAATCTTCCGTCAATGCAAGGCAATGATAACCGCGGGCTTGATAATGTTCAATGATCGACGGCAATGCTTGTACGGTTGTGTATTTTGCGTTGGTGTCGTGCATCAGCATCACGATTTCCTGCTGTCGGTAACCGATTGCGGCGTCGCGGATCTGTTGCCAGGACATCGCACGACCGTTTGCATCCTCGTTGCTTGCGTTCCAATCAAAGTATACATACCCTCGGTTTTCAACCTCTCTTGTAAGTCTGCTCATGATGCCGTAGTTATAGCTTCTGCTGATGGTATTGCTGCCGCCGCCGGGGAAACGAATGAGATTTGTGCGGACACCGGTCTGGTTGTAAACGTAGTCCGAAATTTTTTGCAGATCGCGGAAATATGCCGAATCGGAAGAATAAATGCTTGCATAATCATGACTGTATGTGTGCAGTGCAATTGCATGACCGCGATCAACGATCTCTTTGTACATATGCGAGTAATCGGGTTGGTACATGACAAAAAAGGTGGCCTTTGCGCCGTATTGATCCAGAATGTCAAGAATATCATCCGTATATTTGGACGGGCCGTCATCGAATGTCATGTAAAGAATTTTGGCATCTTCCGGTAAATCCGAAGGTTTCGTCGGTGTTTGCGGTTTTATGTCGGCCGGATGCTGTTTGATGTATTCACTGGTGAGCCCCACGGCAAAGCGAAGGATCTCTCTTGCTTCGCCGGTTGAAACAAAACCGTCATTGTCAATGTCTGCGGCATATTGGTCATTTGCGTCAAGGTCGCACAAGCTGACACAAAAGCGCAGGCAAATGCGCGCATCCGCCACCGTTACATAGCCGTCATTGTCAATATCTCCCGGTCGGTTGCTTGCCGCCAAAGTCGGTTGCGCTGAAAAAACACTTACCGAGATCAGTAATAAGAGTGTTAATAATAAACTGAACGATCTTTTCATTATTTTTCTCCTTTTTAATACAGTTTATCGAGTATTTCGATCACGTTTGCCACGCATCCATCGTTGTTGGAACGGACAATGTGATCGGCAAGTTGCTTTGTTTCTGCTTTGCCGTTGGACGGAACAAACGCTTTTTGTGCGGCAATGAGCATTTCCTTGTCATTGTAATCATCTCCGACCGCATACACGTCTTTTTTATCTACTCCGAGACATGCGGCCAATTGCAGAAGTCCCGTTCCTTTGTCTGCCCCGACTTTCAACAGTTCAATGAAACTTCCGGTTGTGGGTAAGAATGTGATGCCGGGAAAACTGTTTTTTCGCAGAAAATCCTGTACGTCAAGCGTTTTTTCATTTGCACACAACATTGCTTTTACCCACGGAAATTCGGTCTGTGCAGGATGATCAATGACGGTAAACGGAATATCCTGATTTGTAAAATGGCGTTCCGAATCGGGATTTATATGAATGGCATAGGTCTTGTTAAACGGATACATTTCGATCGCAACGTCCGGAAATTCTCGCATGAGCGCCTCAATGCAGTCAATCCCTTCTTTACCGATCGCGTTGCTGAAAACAACTTCTTCTTTTGCATAATCGTAAGCCATTGCACCGTTGCACAGCAAAACGGGTGCATTGATATAAGACGGATCATACTTATGAAAACCCATATATGTGCGTCCTGTGCAAACCGTAAATAATCCGCCTTCGGCACGAAAATAAGCCAATGCCTTTTTCACGGCATCCGTAATGATCCCCTGATCGTTTGTCAGCGTACCGTCCAAGTCACTTGCCAACAGTACGCCGCTGAATTTTCCCATAATTATCACCGACCTTTTTACATATTTTAACATAATGTGACAATAATTGTAAATGATTTTCTTGAAATCGGATTGAATTTATCAAATAAATGTTGTAAGATAACACTGTTATTCGGAAAGGTTGGGATTTGAATGCGTTATTTGACTCAAGAACAAGAAAATAAATTGTTTGACGCCATGCGCCGTTGCGGTGAAATTATGTTGCAGGCACACAATGCGGCTGATGTGGAAGACGGTGTGATCGAAAAACCGGGTTCTGCAAACTTTGTGACAGCTTATGATGTAAAAGTGCAGGAAACTTTGATGGATGAAATTGTAAAAATCATTCCCGATGCAAAGTTTTTTGCTGAAGAAAAAGACAACTGTGCAGAGGACGCACACAACGGTTTTTGTTTTGTGATCGATCCGATTGACGGAACAACGAACTTTATCCACGATTTCAGAGCTTCCGCTATTTCCGTTGGTATGCTCAAAGATGGGATGCCGGTATTCGGTGCGGTTTACGATCCGTATAAAGATGAACTGTTTCAAGCACACAGCGGTGAAGGCGCATATTGCAACGGTAAGAAGATCGCGGTCAGCAAGAACGATCTGGCACATTCGCTTGTCTGTTTCGGTACGTCTCCTTATTACAAGGCAGAACTGGCCGAGGAAGCCTTTTCACTTGCAAAAGAACTGTTTATGGTATCATCTGATATTCGGCGCGGCGGCTCAGCGGCTATCGATATGTGCGCCGTTGCCTGCGGACGGCAGGATGTGTTTTTTGAAAACCGTCTTTCCCCGTGGGACTATATGGCTTCGTATGTGATTATCACGGAAGCAGGCGGTGAAATGGTCAATTATGACGGTCAACCTGTTGTGTTTGACAGACCGGATTGTGTTTTGTGCACCAACGGCATTGTAACAGCCGAAGCGGTCGCTATCGCAAAGAAACATAAGTAAATCATGCAAATGAAAAGGCTCTGATCCGTTTGTTTCGGATCAGAGCCTTTTTTCATTTTATTGTGTTCTTGCGGTAGGTCAGATAGTCTTCCAGAATCAGCGTTGCCGCAACCGCGTCCACGGTTTCCTTTCGTTTTTTGCCGCGCGTGTTGGTTGCATTCAGGTAATTGTGTGCGGATACGGTTGTGAGACGCTCATCAAACAATTGCACTTGTAAACCTGTTGTTTGCTGTAACAGTTTTGCGAATTCTTTGCAACTTTCAGCACGGAATCCTTCACTGCCGTCCATGTTTTTTGGAAGACCGCAGACGATCATTTCCGCTTTGTATTGCTTGCAGATCTCT
>JAFQKN010000141.1 GCA_017396895.1 Clostridia bacterium
GTCGGGCACAACAAACAGATCCCTGCCCACGGGAAGAAGCTGTTTCTTGTCGGTGGCGGTCAAGGTGACGTTTTTGAGCACTTTACCGAATGCAACGACCTGCGTCCCCGTGGTCCAGCAAAGACCTTCCTCCAGCGAACAAGCACCGCTGACGGAATGGGGCTGAAAAAACACCCCCGTATTCGTGTCATTTTTATCCTTGGGGACCATGTGCCAGAATCCTCTGGGCGACCGCGTTTTCCAATGCGGATAGGAATCTTCCGTCAGATTCAAAGCGTCCTGCAAGCAACCGGGATGCGCGAAACCGCTGCGGTCAATACCACTCATATTTTCGATGCGGTAACTTTTCATAGGCATCTTTTTTTGTTTCGGATAACGCAAATTCTTCACTCCTTTCAAAAGTGAATCGCGTCCGTCTGCAACGGCGTATTCGTACGGTTGTATTCGGCGGCGAAAGCGTCAAACGTAGACGCCGCAAGCGCCGAAGCATTGTTATAACGCTCGGTGTTGCCGCGAACAAGTTCCAGAACGGCGGCCATGTGTTCAAGATACAGTTTGTCGTACGGAAAGGGAACCAACAAATCCGTTGTCCCCGGTGTTGCGGGAATATACCCCGTAAACGGTGTGGGCAATCCGCCTTCATACCGTGAAATGATCTCCTCATAGACAAGACCGTCGAGTTCCGAGATCCATACCAATTTCATTTCATAAGGCAGTTCGTTCGGATACAGCGTATCAAACCGAGCCATTGCTTTCTTCAGAGTCATACGCGTGCCTCTTATTCATTGGAAACGGCATTGATGAAACGCTCGGCATCCTGCCCGGCCTGTACGGAATGGGCGATCACTTCGGCAAAGGCAGGCGGCACTTCCACCGTTTCACCTTTGCGGATGAGCATTCTTCTGCCGTTGACGGCCACAAAAAGCGCGTCATCGTTTTTGTCGGTCTTGGGTATAAACACGGGAACGGTTGCAGGTTCTGCACAAGCGGTATTCTTTTTTTTCTTTTCAGCCATAATTAAAAATCTCCTTCAAATTCATTTTTTGTGCGCGGGATGCGGTCGCGAACCGCATCCCGTTTTTCTTTTTTTCGGTCAAAGATCTGCAAATCAGTTGGTTTCTGCCGTTGCAGAGAATTCACTGCCCGATTCGTAACGAAGCAGGTATTCTTCAATGAGTCTCTTTGCGACCTTTGTGGCTTTCCAACCCACGGAACTTCTCTGATTCAGCGGATCGTTGCCGTAGCCGCGCTGTTTGACGATGTGTTCAAGACCGCCGCCTTCAATGTCGGTGACGCCGTATGCGTTTTCACCGAGGAACAGCGTACAGAAAACAGCGGAACCGTCCTTGCCGCCGCCGACACCGCAAATGATATCGCCTGCGGACAGATTTTCGACGGGAGTGCCGAGTGTAAGGGTGCTGATACCGTCCTCATTGCTGATTGCGGTCACGGTGTTTTCAATACCGTTGACATACACCGCAACGGGGGTTGCAAATGTGCATTCGCTCAGCACTTCGCTGACGGCGATCTGCGCGGAAGAAGCACTGCTGTCCGCATGGACGTGCAAACGGCTGAACCCGTCGCTGATCTCATTCGGGCCGTAGATCTTTGCTTCCGTGGATTCGACAAAACGAACGCCTGCAAGCGTGCCGACTTCGCCGCGCAGAATGGTCTGCGGATCGGCATATTTCTGAATACCGATCCACTGCTCACCGGCATCCTGCATCAGATCGTATGCAACGTACGGATGGACGATGGCAACGTAATGGCTGCCGATCTTGGGTGCATTCATGGCCTTGAGTTCGGCCGCGGCACGGAAAACATCCTTCACACGCAGACGGCAATTGTCCGTGATATCGGCACGGGATGTGATCTCGGTGACACTGTCGGATTCCACGCAAGGTGCATAGCACACGTTGGTGCCGCCGATGATCTCGTTTCTGACGACGGTATCGAGGGTAAGACCTGCCTGTCCTGCCAGTTCCTTGGTGGCTTCGACAATGGTATTGTCCACAGCGGTCAACTCCAGCATATCGGTCTGTTCGATGTAGTCACCGTACTGATCGACCGTGCAGGTAACGCCCGTGACGTTGAGTTTATTGCCCTTGGGGGTAATGCCTTCGGTGATGGCCTTGAGTGCCTTGGGCAGACGGGAAAACTTGCGGAACTGAATGGTCTTGCCGTTGTTGGCGGGAATGGGACGCTTCTGACCGAACTGTTCGTGCACAAGATTTGCGCTTGCAAGCGTGATGAGCGTCTTGTCATAGAATGTTTTCATTTCAGCGGAAAGAGAAGATGCATCGGTAATCGTACCGTTTTCCATCATACCGCCCGTTGTGTTGATCACTTCACCGGCAGCAAAACGCTGTAAATCAAAAAGTTTCATACAAAAAATCTCCTTTCAAACGTGAAAAAGCATTTGGTTAAAATGTGATTTTGTCGCCTTTGCCGACACGCTCAAGAATGCGGATGATATCCGTCTGTGTCAGGCTGTCAACGGTTTTATCCGTCGGCAATCCCGCACGGCGGTCATGCAAGCCGTTTTCCTGCGGACGGAATGCGGCATTGCGCATGGCATTGGCTGTTTTTTCTGCCGCTTTTTGTGCGGCATACCGCATGGCGGCACTCAGAATTTGCGGCAAATGCGTTGCCTCATACGCTTGCCGCACGCTGACACCGACTCGCAGCAGATGCGCAAATTCCTCGTTGGAATTGTATTCATCCTGCAGAGAGAAAGAGGGATAAAAGGCTTTGAGCTGTTCGCCCTGTTGCATCCAATCCTGCATTTTGGCGCGTCCGCGTTCAATGCGCTGTTGTTGCAGAATGTCTTCCGCATTTTCCTGCGGTGCCGACACAGCGGGTTCGTCAGGTGCTTCCTGCTCTGCAGTTTCTTCGTTGTGCTGACCGGCTTGTTCGGCTGTTTCCTGCGATTCATCCGCACGGGATGTATCCTGTGACTGCTCTGCGGCAGAGTCCGTGGCTGCGGCTGCATCCGAAAACAACTGCAAAATCATGTTTCTCATTCACTTTCCTCCTCTCTGAAAATACGTCTGCGGCATGAAAGATTTTGCGGATAGGCTTCTTCGATCCTGCACAGACCGTCATACACAAGTTCGAAAGCCGTTTCCACACCGATGCTCATTTCCGCCGCCTGCGCCGCGGCATAAAAATATCCGTCATCGGTCCTGCAAAAATGAGAGACCGCCATACCCTTATTCTGCAGATTGTCAAGCGAGATCTCCAGCGCACCGCACAGTGCCGAAATCCCCGCACAGACAATGTCTTTTCCGCGTTGGGCATAGTCTGCATGGCCTCTGCAAACAAGTGTAAAACCTGCGTTTGAACGCGAATATAATACCTGCGTCATACCGTACCTCCCGTCTCAACGGCGGCAAGTGATGCCGTTTGTGCCGCTTCGTATTGCTGTCCGTTGCGCGCAATGCTCTGTGCGATCTTGTCCTTGTTTTCGATGTCCAACATATCCAGACACGCAAGTGCCTGCTTGTATTTTGCGGGATCAAACATACCCATCTGAAAGAAATTGATCGCATCCTGATTCTGCGCACTGCGGGAAAACGGATTTTGCTTGTGCGCTTTCACCCGCACATCAAAAACGGGCAGACGGTCACCGTAGTAAATTCCGAAATCATCGGTCTGCGGACGGGCAAGCATGGATGCATGATCGAACGAAACATACTGCGGCGCACCGTTGGGATCGGTAATGCGCAACAAACGCGGAACGGCATAAAACTGGCGGATCAACTCAATGACAAGTGTGCACACCTGTGAAAAGACGCGGTAAGAAGCGTTGATCATATCGCGAGCGACTTTATTGCCCGATTCCTGCAAGGCGGAAATGGCAACCCCCGACGTGACACCGCCCATGGTGCCGCCTTGCACGAAATCGCGGTTGGCGCTGGTCTCTTTGAGTTCGTCGATCTTTGCCTGCAAAACGGACAGATAGATGCCCGAAAGCGGCTGCGTGGTGATCTCGCGCAGGCTTTCCTCACCCAAGGATGAACCGCTGACGTGCACGAAATCCTTGTTCCAATCGGCAAATTCCTTTTCATTCACAGCTCCGTCCGTACGGGCAAAATAGCGGCGTCTTGCCGACATACGGGCATTGCGCAGTATTTCCGTACCCAATACGTCGATGGCTTCCTGCGCATCCTTCATCACATCAATGAAGCCGAAGCCGACGGGAGTTCCTGCCTCCTTGAACAGCGTGTCAAGCACAAAGGGATACTGTCCGTGCTCATAGAATCCGTTTGCATACAGCGGCTCGTTTTCACTGGCAAACAGGATCTCACTTCCGACGAACTTGCAATAATGCAACACGGTCTTGCCGTTTACACGACGCTTATAATACCAGTCCACAACGGCACTTTTGTTGTTCTGATCGGCTTGATCGTCGTTGGCATACTGTTTGACATCCACAAGAGGCTGTCCGAGTTTGCCCGCAAGGAAAGGGTATTCCTCCAGCAATACGTCATTGTCTGCAATGCGCACGTGAAAGAGGTTGCGGCTTTCCTGCAGATTGCGTATACCGGGTTCCCAGAACAGATTCAGCAGATCCACCTGCGTGATCTCGATGTCCCCCAGACCGTTGTCGGCCTGCGCATTCCACAGTACTGCATAGCAGGCGGTGCCGTTTTTGAGCTTGTACATACAAGCGTCTGAATACACGTTTTCAAAGCCGTTGTTTTCCAAGACAACGGGTACGACACTGCTGAGCATTTCAGCCGTGGGAACGTCGGATGCTTCGCGCGCAAGGACGGTGCATTCGGGAATTGCATCCATGAAATCGGCGTGCTTGTTGATAATGGAATTGAACAGCCACGCAGAGGCATTTTTGCGGTTGTCGTTTTTACGGGAACGGTCCCAATGGCGCAGGCGGAACCACATTTCATTGTCAACGATACGCTGTTCAAAGGATGCTTTACCGCTTCGGTATTTTTCGAGTATGCGTGCGGCTTCGCGTACTGCATCGGCGGTAACGGCGACTTGTTTTGTCTCGGTTTTTGTTTTCATAAAAACTCCTTTCATTGGGGTGGGATCCACCCTGAATCATCGGTAGGTGAACGGTGCATAGTGCGTGCGCTGATCCAGCGGATCATCCGTCAACTCCTGCACGGGTGCGGTACGCGTGGGAGCAACGGGACGCGACATACAAAAATAACGGAATGAATCAGCGAAGTGATCTTCCATTTTCGTGTCCAGATCCTCGGGATCGGTCTGCGAAAAACGAAGCATCGGCAAGGTGCGGATGGCATGGCGGCAGGTATTGAAAAAATAGACCATCGGAAAGCCGTTTTCATCAAAAGCCAAACGGTAATGACACTGCATCCATCCCGACAGACGGCGGTTATCCCCTTTGGAGAAGTACACAAAATGACGGTCGGCACTGTCAATGACGGCATTGCCGCGTGAATCATCCCAGATCGACGGATCGGCAACTCCCGTAATATGGCGGTTTTTAAGCCAACGGTGCTCACATTCAATGCGGTGAATCTCCTTGAAAATGCGATCGGGATACCACCGCACACCCTCATCGGGATTGGCGGTACAACCGTACAACTGCAAGATCAGATACGCTCTGCCGTCGTAATCGATCGCCCACCAATCACACGAAAAAGGCTTGGAATAACCGAAGTCAAACGAACGGACGACGTTCCATTCGGGAGGGACTTCAAACGGCTCGATCACGTGCGTCCATCTGCGTTCGGTATAGTATTCGGGACGGTCTGCAAATTCCTCAAAAAACTGTCCTTCAAAAATGTTCCAATCCCCTTCCAGCCACGCCTTGCGCAGTTTCGGCGGCAGAGCTTCAAGCTGTTTGACGTAATCGGGATCGCTGGTAAGCAATGCTTTGTTGTCGGTCACGAGCGATTGAATAAAGGAATACTCATCCGCATTTTCACCGTGGTTGTAGTTGCGGTCAATAAACAGCCGTTTCACCCAGGCGTGCCCTTCTCCGCCGGGATTGCAGGTCAGATAGATGCGTTTGGGAAATTTGTTGACACCGCGCACGCAGGCTTTGAAACGGTTGTACTGTTCCTCGCTCAACTGCGTAGCTTCATCCAGAAACAGCACGTCCACTTCCGTACCCTGATACTTGTCCACGTCCTTTTCGGTCTGGCAGTGACGGAATAAGATCACACTGCCGTTGGGAAACAAAAACTCCTTTGCCGTTTCCTTGTAAATCGCCAATCCGCCGATCATTTCACGCATGGGAACAATGTGATTGGCACGCAGTTCCGGGTAGGTATGGCGCACGATCATAATTTTGATACCGTCGTATTTCAGAGCCAGCAACATCGCTTTCACGCGCACCGCCCAACTCTTTCCGCCGCCGCGGGCACCGCCGAAAGCTACGTATTTGTGTGTATCCCGCAAAAACAGTTTCTGCTTTTCATTGGGAGGCGGAATCAGAAGCGTATGCTCCACAAGAACTCTCCTTTCATCACGGTGACGGACAAAATATCAGTTCGTATAGTCTTCGGCATCCATAAAACGCACCGTGATGCGATTGCTTTGCGCGGTCTGCCGTGTTTCCCGTTCACCTAAACTTTTGACAAGAGCCGTCAACTCCTTGGCCGCCCCCGTCCATTCTTTGATACTGCGTAATTCTGCCTTTGTCTGCTCAGCCTGTCTGACCTCCTCGTGCAACGTCCGGACCAATGCCTCGGCGGTTTCCAACAGGGTATCAAGCAGACCGTCGGCGGAAATTTTCGGTTTTTTTTTCAAAGACACATCTCCTTGTGTTCGTTGTGCCCGTCCGCAGTGTCTGCATGATAGCAAAATCATGTTTTGATTTCTGCCCCGCTTTTTCACCTCCGAAATGCAAAAAAGCCCGATATGACGGGCTTTTCGGGGTGTAAAAATTTTAAATTTTTGAAATAAAACAGCCGCTTTGCTTTACCGAATAAAACACTTAGTAATCCGAATCCTACGCACCGTAATATATTTTATAAAAAGCAAAAACATTTTCTTTACATTTTGCGATTTTGTGGTATAATAGGAATATAAATTTTGCGATTTTGTAGTATATTCGCAATAATGATTTTGCGATTTTGCGGAAAAACAGCGAAATAAATTTTGCGACAAAATGAGGGAATTGCCATGTTCAAAAGAAAGATATATGAAAAACTGGTGGAGTGGAAGAATGAATCCGCAGGAAAAACAGCATTGCTCATAGAAGGTGCCCGCCGTATAGGAAAATCGACCGTTGCGGAAGAATTTGCCAAAAATGAATATGAAACATATATTTTAATTGATTTCTCCGCCGCACCGAAAGCCGTAAAAGAACTGATTGAGGATATTTCCGACCTCAACTATCTTTTTTTACAACTTCAACTGTTGTACAAAACAGATCTTACCGAAAGGAAATCATTGATTATATTCGATGAGGTACAGCTTTGCCCCAAAGCAAGGCAGGCTATTAAATTTCTCGTAAAGGACGGGAGATATGATTACCTTGAAACCGGTTCCCTGATTTCCATAAGAAGAAACGTAAAAGACATCCTGATACCGAGCGAAGAACGAAAGATCGCCATGTACCCTATGGATTACGAAGAATTTCGGTGGGCACTCGGCGATTATACAAGCATTCCGTTGCTTAAAAAGTGCTTTGGTTTACACACGGGTGTCGGCGAGCAATTGAACAGAAAAATGATGCGGGATTTCAGACTCTATATGCTCGTTGGCGGGATGCCGCAAGCTGTTCAGGAATTCATAGAAACCAACAATTTCCGCAAAGTGGATGCAGTCAAACGAGATATTCTTAAACTGTATGAAGATGATTTTATGAAAATCGATCCTACGGGCAGAGCGTCGATGCTGTTTGACTCCATTCCGGCACAACTCAACAAAAATGCGTCTCGTTTTCAGATTTCAAGCATTCTCCCCGATGCAAGAACCGACAGTCTGCTTGAACTCATTGCAGAAATGAAAGATTCAAAAACGGTACTTGTATCCTATCATGCCAATGATCCGTCGGTCGGACTTGCAAACAACAAAGACATTTCAAAATTCAAATTATTCCTTTGTGACACAGGTCTTTTTACTACACTGATGTTCAAGGACAGCGATTTTACGGAAAATATTATATACGAAAGTCTGCTCAACGATAAGCTCGGGGCAAATCTCGGATATTTGTATGAGAATGTCGTAGCACAAATTCTGACCGCCAACGGAAATGAACTCTTTTACTATACAATCATGAGTGATTCATCCAGACATAATTACGAAATTGATTTTTTGGTAAGCAGAAAAAACAAGATCTGCCCCGTAGAAGTTAAATCATCCAATTACAGAACACACAAGTCTTTGGATGTTTTCTGCGAAAAATATTCTGCAAGAATATTAAACAAGTATTTAATTTATACAAAGGATTTTTCTAAAGACAAAGATATCTTCTGTCTTCCCGTTTACCTTACTCAATTTATATAAAAACCGACCGAAACAGAATCAGCAAAACAGCTTCTGAATTTTGTATTGACAAACTTGGTCTAATGTGTTAGAATGACGATAGTCTAATACATTAGACCAAGTTTATTTCAGGAAGTGAACAACATGGAGACACCCAAAATTTTTGAAAGTGAATACCGTTTTTGTCTGCTTTTGTGGGAACATGAACCGATTGCAAGCGGAGAACTTGCAAAACTGTGCAAGGAAAAACTGGGCTGGTCAAAAACCACCACCTACACCGTCATCAAACGCCTGTCAGAACGCGGCGTGGTGCAGAACAAAGACACCGTTGTTACTGCGCTCATCACCAAAGAACAGGCACAGAAAGCGGAAATGGACGAATTGTTTGAAAAAAGGTTTGAAAGTTCACTGCCCGCGTTTTTGGCGGCGTTTGCAAGAGGCAAAAAACTCAGCGAAGACGAGATCGCACAGATCCGCAAGATCATTGACCGTTGAGGAGGTGTTGATGTGAATGAAGTGTTTTTGTCCGTGCTCAACGCATCGCTGAACGCCTGTTGGCTGCTTGCGGCGGCTTTTGTTCTGCGCTTTATCCTGCAAAAAGCACCGAAATCGCTGTTTCCTTTTTTATGGGGCATTGCCTTTTTGCGATTATTGCCTTTTTCTTTCAAAAGCAGACTCAGTGTCTTGCCGAGTGCCGAGATGATCCCGCCCGCATTTTCCTCTGCCGACGTCGCACACATCACAAGCGGCATCGAAGCGGTTAATGAACGTGTAAATCCGTTTCTTGCACAATCCGCAGAACAGGCGGCTCAAAGCGGATTTTCCGCGCAGAATGTGGCAGAAATTGCAGGTTATATATGGCTTACAGGTGCAGTTATTCTGTTTGTATTTACGCTGATAAGTACCTTGCGTTTGAAAAAGCACCTTTCCACGGCCACACGTTTGCATGATAACGTATTTGAAAGCGAAGCGGCCGTCACACCTTTCGTTTTCGGTTTTTTCAGCCCGAAGATCTACATTCCCTACAACTTACCGCCGTCACACCGTTCAGCCGTTCTGGCACACGAAAACGCACACATCCGCCGCGGTGACCATTGGCTGAAAGCGGCAACTTGGCTTCTGTTGTGCTTGCATTGGTTCAATCCGCTTCTGTGGGGTGCGATCGTTATGCTGTGCCGCGATATAGAATCCGCCTGCGACGAACGGGTGACGAAAGCGTTTGATGCAGAAAAACGAAAAGACTATGCCGAAGCACTGCTGACCTGCAGTACCGACCGCATTCGGTTGTCTGCCTGTCCGATCGCATTCGGTGAAACGGGGGTCAAACAGCGCATTCAAAATGTAATACATTACAAAAAAGCACCGTTTTGGCTTGTGCTGATCGGCATTCTTGCCGTGGTGTGCGCGGCGGTCTGTTTTCTGACCGATCCGATGCCCGACGGTTTGCAGGATATGGAAGGTGATTACGCGGCCACTGCACTGGCAAACACGGTCACGATTACGATGCGAAACGGTGAGCACGAATATACGTACGATGCCGATGAGGTCATACCCGTTCTTGAACGCTTGCGTGCGGTTGAAATCGAAAAAGCGCCGCATTCCCCGAACCATTCCGAAACGAGAGATCGCAGTTTTGAGATCGAATTGACAGATGCAAACGGCTACTCCACGTTCATTTATTTTTCCTCTGATTGCACACAGGTGTGGATGGATAACAACGTAAAACCCACCTTGAGTTACGCCGTCTTTAACCCTCATATTGTGTCGGAACTGTTTGCCGTTTCAAATCAAAACCAAACAAACGGTTTTGAGCAACTTCTGCACACAGCCATACAGCAACACATTCCGCAACACAGCGACGACACTTACTACAGTACCGCGGCTTACGAAGTGATCGAAAGCGGCGGTCGCAGGGAAGCAACACAAACAGGTGTACATGGCAACGGACATATTGATGAAGTACATATTTATACAATCGCATACATCTTAACAAGCCATCTCTCGCATGGTAGCATTCAAACCGAACATGAAGAATACAAAGCCCTTTTGATCCGTGCGGACGTAAATGAAAACGGAACGTATGCATTGACGCAAAACGAAGTGCTCGCAAAGGGCAATTCCCTTGCATCCGTTGCGCACGCTTTCGAGCACGGCATCCCCGAATCTTTCACGCAGGAACACTTCAAATCCAAAGCAAATGCCGATACAGAACGGTTTTTCGGTTTTACAACTCCGATTTCCGAAGAAGGAAGCACAACGGCTACCCCTGTGCGCATTTACGTCTACCGAGACCGTGACGATCCGATGCCGCCGAGCTTGATACTGGGTGACGACAACACCTTTCAGTTGACCTTCGGTGCACTTTCCTCTTATATCGCAACAGGATCATATACCTTGTCGGACAATTTGCTTGTGTTGCGGACCGATGATGGACTTGCGAATATTTATACATTTTCAGCGCAAAATAATTCATTCATTTTTGATGCAACAAGATCATCCTCCACTGCCTGGTTTGCAGGCGGAGAATTTGCGGACGGTGCCGTATTTTACTAAATCGCAACACAGCGAACTTCATACAAGAAAACGGCTTCGCCGTATGCCTACGGCGACCGTTTTCGATTTGTCCATCTCCGAGCACGTGAAGCGTGCGTTCGCCAGGGACATACAATATTTTTGCTTTATGGAAACGCAGTTTCCTATAAAGCAAAAAAAGCAGGTCAGCCTTGAGCCGACCTGTTTTTTAAATTTGCACACTCCGTCTCGAAAATCCGACAATCTCTGCCCTTTGTTGATTATAATTAAATATATTTGCCAATTTTTGTATACTTTGTATATGTATAACCAACTTTTTTTGACATTGTTCAATCGTTTTACTATTTACTTTTATTTTAATAAGTGTTATAATTTATTTTGTATATCTATGAAATTTTATTGCAATAACGGGGAGCGCAAATGACAAACAAAGAACTGCGCAAAATGGGAAGAAGCGAACTGTTGCAGATCTTGATTCTGCAAATGGAAGAAAACGAAGCCTTGCGCCGAAAACTGGAAGCCGCAACCGAAGAACTGGAAAGCCGCCAGTTGGCTGTCGGAAATGCCGGCTCGCTTGCAGAGGCCGCATTGCAGATCAACGGTGTTTTTGCCGCCGCGGAAGCCGCCGCGGAACAATATCTGGACAACGTCAGAACATCCAGCCTTTCGGCACCGAGCACCGTGATGGCTGTAGCATCCGAAGGGGCGCGACAGCGGCACAAAACGCAGGAAGAATGCCGACGGATGCGGGAAGAATGCCGCACGGAATGTGAAAATATGCGTGCTTCCTGTATGCGGGAATGTGAAAATATGCGTGCTTCCTGTATGCGGGAATGTGAACAAATGAGAGCACAGGCAAAGGCGGACGGCGAAAAAATGCTTGCACATTTCAAGGAAGAAAGCCGCAAAATTTACGAAAGCGCGGCGGCCGCTTACAAAGCCGCCAAACAAGGATCTGCACCGTCTGAAAGCAATTGACCGAGGAAACAAAATGAAACGAAAAAAACAAATTGACGCATCGGATCTGCCGAGTGTCACCCAGTTAAAAACGGAACTCAACCGTGAAAAATACAAGCGCAGATATATGCGCATCCTCAAATCCACCGTTTATTCTCTGATCGTTGTCGCAGCGGCGGCCGTGCTGGTGGCCACCTTGTGGATGCCTGTTCTGCAGATCTACGGAACAAGTATGGCTCCGACACTCGACGAAGGGGAAATCGTACTTTCCGTCAAAAGCAACCGTTTTGAAACCGGAGATTTAGTCGCCTTTTACATCGGCAACAAGCTACTCGTTAAACGTGTGATCGCAGGCCCGGGTGACTGGTTCAACATGGATGAAGACGGCAATGTTTTCATCAACGGAGAAGCCATCGACGAGCCATACGTCACCGACAAAGCCTTTGGCGAATGCAATCTGGAACTGCCTTATCAGGTGCCAGAAAACCGATGGTTTTTAATGGGCGACCATCGCAGTTCCTCCGTTGACAGCCGCAATACGGCAGTCGGCTGCATCGACATCGAACAGATCGTAGGCAAGATCGTTTTCCGCGTCTGGCCGTTTGACCGATTCGGAGAAACGGATTAAAGGCAGGACCGTTCCATTCCTGTACAGAGAGAGAAAGAGAATTTTCAACAATGAATGATTCAGCGTTGCAACGAATTGCAAAACTGAATATCGAACGCAGACGAAAAACGCGTCGATTCAAGGTTGTCAGTGTGCTGGCAGCCTTTGTTGTGTTTTGTACAACGTATGCGCTCATTCTCCCGGCAATCACGATGGACACAACATATTACTGCGGAATGGAAGAACATATTCACACGGAAGAATGCTATCGGTCGGTGATCCGCGAAGCGGTTACCGACGAGTCGGAAACGAGTCCCCCGCAAGCGTCCTTTGCGCAAGAAGCAACAACAGATCTCCAAACAACGGACGTAACGCCGACTGCAACTTCCGACACACAAGCAGACACCGATGCCACGACACAGACACCGACCGAAGTTCCGACCGAGCCTCCGACCGAAATTCCGACCGAGGCTCCCACACAATCACCCGAGCAGCCGACACAACCGGCCGAACGGGTATTGATCTGCGGCAAAACCGAACATATCCACAATGACGACCTTTGCACGGTCGATCCCGCAAACAAACGGGAAACCCCCGAACAGTGGGAAGAAAGCCTTCCCGATCACTATACGGGACAGCTTGCTGCCGATCTGCTGTTGGTTGCCCAAAGCCAGCTCGGCTACACCGAAAGCGCAACCGATCTGCAAGCGGACAGCGAAGGCAATCTGCACGGCTACACCCGTTACGGAGACTTCGCAGGAAGCCCTCACAGCAGTTGGAACGATGCATTCATTGCATTTTGTATGCATTATACCGACAGCACCGCATTTGCGTCTCTTTCCGCGACAGGCAGTGAGACCATGCGCGCTCTTTGGGAAAAATACGCCCTGTACGAAAGTGCCGATACGCACACCGCAAGTCCCGGCGAACTGATCTTCCTCGACATGGACAAAGATACAAGAGCCGATCACACGGGCATCGTCAGCGGCTACGAGGGTGCCGCGGTCACAGCCATACTCGGCGACTGGCAACACGCCGTTCAGCAAGCAAAATTCGACGACACAGGCGTCATTCTCGGCTACGGTCTGACAGGCAAGGTCAGCCAAACAGAAATTCCGGCAGCACCGTCCGAAGAACCGACGCAAAGTGAAACTTCTGCCGATCTGCCCAACACGCAGGATGCGCAGGCACAACCGCACATTGTCGGTGAAATGGCCGAAGATGACTCCAACGCACGCAAACTCGCCCAAAGCGGCTTCTTCACCTACTGGGAGCAGTTCCTTGAAACAGATACGACCCAATCGGATGCAACCGCAACGGAAGATGTATATCCAATGCGCCCGCTGATGATGGCGCCGTTCAGTCTGACAAACACCATTCCTCCGTCAGACGAGCAGATTGATAATTACGGCGGAGAGAATGTGTCCGATGACGGCGAAGTAACCGTCAGTAAGACCATTGAGGGCACGGATCTTGAAAATGTTTTTGACATAACATTGACCGTCACAAGCAAAACCAATCTTGAAATATACCAGAAAGACCCCGACATGGCAATCGTCATCGTTATGGATATTTCACAGACCATGAACTCGGCATACGGTTCAACCACCCGTTACCAGGCAGCAGTTGAGTCCGCCGAAAACTTTATTGACACGTTTGAAGCAAATGCCCCGGAAAACACAAATGCAAAACTGGGATTTGTTGCATTTAATACAAGCGGTCACCAAATATTTGAATTGCAGGATTGCACCACACCTGCGCAGGCAATTGCACTGAAGAATGAAATGCGTCAGGAAACAGGTGCAATCATCAACCAAAGCGACTATGCCGATCTGCACACCCGCTTTACAAATATTGAAGCCGGACTTGCAATGGCAAACGATATGCTCGCTGAAGTAGATGCAAACAACAAATTCATCATCTTCCTGTCCGACGGTTTCCCGACAACATACATGAAGACCGGCACAACAACTTACGAAGGTTATGATCCTTACTGTGAGTCCGGCACGCCCGGTACAGACGGCGTTTTCTACGATTCCGTTTTCGGCGTACATTGCGATT
The DNA here is from genome assembly GCA_017396895.1 of Clostridia bacterium. GTDB lineage: Bacteria > Bacillota > Clostridia > Oscillospirales > Acutalibacteraceae > RUG806. Next base: position 14,588 of record JAFQKN010000141.1, read on the forward strand.
ACGGCACCAGTTACAGTGATAAGGCCGCCATCCGTGCACGTGAAGAAGCACAACGTATCCAAGACGCGGGCGTTAACATTTTCTCTATCGGTGTTGACGTCGGCGGACAGACCATTCAATATTACATTGACGCAAGTGAAGGAAAATCTTTCTCCATTGTTGACCGTACCGGAACCACCTATGAAATCGGTGAACCGGCCAGCCAGTCCTCTTACGAAAACTGGCTTAAAAACAGCATCGGCTCGGGGTACTACTATGATACGACCAATGCCGAACAGCTGGAGTCCGCTTTTCAGGATATATTCGATGAAATCAAACGAATTCAGGAAGAAAACACTTCCGAGATCTGGACAGCAATCGACCCCATTCCGTTTTACGGTCAGGAAGGTGAATGCGTTGAATTCATCCATTTCTACAACAAGGACGGACAGCCCGCAGACCGTCTGGACGGTGAATATGCCCCCGGCGCAGAGGACAGTGCAGTATTCATTGAACCCGACGGTCATATCGACTGGGATCTGAAAAACTCCGGCTATACGTCCGAAAGCGTGACCAACGGCAACATAACAACCACCACATATCAATACGAAATGAAATACCGTGTTCGCTTGCAGAATGAAAAACTCAATTTCATCGAAAACGAAATTTATTCAACCAACGCGACCACGACACTGACATACCAACTTGTCACCACCACAGACGGGGTTCCCGAATATTCCGAATACAGAAAAGTGAATTTCCCGTTGCCCGCCGTACACGGCTATCTTGCCGAGTTTTCCTTTAACAAGATCGACCACAACCGCATTGAAATGGAAGGCGTCCCCTTTGTGCTCAGCCACGATACCGCACGCTGCAGCCTTTGCCACGGTGACGGTACACCGACCGTACTGCCCGATTACACCGCCGTTTCCGATGCAAACGGTCTTGTCTCTTTCACAGACATCCCATCCGGTCACATTTACACCTTGACCGAAACCGTTCCCGAAGGCTATAAAACCAACGGCGACACCTACAGCGTGACCGTTGCCTACAATGTGCTGACCATTACCGTCACCCATGCCGACGGCACAAGTGAAGACCTTACCGAACAGGGCATCGGTGAGATTGTCAACACCCCCGAATTCATCCCCGACACAGAAAGTCTGCTGGTGCAAAAGGATCTGAAAGCCGCAGACGGCAGTGCCCTTTCCGATCTGCTGTTACAGACCGCCGTATTCCGTTTCCGCGTTGTCAAAACGGATGAAAACGGCCACGCGACCGATCAGTTGTTCATTTTCCCGGGCACAACGTACACCGTCATTCAAAACGGTACGGCGATCGGCACCGAAACGGTTGCCGCAGACGGCACGTTCACGCTCAAACACGGACAGATCGCCGTATTTGAAGACCTGCTGAACACGGCCAACGGCTCGGCCTTTGCCGTACAGGAACTGCTCGGCAATGACGAAGTGCAGACATACGAAGTAAGTGCCCATGTCGGTTCACAATGGAATCCCCCGATTCAGAACACGGCAGACACCTACACGGCCTTCACCGCACCGCAATTGACCGTGGACGGCGCGCAATCCGTTGTATTCCGCAACCTCATCGACACCGAACAACTGGGTGAACTGACCGTGACCAAAACACTCGGCTCAAGCGGTTTCGACAGTGAGGCCGAATTCAAAGTACACGTCACATTGGGTGACACCCCCGTCCCCGTCGGCACCGAATACACCGTCGGCGGCGAAACACGCACCGTCACCCAAGAGGGCATCGTTCTTCTCAAAGCGAACGAAACCGCCGTATTCAGCGGCCTGCCCGCAGGTACACCGTTTACCGTGCGCGAGATCATCGAAAACAGTTCTTCCGTCGGCACGACCACGACCAACGTGGCACTGGGCAAGTCTGTTATTGCAACCAAGCAGAATGACCACAATTCAGAACCGTCATGGATCACAGACGGCAACACGACCGGCAGTTATTGGGACGGCGGTCTGGCTCCGTCCTGGTACATCATTGACCTCGGCGCAAAATACGAACTGTCCTATTTCCATGCTTACAACTATTGCAAGGATACCCGTTATTACAACTACCTTGTGGAAACCAGTCTTGATAACAGCACCTACACGCAGGTGGCCTATTCGGGCGACGATGAATCCACAACAAGCGGTACGCGCATCAATCTTTCCGAACCCGTACAGGCACGTTATATCCGCGTCACCGTCGGCAGAGGCGCCGATGACGAACACAAGTATGTTCACACCATTGAATTCCAGGCGTTCGGCCGCAGTGTGGATGAAAGTGCCTACAGTGCGACCTACAGCGGCGAAGTCACCGCAGGCGGTACGGTCAATGTCAGCGGTAACGGTGCACTCGGCACACTGCCCGGCAACGGCACAGCCGATGTCACCGTGACCAACACCAAATATCCGTTCTCGGTGTCATTCCCCGTCAGCAAGACAGTACCCGATTATACAGGTACGGCTTCATTTGATTTCACTGTCGAACAGGTCGCTCACGGCACGTGGACACACATTGCCGATCAGAACGGTGTCACACTGACCGTAACCGATTCGGCCACCGCACAGGCAACCGCAAGCATTGCCTTTGCCGCAGGCACCACGGGAACATTCTATTATAAGGTCAGCGAAACGAACGCAGGCGGCAATTTCGATTACGATGAGACGTTCTACATTGTCGAAGTCACCGCCTACGGCACACACGCGGCTGTCACGAACGTATACCGCAACGGCACCGAAAGCGTTGACGCATCCGACATTGCGTTCTTCAACACGCCCACGGCACAACTGACCGTTTCCAAATCCGTCAGTGCACCCACCACGGCAGGCACGTTCTCGTTCACAGCCACCGTGACAAAGGACGGACAGGCCGTTCCCCTGCCGCAACCGCCGCAGGATGCAGGCTACACCGTCGATGGCAATGTGATCACGTTCACATTGCAAAACAATCAATCCGTTTGCATTTCCGACCTGCCTTACGGCGCGGTCGTGACCGTGCAGGAAAACCTGCAGGGCAACGTCCATATGCCGTACTACAGGGTGGAAGGTGAAAATACAGACTTTGTTTACGGAGATTTCGCCGACTTGACCGTTGACAGCGATTCCGAAAGCATTTATTTCCTGAACAAAGCCTATTACGAACTGCCCGCAACGGGCGGCAGCGGCACACATTTGTATACATTGGGAGGCTCGCTGATGACGGCAGCGGCCGTATTCCTGTTGTATAAACGAAAACGGGAACGAAAGGGGGAAAATGCACCCTCTTGAATTTCGGTTTTCACAATTGCTACCAGATGCGAAAAAACAAATCTTACAAAAAAGAAAGGAAAAAATTATGAAACACGCAAAAAAACTTGTCAGCATTCTCCTTGTTCTGGCAATGGCACTCACCCTCAGCGTAGCCGCTTTTGCAGCTGATACCGGTTCCATCACCGTAACCAACCCCCACAAAGAAGCAGACGGCACATATGCAACCTACACTGCATACAAGATCTTTAATCTTTCATATGCCGGCACTGCTTACACCTACACCATCAATTCCACTGATGATGTGTATAACACCGTTAAAGAATATGCCGATGTTGAAGCAAACGGCCTGACTCTCACCCCCTCCACCGACAACAATTTTGTTGTTACCGTTTCCGATACTTTCGTTGCTGCAAAATTTGCCGCACATCTGAAAGACAACATTGATGATCTCGGCGCGGGCACAGCCCTCACCAAAACTGGCGACACTGTAAGCGCAACCGAACTTGCTCTTGGTTATTACTTCGTTGATTCTACCCTCGGTACTCTTTGTGCTCTGACATCCACCGATGCCGATGCTGAAATCACCGAAAAGAACGAAGAACCCACAGCAACAAAGGATGTCAAAGAAGACTCCACAAATACTTGGGGCGAAAAAAATGACGCTGCAATCGGCGAAACCGTTGAATTCCGCGCAACCATCACAGCTAAAGCAGGTGCTCTGAATTACATCCTGCACGATACCATGAGCAACGGACTTACTTTCAACAATACTTCCGTTGTTGTTACGCTCAACACAGCTACGGTTGGACAAACAAACTATGAAGTCAAAGTCGACGATCTTGCTGACAATTGCACGTTCGAAGTTGTCTTCACACAGGATTTCTGCGATACACTCAAAGACAATGACACCATCGTTGTCACCTACTCCGCAGTTGTTGATTCGGATGCCGTTATCGCAGACACGGGCAACCCCAATGAAATCAAACTGACCTACGGCGAAAACAACGAATTCGAAACGACTCCCGACACAACCACCACTTATGTTTGGGAATTCAACATCTACAAGTACACCGGTGAGACTCTCCCCGGCACTGCACTTGCAAATGCAAAATTCAAACTCAGCACAGATACAACCGGCAACGATGTGATCGATCTTGTTGCTCTCGGCAACAATAAATACAGAGTTGCAAAAGACGGCGAAACCAACACCGTCAGCGAATTCACGACCGATACGACCGGCAAGATCGAAATCGAAGGTCTTGATGAAGGCACTTACTACCTGCACGAAACCGAAGCTCCCACGGGTTACAATGCGCTAACCGCTCCCGTGACCGTTATCATCGACCACAGCGGCAATGTTAAAGATTCCGTTAACGGTGAAGCACTCGAAAACAAAACCGTTAACGTAGAAAACAACACCGGCACAGAACTTCCCACAACCGGTGGCATGGGCACAACCGTCCTCTATGTGATCGGCGCCCTGCTTGTTGTCGGCGCAATCGTTCTTCTTGTTTCCAAGAAAAGAATGAGCATGGCAGAAGCTGCTGAATAAGTTTTACGCATTCTTCATAATTGCGCAAAAACCGATCGGTTTTTCTTCATGCAACATAACAACATTTAACACCTGAATTTCCGTTGCCCGTCAAAACGGAATCACGATGCGTTTTTTCGCTGCAACCCGTGGGGGAGAAACTTCTCCCCCACGGTCGGGGCAGCAGAAAACAGAGTTCTGCAAAGCACTTGCAGAATTGTGTTTTCTGCTGACATACAATAACGATTGATCGGTGCATACATGAGCAAAAATTCTCAAAAAAACAAAAAAAAGAACAGACGATCCACCCTTACCACCTTTTTACTGTTTTTCATTCTGGCGGCAGGGCTTGGTTTGCTGTTGTATCCGTCCGTGAGCAACTACTGGAACTCCTTCCACCAGACAAAAGCCATTGCCAACTATGCAGACGAAGTGGCCAACATGGAAAACGAGGAGTATGACCGTATATGGCAACAGGCGGTTGCCTATAATGAATCACTGCAAGGCAGACAGAACCAATATCTGCTCTCGGATGAACAGAGAAAAGAATACGAATCCCTGCTTGACGTGACAGGCACGGGCATCATGGGCTATATTGAGATCGAGTCCATCGGGGTTTCTCTTCCGCTGTATCACGGCACGGGTGATGCCGTCCTGCAGATCGCGATCGGGCATCTGGACTGGACAAGTCTTCCTGTCGGCGGCGAAGGCAGCCACTGTGTGGTTTCGGGACACCGCGGTCTGCCCAGAGCAAAACTGTTCACCGATCTTGACAAACTGACCGTCGGGGATCTGTTCGTCATGCGCATCCTCGACGAAGTACTCACCTATGAGGTCGATCAGATCCTCATTGTCGATCCCCATGTGACGGAAGATCTGCTCATAGAGGACGGAAAAGATTACTGTACCCTTGTCACTTGCACGCCTTACGGCATCAACTCCCACCGTCTGCTCGTGCGCGGACACCGTGTTGAAAACGTGCAGGCCGCCAAAACCGTACGCGTGACCGCGGATGCCGTTCAGATCGAACCCATGTTGGTCGCACCGATCCTTGCCGCGCCCGTATTGTTGCTGTTACTGTTGAGCGTATTGATCAAAGACAGTACAAAATCCAAAACCAAAAAGGAGGAAGAAAATGATGATGAAATTATATAAGCCGCTGTGCTTCCTGTTTTGCTTTCTTCTTTGCATTTCCTGTTGCCTTTGTGCAAGTGCCGCACAGATCGAAACAGAAAAAACGGTCGATCTGTCGCTGCGCTTTGCTCCGCATGACACGCCCGCTGTCGGTGTGCAGTACCGTCTGTACCGCATTGCCGACGTTTCGCAGGATGTCCGTTTTTCTTACGTTTCGCCCTACAGTTCCTATCCCATTGCCCCTGTCGGAAATACGACCGACCAATGGCGCAATCTTGCGCGGACTTTGCAGGGTTTCATTGCATCTGACGGCATTGCCGCCGATCACACCGCTGTTACGGATTCAAACGGCTCTTTTCGTACCGACGGTCTGCCGACGGGGCTGTATCTGTTAACGGGCGATCCGATCACCATTGACAAAACCGTTTATACACCGCAACCGTTTTTGCTCTGCCTGCCCGTTCAGGCGGGAGATACATGGACGTATGACGTGCATATTGATGCAAAATATGACGAATATCCGGCCGACACCGAACGCACCGTACAGATTCTCAAGGTATGGCAGGATCAGAATTCACCGCAACGTCCCATACAGGCGACCGTTGCATTATACGGAGACGGCAAACTGTATGAAACGGTCGTGTTGGACAAAAACAACAACTGGAAACACACGTGGAAAAACCTTTCCGCAATGACCGTGTGGACGGTCAATGAAGTGGACGTTCCCGAAGGTTACATCGTTTCGGTCGGCCAGGAGCACGGATTGTTCGGCGTTGTCAATTCCGTGCCGAGTGATGACGAAGGAAGCACAAACGAACCGTCCACCATCCCCGATGACGAACCGACCACCACACCGACAGAAGAACCCACCACCGAACCCGACGGTGAACCGGAATTGCCGAACACAGGTCTGCTCTGGTGGCCTGTTCCCGTGCTTGTTTTCGGCGGTCTTGTGTTCATCGTTGCAGGCATTACCCGCCGCAGAGGAAAACAGGATGAAGAATAAAACCAAAAAAGGCTTGTTGCCGATCTTTCTGGGCATCCTTCTGCTTGCGTGTGCGGCTCTGCTGACCGCGCACAATGTCCGCGCAGACCGATCTGCGCAGGAATCGGTCAGGACCGTTCTGGAACAAATGGATTCCGTGCCGACAACGCAACGCAACACGGCTGTGTTGCCCGCCCTGCCTGCCTATATGCAATATCCCGAAATGGAAATGCCGGTTCGTGTCATTGACGGCAGAGAATACATCGGTGTGATCGAATTGCCGAGTCTTTCGCTGACACTGCCCGTCCTGTCGGAACTGACCGCAGTCAATCTCACCGTGTCCCCCTGCCGATACGTCGGATCGGCATACCTCGACAACCTTGTCATTGCCGCACATAATTACACGTCTCATTTTGCACGTTTACGCGATCTTGCATACGGAGATACGGTTATTTTTACCGATGTCGACGGCAATGTATTCACCTACGAAGTGGCGCAGATCGAAATGCTCGCACCAACACAGGTAAATGAAATGACAGACGGCGATTGGCCTCTGAGTCTGTTCACTTGCACCTACGGCGGCGGTGCCCGCGTCACGGTGCGCTGTGAAAAAACGGAAAATTAGATCCCCGAAAATAAAAACCTTGCTTGTGCACAATGCATAACAAGGTTTTTTCATTTTTCTGCCCTGTTGACAGACGTAATTATAATGTGTTAATATAATATTATTAAATTTTAGGAGGGATTTTGTTTGGTCTGCCCAAAATGCGGTGTTCCCATCAAACGCTTTGACCTTGCCCCCAATTGTAAACAGTGCGGCGTGCACATTATGTACTACACGCAGGAAGAAGACCTCGCCCGCGATGCCAAACTATGTGAACTTGAATTCGCCAAAACTCGCGCTTTTGTCGATAAGATCAAAGTAGGATTCGTCAAAAACCGTTTTTCGTTGGCAAGAATGATTATAATCATCGTCGGCATCGCATTTCTGTTCATTCCCTATTCCGACATCAGTGCCGCCCTGCCGTTGCGTTCTTTTGAGTTCACGCTCAGCGGATGGGGCATATATAAACTGGTTTCCGACGGATTGCTGATGCAGTTGCCCAACATTCTCAAGTCTGAGATCGCATCGGAACTGACCGGCTTTCTGCTGGCGGAGATCGCTGTTTTCCTCGTTGCGTTTCTGGCATTGCTCGGCGTATTCTGTACCTGTCTGATCGGTTTTTTGAATTAAAGAAAAAGATGCCGCGTGATGATCGGCTTCAGTTGCGCCGCAGGAATTCTGTGCATTGCAGGCGCGGTTCTTGCTTTCATTCTGCAAAGCAAAGCCGCCGCATACAGTATGTTTTCCGCCTCCGTCGGCGCAGGATTTTTCACCATGACGGCATTGCTGGTGGTGTTGATCGTTGTCAACGTACTGCTGTACCGTGACAATCCGCAGCCGCAGACAAAACCCATTGACCTTGAACGCATTGCGATTCTCAAAAAGGTAAAAAGCGGCGAAGTCTCCATCGATGATCTTTCGCTTCCCGTCTGCTACAGCGAGGAAGAAGAACTTGCCCGCACGCAGTTTATCGGCACAAGCAAAAAGAAAGCAAAGAAATCAAAGAAAGGCGGAAACAACAATGGCTGAAAACAAAGGCATAAACGCACTGCCGATGAAGGCTAAGATCGCCTTGCTGCTGCTGTGCCCGCTGCTTATCATCGTCCTTTGCTCGGGCGTTATCATCCTGTACGCAGGTTCGCTCGTTGAGGAGGACGCCTACACCCCGCCCGCTGAACAGGTGCAATACCTCAGCATCGCCCCTGAAAGCACCGAAGAACGTATCCCGGCGGCAAATGCCCTTTTGACCGCCGCACAGAAAAGCGGTGAAACGCAGATCACCGCATCAACATCCGTCGATCTGTTCGGTTTCACGAGCGACCTGACCGAAGCACAGCAGAATCTGCTTGTTTTCTCGGCAGGTTCCATCGAAAGCGGCATTTCCGCACTCGCAGAAAGTACCTCGATCGACTACGGTGAAACCGCAGATCTGCTTGTACCGCTTGCATCGGATGCAGTCGAACTGACGCAGGACACGGAAAAACATGAATTCCGTTACACAGCGACCACCGCAAACCCGTTTGCCGAGACCGACAGCACCCTGTTCGCAAAAGCCGAAGAAGCCTTTGCAACAGCAATGACCATAGACGCAAAAGAAATCACGCTGTCCGACAGCAAGACCGAACTGGTTGTCGATCCCGTTTCCGACCGCTTGCAGAATGTCATCTACACACGTACTTATCACATGGATTATACGGTGACATTCATCGGTGATCTTGCGGCACTGGGCACAAAAACGCTTACATTTGACTGCGCGCTCATCAGCAATTACACTGTGCAGTGGGCAGGCATTTGGATCGAAAAAGACCAGATCACCCTCGATAAAAGCGGCTATGAAGCTCTTTCGGTGGCCGTCCATAAATCCGACGATGAAAATGCACAATACACACTGACATTCACATCTTCCGACGAAAGCATTGCAACCGTGGACGAAAAAGGCATTGTGGAAGCCGTTGCTCTGAGCGACAAACCCGTTACCGTGACCGCTACGTTGGAATACCTCGGAAAAACCTACACCGATACCTGTCAGGTGCTCGTCATCGTCAAGCCCGAGAGCATCAAGATGAATTCCAAAGCACAAACTCTGAAAATCGGTGAAACCGCCACGCTTTCCGCTACGGTCGAGCCCGAAAAAGCAAGCATTAAAAACATGATCTGGTATTCCCCCGATGAAAGCGTTGCCACCGTGGACGAAAACGGTGTGGTGACCGCAGTGGGCGAAGGCAAAGTACAGATCATTGCCGTAAGTGAGATCGGCTCGTATATGGCAGGCTGCAATATCACCGTTGAAGGAGGTGGCGAATAATGGCTGAGAACAACACAGGCGTCCAAAACACAGGCAACACCAAAAACGTCAACGTGTATGAGAATTACAACTATGTTTCCACCAAAGAAAGCGTAGCCTACCTTCTCAACGACGTTTCCAATACCTTCAACATCAACTCCTTCCAGGAGCGTTACATCTGGGACGTCGTCAAGATCGACTTCACCATCTCCGCCATCGTCAATATTTTCACGAGTGCATGGGATATTTTCAACGACATCATCCTGGCGACCGTGGTGGACGGTACGCGTACACGCTTGGGCAAATTCCGCCCGTATCTGCTCGGTCTGCAAATTCCGCTGACACTCTTGGGGGCACTGTACTGGATGCTTCCCATCTTCTTCCCGAACACCTCGGCAACGTTCGTGCCGAAACTCATTTTCTACTTTGCATTCAGCATTATCAACGAAACCGCCTCCACCGCCATCTCTCTTGCAAAAGGCGGTTACCACTCCACGATCACCCCCAACCCGAACGAACGTGTGCGTCTGATCACAATGGTCGAACTGCTTTCGGGTTACCTCGGTGAAGATCTGCCCCGTTATATTTTCGGTGCCCTGTACGATCTGATCGTCAACAAGGTCATCAACTGGAAACTCAGTTCCGCATTCATGACCTTCGGCATCGGCACAAGTCTGATCTCGTCCGTTATGACGCTGTATTTCTTCCTTGTGTCCAAGGAACGCGTACCGCAGTCCATTGAAAAACCGAACATCAAAGAAGGCTTGCACGCAATCGTGACCAACTATCCCGTTCTGTTGATGTGCCTGTCGGATTTCCTGGGCGGATTCAGCGTCGGCACGAGCGAAACGAACTACTTTATTGACGTGTTCGGCTCCTATTCTCTCATTACCCTTGCAAACGCACCGTCCTCATTCAACGGCTCCATCAGTTACGCTTTCGTCGGTCCCCTGCGTCGCAGATTCTCCTCGAAAGCCATCTGGGTCGGTTCGGATATTTACGGCGATATACTGAATATGGGTTATTTCCTGTTCGGCATCATCAACCGCAACTACACCAAGATGATCCCCATGGTCATTGCCGTCGGCGTGCGTGAGTTCATGGGTAAATGGACCTTCGGCGTCAACAAGGTCATCAACGCCGACCTGTGGAACGAAGCAATGGACTATTGCGAATGGAAAAACGGCTACCGCATGGAAGCCACCACCAGCGTGGCAAAAAGCCTCGTGCTGAAAATCCAGGGTTCACTGATGAACTCGGTCAGAAGTCTGATCCTCAAAAAGATCGGCTACGTACAGGGACTTGAGATCGGCACGCAGGACAACCGCACCAAATTCTGGCTGTTTGCCCTGTGCTCCGCCGTTCCCGTTGTCACGGGCGCACTGGGCATCATCCCCAAATTCCTGTGGCCGCTGACCAAAGAAAAGCGCAACCAAATGTACAAAGACCTCGCAGAACGCCGCGAAACCCTTGTCTCCGCCGCCGCAGGCGAAAGTGCAGAATAAATAACAAACTGCACGGATCCCCGCATTTCCGGATGGGGATCCGTGATTTCATTTTGGAACTTGCAAATTATGTGAATGTTCAATATAATAAAAGAAAAAGCACGGAGGCGGATAAAATGGCTTTTCGTATCGGCTTTGCACGCAAAGATATCACACCTGCCGTCGGCGGACACCTGTACGGCTATCATGACAAAATATTCTCCACCGGCATCAATGACCGTTTATTCACAACGGCCGTATGTTTTGCCGATGACACA
>JAFQKN010000142.1 GCA_017396895.1 Clostridia bacterium
GATATTTATTGCAGTTGATGCACATAACGAAACACACGGATATTTCACAGAAATTGCTTGTGTGAGATTTTTTTCCGTTATGCAACAAATCAGTGCTTAAACTGCAGCCCGCCAAAAGTACATGATCAAAAAAAACGGCAGTACCGAAACAAAAGGTACTGCCGTTATCGTATTCAGATCTCGTAGCCGCATTCCTTGAGGTCGTCGAGGAAGAAGTCGTACATGACCTTGCCTTCTGCGGTCTTGTAACGTCCGACGGAGTCGGGACGCATGGGGATCTTTGCCATTTTTCTGCCGAGGAAAGCACCCAACTGTTCGAGTGTTTCATCCTGATTGAAAACCATGTCTTCAAAACGAAGACGGAGAATGTGCTTGGGATCGGGTGTAGCATTCATCAATTCACGCTGGTATTTCCAGGAAAGAGCACGCTGTTCACGCACGTCATCCGTTTCGGGCATTTCAATGTGAAAACGTGCCATATCATCCGTCACGTGGCCGCCTAAAATGCAGTCACGCGGATCACGAACCCAATGGATGTAGTGCATTTCGGGGAACATTTTGACGATCCACGGATAGCAAAGGGTGGTTTCGGGGATCTTCCAGCCCTTATCGGGGGCATCGCTGTCCAACACCGAGTGCAGATATTCTTCAATCAGCATCTTGAATTCGGCGGTCGGCTCCATGTTGAGCACTTTGGAGAAATCCCACTTGAGGTCGCCTTCATATTTTACATAATCACCGAATACGGCGCAGGCTTCATACATTTTTTCGGGCGGAACCAGATCCCACGATCCGTTTAAGGGAGCACCCATAAAAAATCCGCTTTCTGCAAGTGTATTGGAAACGGCACGAGTACCCGAATGACCTCTGCCGATGACGGTTACCATCATACTGTCCACATCCTTTCGAGAGGATTATAGCATTCCCGTCTGCATTTTGCAACACCCTGCAAATAATTTTGTTTTATTATTGACTTGATCTTGCCTTTGTTATATATTTAAATAAATATGCGAAAAAAGAAGGTGCAAAATGAACAACATCTTCCAACAGAATAATCTTGTAAGCAAACAAGAACGTGAACTGCGCTTCGGCACAAAGGGGGCCGTTGTGTGGCTGACAGGGCTTTCGGGTTCGGGCAAATCCACAATCGCCGTAAAAGCGGAAAAAATGCTCACGGACAAAGGCTGTCGTTGCTATTTGCTGGACGGCGATAATATCCGCATGGGGCTGAATGCAGACCTCGGTTTTTCCGATGCCGACCGTACCGAAAACATCCGCCGCATTTCTCACGTAGCGGCTCTTCTTGCGCACAGCGGTTGCGTTTGCTTTGTGAGTGCCATTTCCCCCTTTGCAACGGATAGAGAACAGGCAAAAAAAGCCGCCGAAAAAATGGATGTCGCGTTTTTTGAGGTGTTTATTCATACGCCAGTGGAAGAATGCATCCGCCGCGACACAAAAGGGCTTTACAAAAAAGCGATCGACGGTGAGATCACGAATTTCACGGGTATTTCCTCGCCTTATGAAGCACCGAGCGAACCGTTTTTGCAGATCGACACCCTTTCCTGCACACCCGATGAAGCGGCACAACAACTGTGCGATCTCGTGTGCTTATATCAGCAGTTACCGCAGATCACAAAACAGCTGTGCGACGTAAGCATTGCCGCAGGTGTTGAGATCATGGATGTCTACAACAGCGACTTTGCCGTGCAGACAAAGGACGACCGTTCTCCGCTGACACAAGCAGACCTGCGGGCGAACAAAGTGATCGTGGATTTTTTGCAGAAAGAATATCCGCACATTGCAATTCTGTCGGAAGAAACCAAGGACACCGGTGCACGCTTGCAAAACCCGTTCTGCTTTATCGTGGATCCTTTGGACGGCACCAAGGAATTCGTCAGACGCAACGGTGAATTCACCGTTAACATCGGTCTTTGTGCGTACGGCAAACCGCTTGCAGGCGTTGTGTATGCACCCGTTACCGACACTTTGTGGTATGCCGCCAAGGGTTGCGGTGCTTACTCCCACAGCGGCAATGAAACCGCTTTTTTTGCACAAAACGATCGGATTTTCGTCTCCGACAAAACGGACGGTTTTACCGTTATGGCAAGCCGTTCCCATGCAGATGAACGATTGACGGCAATTCTTGATAACAATAAAGACAGGATCAAAGAAACGATCAGTGCAGGCTCCTCTCTCAAGGGTTGTCTGATCGCCGAAGGCAAAGCGGATATTTATTACCGCACCGGTCTTACAAGTGAATGGGATACCTGTGCGATGCACTGCGTGGTGGAACAGGCAGGCGGTGTCCTGCGGCAACTCGATCACACACCCCTCACCTACAATCGCACGAACACGCTCAACGACAAGGGCTTTTACATCTTAAACCGCCCCGAAAATACACTGGAATGAGGTTCTTTCCATGATGACACATCTTGACAATCTTGAAAGCAAAAGCATTCATATTTTGCGCGAAGCCTACAACCGCTTCGGCAATCTTTGTATGCTGTGGTCGATCGGCAAGGATTCCACGGTTTTGCTCACCCTTGCGCGCAAAGCATTCTTCGGCCACGTTCCGTTCCCGCTTGTTCACATTGATACACATTACAAGATCCCCGAAATGATCGAATACCGCGACCGACTTGCCCGCGAATGGCATCTGGACATGGTATACGGTGAAAATGCGGATGCATTGGCACAGAAAAAGACCTTCCCCGACGGCAATTGCACACGCCTTGAATGTTGCAAAAACTTAAAAACAGAAGCACTGCGTTGCACCCTTTCGGGCGAATGGCCCCGCTATCGCATGAACCACGAAACAGGTCTTTATGAGCGCGATGAAAACATAGAGCCGTATACGGGCGTTATCGTCGGTGTCCGTGCGGATGAAGAAGGCAGCCGTTCAAAAGAACGCTATTTCTCCCCCCGTGACAAGAACAACGATTGGGATATCGGTGATCAACCGCCCGAATTCTGGGGACAGTATAAAACAGATTTCAAGCCCGGTACACATATCCGCATCCATCCGCTGTTGGATTGGACGGAACTCGACGTTTGGGAGTATATCCGCCGGGAAAACGTGCCTGTCGTACCGCTGTATTTCAATCAGGGAGACGGCAAACGCTACCGTTCATTGGGATGCTGGCCTTGCACCAGTCCCGTGGAATCGGACGCAAAGAACATAGACGAGATCATCGAAGAACTCAAAACAGGTAAATTTGCAAATATTGCCGAACGTTCAGGCAGAGAACAGGACAAGGAAGACGGCGGCGGATTGGAGGAACTGCGCAAAGATGGCTATATGTAATGCACCCGAAAACAAAGAAATGAACATTGTCATCGTCGGTCACGTGGATCACGGCAAAAGCACCGTGATCGGCCGCCTGTTGGCAGACACAAACTCTTTGCCGCAGGGCAAACTCGATCAGATCAAAGCCCTTTGCCGCAGAAATGATAAACCTTTTGAATATGCGTTCCTTTTGGATGCTCTCAAGGATGAACGCGCACAGGGCATTACCATTGACACGGCAAGATGCTTTTTCAAGACTGAAAAACGCAAATACATCATCATTGATGCCCCCGGTCACATTGAATTTTTGAAAAACATGATCACGGGTGCTTCGCGTGCCGAAGCGGCTCTGTTGGTCATTGACGCCCATGAAGGCATCATGGAAAACTCGCGCAGACACGGATATATGCTTTCCATGCTCGGCATCCGTCAGGTGGTGGTGTTGGTCAACAAACTCGACCTCATCGAACCGCAGAACAGACAGGCTGTTTACGAAAATATTGTTGCCGAATACAGCGCATTTTTAAGCAAAGTAGACATTGTTCCGCAGCACTTCATCCCCATTTCCGCTGTGGAAGGCTATAATATTGCAAGCAAATCCGAAGAATTACCTTGGTATGACGGTCTGACCGTGCTGGATGCACTCGATGCATTCAAAGAGATCGCAGACGGCGACGACCACGCATTCCGTATGTGGGTGCAGGATGTTTACAAATTCACAAACAGCCGTGATGAACGCCGCATTATAGCAGGTACGGTCAGTGCAGGTAAACTGCGTGTCGGTGACGAAGTGATGTTCCTGCCGTCAGGCAAAAAAACGAAAGTACATTCCATTGAAGGCTTTGCAGAACCCGTACAGACAAGCGTTTCCACGGGCAAAGCCACAGGCTTCTGCATGACCGAACAGATCTATGCAAAACGCGGTGAGCTGTGCTGTAAGATCGGTGAACAACCGCCCAGAACGGGCAGTCTTGTCAGAACATCCGTGTTCTGGCTGGGCAAAGCACCGCTTGACACCGAAAAGATCTATAAAGTCAAGATCGGCTCTGCCGCAGTGGGGATGCGCGTTGAAAAAATACTCGGTGTACTCAATGCCTCCACGCTTGAAAACAGCGAAAAACAGACCGTTGACCGCCATGAAGTGGCACAGTGTTTGATGCATTTTGAAAGACCGCTTGCATTCGACCTTTCGGGACAATGTGCGGACACCTCCCGCTTCGTGATCGTTGATGATTACGAAATTGCAGGCGGCGGTATCATCACGGATGTGGAAGAAGATGAAGATCTCGAAAAGAAACTCATCCGCCGCAACGTCAAATGGATCCGAAGCAGTATGACTCCGCATGAACGCGAAGGATATTACAGACAGCGCGCACAACTCATCGTTCTGACGGGAAAACTGCAGATCGACAAAAAGGAAATTGCAAGAAAACTGGAAAAGAAACTGCTCGAACACGGTAAGATCGCCTATTATCTCGGCATCGGCAACGTGCTGTACGGTGTCGGTTCGGACATCAAAACAGATGATTCCATGAACAGCCCCGAAGAACGCAACGAGCACATCCGCAGACTCGGCGAAGTGGCTAATATTCTGCTGGATGCAGGACATATCCTCATCGTGACTGCAAACGAGTTGACACCCGATGAACTGGATACCCTGCGGCAGATCATATCCACCGACAACATCAAAACAGTTTGGGTGGGTGTAGACAATCGCAGAGCCGCTGATTTTGATTTCTATTATCCGTCTCCCGCAAAAACCATTGCGGATGAACTTGCACAAAAGTTATTCAGTATATAAAAAGTAAAAAAATATTCTATATCAACCCCCGTCCCCCAATCTTGGGGGTGAAAAGGTGTTTTTTGTTATATGCAAACTGCTCACAATCGCGAGCAGTTTCCTATATAACAAGAAAACGGCTTCGCCGTATGCCTACGGCGACCGTTTTCGATTTGTCCATCTCCGAGCACGTGAAGCGTGCGTTCGGAGGGACATACAATATTTTTGCTTTATGGAAACGCAGTTTCCTATAAAGTAAAAAAACGGCTGTCTTCCTGCGAAGGCGGCCGTTTCATGACGGAGGAATTTATTTATGGAACACAAGGATCTGTTCACAGGCAAAGCAAATGTCTATACACAGGCAAGACCTTCTTATCCGTCTGCACTCATTGACGATCTTTGCAAATCGCATGGATTCAATCCACAATCCGTTGTTGCGGATATCGGTTCGGGCACGGGAAAATTTGCAAAACTTTTGCTTCAAAAAGGCTGCAAAGTCTTTTGCGTGGAACCGAACCTTGAAATGCGAACAACAGCAGAGGCCGAACTGCATACATACAGCTATTTTGTGAGTGTCGATGCAGATGCGTCAAACACAACGCTTGCCGACGGCAGTGTGGATTTTGTGACGGCAGCACAGGCTTTTCATTGGTTTGACACGTTGCTATTCAAGAACGAATGCAAACGCATTGCAAAACCGAACGCAAAAGCGGTTCTTGTGTGGAACAACCGCACCGAAAACAGCCCGTTACATATACAAAGCAAACAGATCTTTGAAACATTCTGTCCGCGATTCAAAGGTTTTTCGGGCGGTGTACAGGACATCACACAAAGAATCGACTTCTTTTTTGACGGATGTTATGAAACAGTTTCGTACCCAAATCCCGTTTTTTGCAATGAAGAACAATTTATTAAACGCTGCCTGTCCTCATCGTATGCACTCAATCCCGCGGATGCGAATTATGATGCAATGATAAAAGCACTGCATACTCTTTTTGCAGATCTTGCAAAAGAGAACACAGTGCAGATGGATTACACAACCGTGGCTTATATCGGATATATCTGAATTTTTACCCCCTCATGTGCGATGTTTTCAACATCCATGAGGGCTCTTTTTTTGTCCAACCCGCAGGAAAAACCGCCGATCGAACCGTCTGCACACACCACACGGTGGCAGGGTACGATGATCGGAATGGGATTTTTCCCGACCGCCGAACCGACCGCACGAACAGCAGTGGCGTGTCCGCAGAGTTTTGCAAGTCCTGTATAAGAAACACATTGACAGTAGTCAATTTTCAGCAAAGCGTTCCATACGTCTTTTTGAAATGATGTTCCGTCGAACAGCAACGGCAGATCGAATTGCCTGCGCTTGCCGTCAAAATATTCACACAATTGCTTTTGCGTTTCAAACAAAACCGCATCGGGTGCACAGGTTTCCTCTTTTGCAAATTGCAGAGCACACAGTTTTCCGTCTACGGAATAAAGCGTGATATCTCCTAAGGGACTTTCAAAGAAAAGTCGGTTTTTCACAGCACTTCTCCTTTCATGCCGAGTGACAGCATACCGTCCGTTTGGGCGGCGGCAAAGAAAAGATCATTCACAAGCAGACAATAATTTTGTTCTTCGGATGCTTGGCAGATGCCATGGCACGGTCTTCCCTTTTCGGTGATGCGCAACACGGTGCCGGCGAATTGAATGCATTGACCGACCTGCACATTTTCAATGCCGTTTATAATCAGATTTGCGTGCACTTTCTGCAAACAAGGATATAACGTTGTATTCTGTTTTTGTAAAAATGCACGCTGCGAAAGAATGCTGATCTGGCGGCATGAGCCGTCTGCATGACAGTCTCCGTGCAAACCGATGCCGTATATGACCTGTACGCGCTCCGCATTTTGCACCGCACCTTTTTTCTCTTTTTGAACATATAAGTGACAAATTTGCACGGCTCACACCCTGTTTCATTATTGACGAACACATAAAAATAGGATATAATAAAATAGTTAAAGTGTCAAGACTTGTAAAGGAGTTTTGTTTATGGCTAAAAATGCAAAATTACTCGGCTATGCAGGTCGCATTCTGTTTGTGGATCTTACCGCAAAAACATTCCGCGATCACCCATGGACGGATGCCGACTATGAACGGTGTCTGGGCGGCAAGATCATGGCCGCAGATATTCTGTATAAACACATAAAACCCGGAATGAAAGCCTTCGACGAGGATAACTGGCTGGTGGTTACCACAGGGCCGCTGACAGGCACCGGCTGTCCGAACTCATCCCGTTTCAATATTTCCACCGTTTCCCCGCTGACAGGTATTTTGACGTCATCCAACTGCGGCGGTGATTTCGGGTTGTACTTAAAACGAGCAGGTTTTGATGCTCTCATCATTTCCGGCCGTGCAGATAAGCCGACGCGCATTCACATCACCGACAACAATGTTGAATTCATTGATGCCGATGATCTCTGGGGCATGAAAGTGACTGAAGCGCAGGAAGCACTTCCCCACAACACAGGCAAAATGGTCATCGGGCCTGCGGGAGAAAACAAAGTTCTGTACGCCTGCGTATTCAGCAACGAACGCACGGCAGGCCGCGGCGGTGTCGGTGCTGTTTTCGGTGACAAAATGCTCAAAGCGGTCACGGCATTCGGCACCAGAAAGATTCAGGTCGCAGACCGCGAAAAACTCAACGAACTGAATAAAAAATGGGTTCACATCCTCAAAAATCACCCCTTGACAGGCAGACAGTTGCCTGCACTCGGTACAGCCGGTCTGATCGCTCCCATGCAAGCACACTCCATTCTTGCTACCAAAAACTTTACCTACGGCAAGTTTGACGGATTTGAAAAGATTTCGGGTGAAGAACTCGCAGAAAAATATCTCATCCGCAATGCCGCTTGCACAAGTTGCGTCATTCACTGCGCACGTGTGGTGGAAGTGGACGGCAAAGCTGTCAAAGGGCCCGAACTGGAGGTTCTCGGTCTGTTGGGAGCCAACATCATGAACGACAGCCTTGAAAACATCATCCGCTGGAACTACGAATTGGATGAATACGGCATGGACACCATTTCCTTTGCAGGCAGTGTGGCCTTTGCAATGGAACTGCACGAAAAAGGCTTGTGGGATTCGGGACTGAAGTTCGGAAAAACCGAAAACATTACTCATATCATAGAAGAAACCGCCATGCGACACGGCATCGGTGCGTTCCTTGCAGACGGCACACGCAAAATGTCTGAGCGTTTCGGCGGTGAAGAATTTGCCATTCATGCAAAAGGCATGGAACTGGCCGCTTATGAGCCCAGAGGGGCTGTCGGTCACGGTCTCGGATATGCCACGTCAAACCGCGGCGGCTGTCATTTGAATGCCGGATATCTGGTCGTTGTGGAAGGCTTGGGGCTGGATGTCGATCCGCTGACACCTTCGGGAAAAGCCGCATTGGCGGTCATGTTCCAGGATCTGATGGAATCGGTCTCTGCCGCAGGTTGCTGTTTGTTTACAAGTTATGCCATTCTCCCCGGTTTCCTCATTGACAAGCCGAACTGGTGGCTCACAAGAGCCGTGCTGACGGCATTCCCCCATGTGGGACCCGTCATCAATATTCTCACCAAACATCCCGGTATTGCACAACTGCAATTGCCGCTTATTCCGCACACCTACGCAATCACCCATGCAACAGGAAGCAAATGTACGGTCGCAAAATTCCTGCAATGGGGCGTTTACGGCTACAATCTGGAGCGCGTGATCAACATCATTCTCGGTCAGAAAGCCAATGCCGACACCTTGCCGAAAAAACTGACCGATGTGGAGCAAAAACCGGGGCTCCCGAAAACAAAAGTCCCGCTGGGTGTCATGCGTGACCAATATTACAAAGCACGCGGTTGGGAAAACGGAATTCCCACACGCAAGCAACTGAAACACTGCAAGATCGATCCGCCGAAAAAGGCGTGGTACCCCTACAAATAAGGAGGTTTTTACCGTGGCAAAAGTCAATGTAAAACTGTTCGGCGTTCTGCGTATGGGAACGGGATTGGCACAGGCTGATATTGATGTAACAACCGTTGCAGAAATCTTTGATGTTCTCAACAAGATCATCGCAGAGCAATACCCCGAAAAAAAAAGCACAGGCAGAAGCACAGGGAAAAACACTGCCGCAGCCGGATGTTCTCAGTTTCAAGGACGCGATCGTTTACATAAACGAAGAACGCTGTCCGAAAAAGAAACGGGAATTACAGGACGGAGACAAGATCATGCTTCTCTCCCCTGCATCCGGAGGTTAATATGAAAAAATTTTTGACAGGTGCCGCAATCGGTGCCGGGATTCTGACCTTTGCATACTGTGAACTTTCCCATTTTTTGCTTCTTTCGGATTTCAGAGGAAAATTTGAATTGCCAAAAAACGAACCGAACTTTGATCGCCTGAAAGAGATTCACAAAAATGAGTTGGACACCTGTTTGGACGGAGAATGGTTCGACGCGATGTTCCCGCAGGACACCACCATTCTCAACCGCAAAGGCGAGGCCATTCACGCTTATTTTATAAAACAGGAAAAACCAAGCCACAAGTGGGCCATTCTTGCCCACGGCTACACATCACGTCCGCACCAAATGGCCGCACAGTCGCGCAGGTATTATGATCACGGGTTCAACATCGTCACACCGAGTGCGAGAGGTCACGATAAAAGTGAGCACAAAGCGATCACCATGGGTTGGCTTGACCGATTGGACGTGCTGGACTGGATCCACCACATTGTCAAAGCCGATCCGCAGGTGCAGATCGCACTGCACGGCATTTCCATGGGTGCGGCCTGTATGATGAATGTAACGGGTGAAGCGGAAGTACCCGACAACGTGAAATGTCTTGTAGAGGACTGCGGTTTTACTTCCTGTTGGGAGCAGTTCACGGACGTCATTGCACAAAACATACATTTCAAAGCACCGTGGGCACTGTGGGCCCCTGCAAAATGGTATAAGTTGCGTGCAGGGTGGGATATCAAAGAAAACAATCCCATTCATCAGGTCGCAAAATCCAAGGTGCCGACACTGTTTCTGCACGGCTCCGAAGACACCTTTGTGCCGTTCAGAATGCGCGATGAACTGTATGAAGCCGCCTCCTGCCCCAAAGAAAAAGTGACCATACAAGGCGCGGAACACGCGAACAGTGTGGATGTTGATCCCGAGACTTACCACGCCGCGTGCAAAGCCTTTGTGGAAAAATACATTCCGTAAACAGAATACATACAAAATCAAAACAGCAACGGTTGAAACCCGATCAGGTTTCCTCTGTTGCTGTTTTTTTTGTAATTATTCGGTTAACGGTTCGGTTGTATCCTGCAGAATGATCTGCGGGGCGATCTGCGCAAAAGTACCTTCCCCGATGCCGCTGACTTTCATCAGTTCTTCCCGATAGGTGAACGGCCCGTTTTCGGTGCGGTAGTCAATGATCGCCTGTGCTTTGGTCTCACCGATGCCTTTGAGCCTACACAGTTCGTCAATATCCGCAGTATTGACATTCACCGTCACGTTTTCTTCTGCCGCCTGTCGGATCAGTTCATCCTGCAAGGAAACGGCAATCGACGAATTGACAACGGAAATGGCTGTTTCCTGACGCTTTGCCGAATCATAAGCAATTGCTCTCTGCACAAGCAAAGTCAGAACGGCAAGACAGGTAATCAGCAACAAAATGTGAATGACTTGCGAAGACGACAACGGATTTTTGCGGTCGGATTTTTCGATGCGCAGACCGTAATCCTCATAATCGTGTCGTTGATTTTCTTCTTCCAAGACGAAAACCTGCTTTCGGATCAGAATAATTGCTTAAAACTGCGATCGCCGTCTTTGCTGTAATACATATGCTGACCGTCACCGGTGGTGTAATAGGCACAGCCGTCACTGATCTGGAAACTCAAAACGCTGTCGCAAACTTCCTTACCACTCTTGGCATTGGAGCAGAAATTCAGTTTATAGTCCTGTGTCACTGACGTGTTTTTGTAATACACGCCGTCTTCGGCGGCCATGAGGCCGTCCACTTCCTGTGCGATCAGCACGCTTTCACCGTTTTTGTCCAAACTGCAAAGTGCATTTGCGCTGTTGATGTAATAAACATCTTTTCCGTTGCCCGTCACGGCAACACTCGTTACATTTTCGGCAAAGGGTGCACTTTTCGCATCGGCGGCAGATTTGCGGTCAACGGCAAACAAACGGCCTTCTGCATCAATATAAGCCAAACGGTCGGCATCGTAACTCAAGTCGTAATCTTTGACGCCCGCAACGAGCATCAGCGGTTCTTCACCCGATTCCACGTAATACAGCCCGTTTTCACCGATCCAGAAATGATCGAAGAATTCTTCCGCACCGTAAACGGTGGCAAGACCGGAGCAACTCTTGAAATTGACCGAATTGCAAACAAGCGGATACATGGCAGAAGAAGCAATGCGCTGAGCCTGTTTGCCCTCTTTGGAATAATAGGTACCGCCGTCAAGAAGCGTAAAGAGCACCTGTGTGAGATCGGCATTGAATTTGATGGCATTCGCATAAACTCCGGATGCGATCTTGGTGAATTTTGCAGGCTTACGGTAGGAAGTCACATAAAAATCATAGGTGTTGTTCAAAACGGTCAGATAATATACCTTTTTTCCGCCTTCGGAAACAGCAATGGGAACACCGCTGGAGCAAACATCTTTCTTTTCTCCGTCATGGAAAATGCAAACGGAATTGGTGCCCGCATCATTGCGGTAACCGTACATAACATAGTCACCGTCCGGAGAAATGGCAAATGCGCCGGAAATATACTGTCCGTTTTCGGCTATTTTCTGCGAAATGCCTTTTTCAATATCGTAAAGTGACAACGCAGCGGCAGAATCGATATAAAGCACTGCTGTTCCGTCGGCGGAAAAATAAATTACGCTGTTGACGGAATCCAGAATGCAGGCAGCACCTTTTTGATCGAAATAGTAAACGGCTGTCGTCATAGCAGCATCCTTTTGAACCTGCATGGCATAAATGCCGCAACTGTTGTTCATATCATAATAGACCGTTTTCGGTTCTTCGATTGCATTCTCTGCCGAGACGTTCTTGCCGTTTGCAAACAGCATAGCCTGTCCCGAGCCTACGGAATAAAACAGTTTGTAGTCCACCGCATCGTAAATGAAAGCATCGGACGAACCTGCACTGCTTGCCGCACCGAAAATGATGATAACAGCAAGCACAACGGCAACGGCGGCAAAAAGGATCTTTTTATCGGGCAAACGGAAACCTTTCTTTCCCTTTTCGGCATCCTTTTTCTTGCCCAGACCGAACACTTTTCTGAAAATGAGCACATGAAGCGGAATTTGGGGCTTATCCTTCGGTTTTTCACTGCTTTGTTTCCTTTGCTTGGGTTCGGCTTTGGGCGGTTCGGCAGGAGTTTCCTTAGCCTTAGTGCTGCTGTCTTCACGAACCAAAGGCTCACCGCAAACACAGCAATCTCCGTCTGCCTGCGCATTCACCGAACCGCAGTAGGAACACACGACCGCGTTTTTGGAAGCAAGCAATGTTGCAAGCGCATCCATTTGCGCCACATCCTGCGCAGAAAACGACGCAACGGGATCTGTCACACTGACCGCAGGTGCAGGGGTTGCGGGTTTTGCAGGTGCAGGTTGAGCCGCAGGTGCAGGTTGAGCCGCAGGTGCAGGCTGAGCCGCAGGTGCAGGCTGAGCCGGTACTTGCTTTGCCGCAGGGGTTCTGACCGTGGATTGGGGCATGGGATCGAGTTTACGCACGGTGGTTCTGTACGTATAGGCAGGTTTGGGCGGTTCGGGGGGTGCAGGCGGTCTGCCTGTTTTTATAAGCAATGAACCGCATTTAATACAATATCTTTCCGTTGCGGAATTCTCCGCTTTACAAGTGGGGCATATGATTTTATCGTCAGCACCTGCCAAAGGCACGGCGCAGTATACACAAATACGATCGCCGGGAGCATTTTGCCGACCGCAATTACTACATACCATAATTCTACCTCCCAATATTACTAATTATATAATAACATAAGTATATATCATTGTCAACTTTCAACAATAAAGAAGTCAAGATTTTACATTATCTTTTCTTTTGTCAAAATACGACACGAACGGCGGCAGGAATGCAACGATCGAATCTGCACACACAAAGCAAGCCACACAAAGAATGAATGCAAGCCAACCGCGCGGTCCCTGCTGAAAAGACTTCTTTATAAGTCCCCACGGGACACTTTGCCAACCGAGCGTGATCAGCACCACCGCCAACGAGTGCAAGGGCACACGCACCAATACAGGAGAAAGCAAAGACAGCAAAATGACCGTTACTGCGCCGATCATACCGCCGAAAGCGGTTTTCGGGCTGTATTCGTACGCTTGCAGAGGCAGACACACGGGAGAGCAGCCGATGTGTGCCAAAACGAGTCCTTTTTCTTCTCCGTTGCGTGCAAAAAATACAGATGCGACTACACAGCACACTCCGAAACCGATGCCTGCAAGCGGCAACAAATACCACGGGTGTGTGTTGGCGGAAAAATCAAACAAACGGCCGAAATCGGCAAATGAATATGTTCCGACTTCATAAACAGGCGTACGGTATGCTTCCCTGTTGAGTAAAATATTAAAAATAAGCGGAATCAGAATTGCCATAAAGGGCGCAGGCAGATATTTCTTGAACGTACGGAATTTGCGCGGCCATGTAATCATAACAACAAGCGTGATCGTACCGTACAGCACACCGCGCCAGTTTGCATGAAAACCGTTGGAACGGTAAGAACGGAGCATTTCCAGTGCCGTGTTTCCCGATGCGGCGATACCGAAATAGTCTTTCGTTAAGATCACGGTTGCAAGGAAAGCCGCCCCGACGGCAAGGCCTGCTTTGGCGGCATCCGTCAGTTCAAAATGAATCTTCTTTTTTGCCGTTGCGTAATCAAACACGCCGAACAGAACACTGCCGATGAGCATAGCGGCAAAGGCAAAGCCCGTGCCGAATTCTTTTATCATAAAAAAGGCCGGCATAAACAACATCCAACACGGTGTGTAACACGTTTTTCCGACGGCACACAGCAGACAGCCGATCGCGCCCGCAAGACATCCCGGCAACACCCCGACTCCCGAGAGCGCACCAACCGCCAAAGACAGCGGAAAAATATACAAAGCGGCACAAAACCCCTGCAACAGGTCGCGGCCGAACTCTTTTTTTTGCAAAGCAGATTGTGACATAACGATCCCCTTTTTTTTCAACAATCCAATATATAATACTTCATTTTCAGATATGTTACAAGTAAAAGATTTAAAATAATTGTAAAAGGATATTGAAAAATAACACAAATATGGTAAAATGAAATGACTTAATTTTAAGGATGTGCGCAAATGGGTAAAAAGATTGCAACGTGGATCATTGTTCCTCTGATGATTCTGATTTTCCTGCTGGACATGATGACACTGGTGCTTTGCAATATTTACGAAGAACAATATGAGATCACGGCAGAAACCTTTGACGGCAAAAACGGCGATGATCGCATTCATTTTCTGCACACGGGCTGTTCGGATTGCATTCTGCTTGAAAGCAACGGAAAATTCGCTTTGGTGGATGCAGGCGAAGGCAATTACAATCCTCGTAAAAATGTGGATTACGAAGGTTTTGAAGAACAGGTGCTCTCTTATATCAAAAAGGTCTGCACGGACGAAAGCGGTATAGCGCAACTGGAGTTCATGTTTCTGACACACCAGCACTATGACCATGCAGGCAACGCACAGGCTGTTCTGGAGGATGAAAACATACGTGTGAACACGCTGTATATGAAAGAACTCTCCCGCGAAGTTCTGCATGATTATGAAATTGAGTTGTGGGATGTGCCCGGCATTTACGAGCGCATTCTGACGGCCGCAGAACAAGTGAACACACCGTGGATCAGCATTCTGCCCGAACAGTTCACATTCGGAGATTTCAACATTACGCTTTACAATACCGTCACTCCGACACAGATCATGCAAGACCAGGGCAACAATGCCGAAAGTGTCGGCATGAAACTCGAAAAATCAGGTTATTCCGTCTTTTTAGCCGCCGATATTTCCACCACAACAGGGTTGGAAGATCTGCTGATGGAAGATATCGGTGATGTGGATCTGCTGAAGATCGGCCATCACGGCTATTTCGGCTCAAGTTCCATGTCATTCTTAAAAGCACTGCAACCCGATATTGCCATTGTAACCAACACATTGGGAAAGATTTACCCGAATGTCAAGTGGAATCTGACCGTAACGGCAAAAGTGCCCATTTACGCAACGGTCAATCGCAACGGAATCATTGCAACTGTCACCGACAGCGGCAATGTCGTGCTGACGGAAAACATTCACGGCTGAGAAAAAACGGCAGAACTTTTTTGAACGGTTCTGCTGTTTTTTTTGGTTTCTTTGAAAAAAACTGCTTTTTCATCCGTCATAGTATATGAGGGATCCCGAACAGACGAAAGGAGGTTTTCGTGTGGATAAACATACCGTTCACACACTGACCGAAGAACTGCGCAACGGCAGCCAAGATGCGTTTGCTCAGTTGTATGAAGAATGGAAAACGCCTGTTTTCACCATTATTTTTCGCATTGTGCAATCCAAAGAAACGGCCGAAGACGTTATGCAGGACGTTTTTATAAAACTCTATCGTTCACCGCCCGATCGAACCGTTAAAAATCCCCGTGCATGGTTTTTTGCCTGTGCGCGCAATGCCGCAATTGATGCATTGCGAAAAAAGAGCAACTCCGATTTTCCCCTCTCGGAAGTTGAACCGCATACGGGAGATCCGATTGTTTATGCAGACACGCGCATAGACGTTGAAACCGCACTTTCCCGTTTGCCGCAACTCCAACGCGAGATCGTGACGTTGCACATCAATGCACAACTCGGTTTTTCACAGATCGCCGGTATCGTCGGTCATTCCCTTTCGTATACTTACAGGCAATACAGACTTGCCATTCAGACCTTACAAAATGAATTGAACGGAGGAATCACAAGATGAAAAAATTAACAGTATTTTTATCGGTTTTGTTTATTTTTCTTTTTGCAGTGACCGCAAATGCCGCCGAAACACAAACCGAACCTTTTGCAAATGCGGGAGAACTGTATCAGTCGTGGAATGAACAGTTTCCCGATTACATCAGCGGTGTGTGGTCCACAGACGGCGGCATCAACAATCTGACATTCGGCATTGCAGAAAGTGCCGATTTTGAAGAAAGCAAAAACGAGATTCTGTCGCTTATCAAAAATGATAACAGCGTCACATTCGTACAACAAAAATATGCGCGAAACGAATTGATGCGCATACAGGAAGAAATGCACAAATATTTTGAAGATGCCGCGACCAACGGCCTTTGTTCAATTGGCTTGTACGACACGCAAAACTGCATTCAGGTAGAGTTTCTTGAATCAAAAAAAGAGGATGAAAACACAAAACAATTGATCGCTTCTTTGCAAGAGCAGTACGGCGATGCCGTGCGCATTGCATGGTCGGAAGGCTATGCAGTACTGACATACGAAGAAACACCTGCAATTCAAACGGATATGCGCATTGACATTGACACGCGCAACACTTCGTATTATGCTTTCTTTTTTACGGTTGCCTGCCTGCTTGTGCTGTGCTTCGGCGGTTTTCTGTTCATCAGAAAAAAACA
>JAFQKN010000143.1 GCA_017396895.1 Clostridia bacterium
AGGTGGAAAACGATCCCGTCGCGACGACACTTACCGTCAACTGCTTCAACCGTGTTCTGCACATCAGCGGAACCGACAAATGCGGACATCAGCACAAACATTATCAACAGTTCAAAAACAGCCTGCTGTCAACAAATGAAGAAGAAACGGATGCTGTGATCACGGTCATCGGGAAGAACAGCCTGCTGTCGGAAGTAGAAAACTGTGTAAACGGACACACTTCCGTACATTGTTACAACGCCGACAGACATACTGCCGAACAGGCGGAAAACTGCGGTTTATCGGTCGCAAAATACAACATCTACCTGCAATTGATTGACAAGGGTATACAGATCACGACCGATGAGGTCTGCAACACGGGAATGCATCACCTCCGCGAACTGCTGGAGCAAAATGCTTTGCAGGCAAACACGGACGCAACCGCACCTGTCGATCCTTCAAGTGAATGCCAAACGCAGGAATCCTGTGGCGCAACCGCACACAATGAAGCAAATCAGCACCACGCCAACGGTAAGCAGCACGGTAAATACAAATAAAAAGGTTCTTCACGGAAAGTTGGGGGATCGGAAAAAAGATAAATTATGATTTATGCAACAAAACAGCCAATCACGGGGACGGCTTCTGCGATTGCCGAAACAGATATACAAACGGCAATCGCATGAACTGTCCCCATGATTGATTCCCCCCATTTGCACAATCATTTCGATAAATCATAATTGAATTGCAGCATCCCCCAACTTTCCGTGAAGAACTTTTTTATTTATTTTATAGGAAATTCCTCTTGTGTCGGTGTATCTTGCGGGAACTCATTGCACTGTGTTTTTTTTGTTGCGTGAAACCTGCCGGTATTTTTGTTATTGCATTTGCACGGGCGCGTTGATATACTCATATTGAGGTGATGACAAATGGAAACAATTAAGATCGGTATTTTCGGATTGCGCCGCGGTGCAACTTTTATTGATTCTATCAAAGTGTGCAACGGGGAGATCGTTGCTGTTTGCGAAAGAGATGAAAAACTGATTGCTGAAGTGAAAAATGATCTTCCGAAAAACACGGTCTTTTTCACTGATTTCGATTCCTTTATTGCGCATCCGATGGATTGTGTGTTGCTTGCAAACTTTTTTCATGAGCATACGCCGTATGCGATACGCTGTCTTGAAAAAGGCATTCATGTTCTCAGTGAGTGCACCGCAAGTTCAACGCTTGCTGAGTGTGTCGCTTTGGCAAGAACTGCCCGCAACAGCAATGCGAAATATATGCTTGCCGAAAACTATCCTTTTATGCTGTTCAATCAGGAAATGAAGCGCATCTGTGACGGCGGAACACTCGGAAAAATTGTCTATGCGGAAGGGGAGTACAATCATCCGATGGATTGGTATGACACCGCCGCCGTGCGTTCGATCCGCCCCTATGAAACCCATTGGAGAAACTATTTGCCACGTTCTTATTACATTACGCATTCTCTTGCACCGCTGATGTATGTCACCGGTGCAAGACCTCTGCGCGTATCTGCCATGGCAATCAATGATCCTTTGCCTGCGGATTGTCCGACGCTCAGCCACGTTTCCGACATCGCGGCAATTATCACAACGCAGAACTCGGACGGATCTGTTTTTAAAGTCACGGGGTGTTCCGCGTTCGGTGCACACGGAAATTCCTATCGCTTCTGCGGTACGAACGGTCAGATTGAAAATCTGCGCGGCATGGGTGACACCCTGATGTTGCGCTATAATGCATGGCAGGTTCCCGAGGAAATGAAAGAAGTGAATTGTTACGTCCCCGATTGGAACGAAGAGGATCGTGAGGATGCCGCACACGCAGGACACGGCGGGGGAGACTACTTTGTAATTCGCCACTTTTTTGATTGTATCCGCAACGATACGGATCCTTGTTTTGATTACCGTTTTGCTGCCTGCTTGTCTGCTGTCGCCATACTTGCTCATCGCAGCATTCTGCACGGTTGTCAGCCGTTTGATATACCCGATTTCGACAAGGATGAGGATTGTAAAAAATATGAGAATGACACGCTTTCACCGTTCTGTTATTCCGACGGCACGATGCCGACGATCCCTTGCTGTTCGGTTGTTGATTATGCGCCGACCGAAGAACAGACGGTCGCATTTAATAAGGTTTAATGAAAAAATATAAGATAAAATATTAGTAGTACATGAGAGAAAACACTTAAATGACCGTTTATCTGCATTTTTCGATTGAGAAAAGCAAATGATTGGATTTACAGACAGATTGACGGTATTGTTGAAAAATGCGAATGTTAACTTTGTATGAACAAATGTCGGTATGTCTTAAATTTTTAACTTTGAAGCCCATTTTTGTGCAAAACTGGGCAAAATGTAACATAAATTTTGTTTACAATTACATGAATCATAAAATGATGTTTTCTTGACATTTTTTTGAAAAAGAGTATAATATAAGTAACTGTATTCCTACGGTTTCTATTGCCTATGGAATCAAAAGAAAAGGAGTGTTGTTCAATGACAAACGCAAAAGTTCTGACAAAGAAGCTGCTTTCCTGCCTTCTTTGTCTCTGTCTTGTGCTTCCGCTGTTTTCTTCGGCTTTTGTGCCGTTGGCAGCAGAACTCAAGGACGCGCTGACTGTGGAATCCTCCGCCGCCAGCACGGCTGATCTGTCTACCGTTCAGTACACAAGCGGTGGCTATCATTACTATTACTATCAATCGGGGGCTACCTTTGTTTCAAGCATTGATGCCAGAAGCAAAGGGCAGTTGTCCACAACCAACCTTGCCAATAAGATCAAGGATGCCGGTAACTATTACCCGAATGACGAAGACCTGAATAACGGTGCCGGCGGTGACTATGTCAAGTTTGGTTTCGGTATGACGGCCGATCCGACACAGGCTTACACCAAAATGGCAATTTCGACAAATAAGGGGCAGGGTGACATCGGCAGCAGTCCTACCTGGCCTGCTTTTTACCGTTTTGCAACTTCCGGTACAACATATAATGTTACATGGGAAAAATCTCACTCTCTGGACCTGAACGAAGGGGCCGGCGGTGCTTACTTGTATTTCTGTAATACGCACGATACCCGTGTCGGTAAGCCGCTTACCTTTATTTATGCCCACAACACCGGAGAAGATGCTTCGTCCAATGCACAGTATGCAAGATATTTGAATAACAGTGCTTATGCAGACCTGAACCAGGATGCCGGCGGTGACTTCATTTATCTTGTGCAGGAAGACGGCGCACAGTCCAACCGTGCCTGCCATGACAACCATAAGTATGTCAATACCACAGGTACTACCGACGTTTCCGAAGCACTGCAACAGCTGCAGAATACATACAACCAGTACAACAACTATTATGTAACCGGCAGATACACCACTGCTACCTATAATGCATTGGGTAATGCGCTGAACGAAGCATTGACCATCATCAATGATTATTCTGACTTCTACAGCTCTACTTACACTGCTGCAAACATGTCCTCTGTACAGCAGAAGATCATCAACGCAGCCAATGCACTTGCCACCAACGTCTATTACGATGCCACCACCAACGGCGGCACCACCACAACCACCTCCGAAGAATTCGTGATCGGTACCAATGATTCCGGTTCTTATCAGTTTATCACCACCAACACCGCTACCAAGGACGGTTGGACCTACTCCGGTTGGTCTCTTGATAAGAATGCTATCACCGGCGGTTCTTCTCTCACAGTCGGTTACAACCCCACCGTTTATGCGATCTTCTATAAGACCGTAACCTTCCAGTTTACTTATCTGACTGCAACCG
>JAFQKN010000144.1 GCA_017396895.1 Clostridia bacterium
TTCATTTCATCGCACAGTTCCATGGTGTGGGCAGGGATAGAACTGTAACGAAGTCCCATTTCGGAAAGTCTTGCAAAGGCAGGCTGTAAAGCATTCAGGAAGTCGGATTTGAGATGCTCCAGCAGGCTTTCTTTTCTGTATTCATCCGCAATGTTGCCTGCAACGGCGGTGTACAGCAACAGCGGATCCACGATCTTGAACGTGAACATACCGTTGCAACGAAGTGTAATGTCATAGTCAATACCGCGGCGTTCGTCAATGATCACGCGGAACGGAATGGGCGATTTGGTGCCGAACATATTGCCCGTGATCTCTTTGGTGTTGAAGTAGTAAACGCGCTGATCTTTTGCGGGTTCACCGCCGAAGGTGAAACGCTTGCCGACGGTTTGGAATGTCGCCTTCAGGCTTTCACCGAACGATCCCGAGAATATGGAGGGTTCACTCGATGCGTCGTATGTAAACTGACCGGGCTCTGCGCAGACTTCCACGACCTTACCCTGTTCAACGATGATCATGCACTGACCGTCAGCCACCACGATGCCCGAACCGTTGGTGATGACGTTGTCACTGCCTTTGGTGTTGGACGAACGTCCCGATACATTTTTCTGCCCTTTGACGATCAGCACGTCCTCGCTGATCGAATCGCAGGTGAAAAACTCTTTCCATTGATCGGCAAGAACGCCGCCGAGTGCGCCGATGCCGGCTTTAATAAGTCCCATAATAATTTCCCCTTTCGGAAGGTTTATTTGTTTATTTTCTGCACATTGCGTACATTACAGGTTATGTTTTTGCCCCATTCTGTCGGACGGTCAGTTGTGCGGCAGTCAAGTATCGTCGCCTGCATTTTTGCCGACAGGTGTATATCCTTTGCTTGAATAGGGGTTTTTGTTTTCCCTTTGTTTTTCGGGCATATTGCCTGCCTTGTTGAGTGCAAACAAAAGCAAGGTTCTTGCAAGCACAAGAAGGATCCAGAATGCGATGCATCCTGCTGTCCACCACAGCGATATATCGAGAATGAAGTGAAGAATAAGGCTGATCACCGCCGGAATGGCCCACTCAAGATTGAACAGAAGATTCACAAAAAACGAAAGCAAAAAACCGCTGTCTTTTTTTACCCATTTCATTCTGTTCATCACCTTTTGTTTACTGATTACCCCATTGTATAATTATTATAATTCAAATATTTATAATAAAATACCTACAAGTGTAGGGATGACATTCCAAAAACAGTGCGCACAATTGTGTGATTATGCCCAAACAACGGCAACAGCCGTCGGAAAAAGCCGACGGCTGTTGTATTGATTGTCAGGAAAGTGTCTGCAAGCCGACTGCAGTACGAAGGATCAGACGTGCATCTGCAACTTCGACCTTGCTGTTCTTATCGGCATCGGCAGCTTTTGTCTTCACGCCGGTAAGTGTATCCAGGCTGACGGCGGCACGAAGGGCAAGTCTTGCATCTGCCACTTCGACTTTGCCGTTCAGGTCCACGTCACCGAGCAGATACTCGGGTTCCAATGCGGGGATCTCTCTTGTTTCTTTGACATCACCGCAAGTTTTGCATTTGTATTCTTCTTTGCCCTTTACACCGACCTGTGCGGGAGTGACGACCACCCATTCATAGTTATGAGACAATTTCGGAATCACGACATCAAAGAAGAATTCCATTGCGGCATCACCGGTGAGACTTCCGCTTTCCTTGTGAACTTCATTGCAGTATTCACAAATTTCAAATGTTTCTTTAATGCCTTCCTCTGTGCAGGTTGCCGGCTTCTTGACATACTTTGTCATTTTATGATTGGAAGCAACCTTAGGAATTCTGATAGCAGCAAGGAATGCTGTTACATCGCTTCCGGTATATTCCACAGCAGGTGTGAGATTTTCATTGCGAATCGTTGAGCAGTTCACGCACTGTTTGTAAGCCAATGTTCTGCCGTCACTGACACAAGTAGGTTCACATTTTTCGTAATCCTTAAAATCGTGCTCGCCGTTTTTGGGAATTATTACATCATTTTCGGTTGTGATTTCACCGGTTTCAAGAAGAATAAGTTCACGGCAGACAAAACACTCGAAATAATCAGCTGCAACGCCTTCACTGCTACAGCTTGCGGGGCATTTACGGTAGATAATGTCATCACCCTCGTCATCTGTATTCGGGATGTGTCCTGTTGAAATATCTTTCACACTGTACTCATATCCGCAACCGGGATCATCGCAGATGTAGAAAATTTCGCCGTCCTGCGTACAATCAGCATAGGTCGTTCTCGAATCATCTACAACGATATGATGATCCTGTCCAAAGCCCTTCTTACATCTTGTGCAATATTGATAATCACCGAATACCGCATGAAGAACACTTACAAAATCCTCATGAGCACAAACGTTTGATGAGTTCCATCTCCACTTTGTCCGGTATTCCTTGCCTGCATCAAAATTGCTGTATGCCAATGTTTTGGTAGGACTAACCGAATATGTGTCGTCAACAAAATGGTAATCAGCATCCACGATATCACCAAGTGTGGCTGTGTTGGTTGAGCCGTTAACATCCATAACTCTTGCGGTAGAATTCAAAGGAGTAAAGGTGTTATTGTTTGAAATTGTGAAATCCTTGAATGAATCGGGCTTGATAATTGCATTATTATCAAAATCAAGTCCAAATGTCTTAAAATCAAAAGTAGAACGGTAAATTCTTACGGTTGTATTTTTGAATACATCTGCAGTTTCCATTACAAATCTTATTGAAGTACCATTCTGCTTGTAGT
Source organism: Clostridia bacterium (assembly GCA_017396895.1). Lineage (GTDB taxonomy): Bacteria > Bacillota > Clostridia > Oscillospirales > Acutalibacteraceae > RUG806. Next base: position 2,760 of record JAFQKN010000144.1, read on the forward strand.
TATTAACCTCAGCAGTATAAATGTTAAGCATATGCGCAGCTTTACAGTCAATAGCAAATGTCTGTGCCCATGCTTCGGTATTATTAAGACTGTTGTCTGTTTCTGAACCCAAATTAATAGTTACACGAATAACAGTAAGGCTGTTGGCCTTGTGTGCAAGATTTACAACGGATGCACCCTTCTGGGTTGTAGTAAAGAAAATATCTCCGCCACCCATATCCGTTGAATCAACAATTGCCAGATGTGTGCCGAACTCACCGTATGTGGCTTTGGATAAATCAAAGAGATACTGTGTCTTATTTGAATTCACATCTATTTTGTGGCCGTTAAGATCAATTACGAACTCGCCTCTTGTTGCGGGAGTTATTGTAAGCGTGTGTTCATGATCGGTCACTGCAATGTCAGATGTAAGCTTTACTCTTGTTGTAACAGGATTTGCAGCTGCAGTTTTGATTTCCTCCCAAGTATCAACCTCGATAACACCGGAGAACGGATCAATGGGTGTGTCTGCCGGAAGATCATAGTATGTTGCATATCCGCAACTGCAGTCGTAGCCGCTTGTGTTACCCGCAGCTGTAGCTGTAGGAACTTTGCTGCTTTTATATGAATGTCCGGAGTAATAATAATCGCAATAGCACTTGCTGCACACCCAGATATGTCCCTCTCTTGCTGAGCAGGCGAAAATATTTGCTCTGTTGGAACTGTGAGAGCAATTGCTCGTCCTATAAGCATCGTTATAGAAATAAATGTCACAGCCGGAAAAAATATTTTGAATTTTTCCGGAGAAGAAGCAACTTCCTACATAAGGATTATTTCCGTATACATTAATAATGCCCGGCTCATAGCAAAGCTCTCCGACATTAACATTTGAGCTTGCATTCTGAGCATGACTGAGATTGATGGCATAAGCATCATCATGATTGACATAAAGCATTGTCTGATTGAGAACAAAACTCATAGCACCACTTTTGTTAGCTGTAAATGTGCCGAAATATCTCAGGTCAATACAGTCGCCTTTTTTTGTGGTAAGGTTACACTTATTGAGCCGGAAGTTAGAATTATTGTATGCACTGCCATATCCCTGAGCGGGTGCAAACATAATACAGTCTGTAGTATTATCAGCAAGAACGGAATTTACTGTAATATCAGACTCATACATTACAAAATTCTTAAAAAAATCAAGACATACAAGAGCCCATGTAGCATTGCTACCCTTGATTTCAACACCGGGACCAATGTAGCAGGATGCCGTGGGATTATCTAAGAAAAGAAATGAGAAGCCTGTTGTATGACCGCCGATGGTGGCTTTGGCATCACCCTTATCATAAGCACTGTTTATAATATGAAAGTTTGAATTTGCACAGTTCAGATCAATTCCTCTAAAGGTGGAATTCTGCACTTGGGAGTATTTGATGTTATGACCGTTGAGGTCGAGAACAACAGTCATATTGGTCATATCGGGTCTAATGGTAATATCTGCCGAAGTTGCTCCGACATTAAGATCCTGCGTAAGTTGCAGGACCATACCGTTATAAGCCTGCCTTAATGCTTCATCAAGCTCTTGGTACGTACTGATTTCGATTGGTTCATACTTACATGTAACAAATGTTGCTGCATCTGCAATGACTTCTGTTTCAGGCAGAATATTTACGGGAATGAATGCACTGAACACAAAAACAAAAGCAAGAAGCAGACTTAAAATCTTCTTTTTCATGATTGGTTTTCTCCTTTGAATTTTTAGCATAAAAAAATTTATACACATTATATTCTATATCAGCCCCATGTTTATCACCACCTACATTTGTAGGGGATGGAATAAAAAACAGAATCAAGATCGGTGTTCAATAGTGAAGGGGCTGTTTCATTTAGATTCAACAGCCCCGGTTGGTTTTTTTACTGTTATGAAAGAGTCTGCAGTCCGACTGCGGTACGAAGGATCAGGCGTGCATCTGCCACTTCGACCTTGCTGTTTTTATCGGCATCGGCGGCTTTTGCTTTTACGTCGGTAAGTGTATCCAGGCTGACGGCGGCACGAAGGGCAAGTCTTGCATCCGCCACTTCGACTTTACCGTTCAGGTCCACGTCACCGAGCAGATACTCGGGTTCCAATGCGGGGATCTCTCTTGTGTCCTTAACATCACCGCAAGCCTTGCACTTGTATTCCTCTTTGCCCTTTACACCGACCTGTGCAGGAGTGACAACTACCCATTCGTATGTGTGTGCAAGTTGAGCAACGGCGATGTCCGCAAGGACGAGTTTGCCTTCACTGTCGGAGCAGTATGCGCCGCAGTCAGCACACTTGTAGTGATCAATGGTGCCTGCCGCCTTGCAGGTAGCAGGTGTGCCCTTAATGAGAGAACCGACTTTATGTGCGGTTTTGGGTTCCACCCAATCCGTTCTGTCAAGCACCTCCTCAAGCACATATTGCTTGGGTTGCGTACTGCCTGAAGAAACATCAAGAATGACGGTCTTGCCGCACAGTGTGCAATCACCGTGGAAAACACCGGCTTTGATTCCGTACTGCGTGCAGGTAGCGGCAACAGCGGTTGAATAAATGTTCTTAATCCCTTCATGGTTCGGTGTTGAGGAGTTCATGGCACCCGGAACTCCAATGTGACTTTCACCGTTTTCATCCCAGAAATTTCTACCGCAGTCTCGGCAACGATAGTGATCCAAAGAACCTGCCGATGTGCAGGTGGCTGTGCCTTCGATCTTTTCAAGATCATGGGCATAACCGTATTCAATTTCACTCCAATCTACGGGAGTATTGCTGCCCTGCAGGAAATACTGATGGCAGACCTGACATTCAAAATGCGTTTTCCAACCCTTCGTTTCACAGGTGGGTTTTTTATACATTACTTGTTTTTTACTGTGAGAGTCGGTCTGCGGATCGACTTCATTGCCGTCGAAGAGATAAACTGTTCCGTCTTTTGCATAAATACTCTCGCCGCAGTGCTTACATTTGGAATGCGGATATTTTATACCGGCTGCTTTGCAGGTTGCTGTGACAGGACCGAGCCAGGCATCCGCTTCATGTCCTACGTATTCATATTCTTCTACCGTGCAGCAGCCGCAGACCGAGCAGTATACCCCTGCACTGTGCGGATTCTCTGCGCAGCGGTCTGTGGCCTCTACGGGATCATCGTGTTGTTCCTTAACACGAATGTGACACTTTGTGCAATAAAGGGTGTGCGTATCAGAGTCTGCCACAAAAAGAGCATAGGTGTGCGTCAGGCATTTTCCGTTCGCTTTGATTTCGATTGTATTTTTATTTACGGATGCGATCACATCGTCTGCATCGCAGTTCGTCATTGAAAAACCTCTGCGGACAACGTCTTTTACGGTTGCATTGTCGGGCATCTGCACATTGATTGCCTTTTCGGTAACAGCAGAACGGAGTGACGCGGCACCCATCTTAAATTCACCGTATTTGTTGAAATCATAGTTGGTATCAATGCAGGCTTTGTAAGTGTAAATCTCAACATCATCCAGAGAAACGAACGCATGCTGTGCCTCGGTGTTGTTGCCGGGGAGGAATACGATCCCCTTACCGCCGACAATATCATTTCGCAGTTCGGCATTCAACATACGCAACTCTCTGAAACGTCTTGCATAGATCACACTTGCATCGGAGGCTGTATATGTCGTTTCCATACAGAGATTTACATGATCGGTGACAAAGAGGGATGCGGCAGAATTATTGAGATATACAAGTGCTGCATTTGTTTCCTCCACATCGCTGAATTTGATGATGCCTCCCTCATCGGGATTGGAGTTGACAATGTACAGACTTGTTGCACCTCTGAGCGGATCGTACATGGAAAGATCAATGAGATACTTCGTGTTTCTTGCGGACACGAGAATGTTGTGACCGTTCATATCCAGAAGCAATCTGCCTCTTGTCTGCGGTCTGAGAACGGCAGTGGTAAGGCCGTGCGTATCCTTGAATTCGATATCATTCTCAAGGGCAATGGTGGTGTTGACGGGCGCATCACGGAAGGCTTCCTGCAGTTCTTCATAGGTCGATACGGAGAAATAATAGGATCTCGTTATATAGGAAGCAGACACCTTGGGCAGTCTGACGGTGGTGGTGTAGGAGCATCCGCTTTTAGTGCAGGAAACACCCGAAGTGTAGCCGAATGTGTCTTCCGTTGGTTCAACATACGCAGAAGGTGTGCCGATTGTATGGTTTTCAAAGAAATATTTTCCACAGGCAGAGCATGCTTCTGCATGGCCTGCCGTCCATGAGAGAATGTCATTTTTGGATGTGTGGGAGCAGGAGGCGGTGTATGTATAAACAATATCATCATCCTTGTGGAAGGTGTTCAGTGCCGTTGTGTTATTGATGACGGTTCCGTTTTTCTTGACGTTCATATTGCTTTCTGCTGTCATAAAAAACTTATTCACATAGGTAGAGTCATTATGATGAACATTCATCGCATAACCGTCGGCGGAAGGATTCATGGTGATGTTGCCGAAACGGATAAAATCTGTTTCCATAAGAAAACCGGTGAGTTTCACGGTTACATCGAAATTGAAGCAGGAGCCGCAATTGTTGATGATATTGCCCTTGTACCAGCCGAAGTCGGAATCATCGTAGGGGTAGTCTCTGTGAGGATAGAATGCAACTCCCAATGAGTTTTCGTAGGAATAATTCTTGACGGGAAGTGAACAATTGAGGTTTGTTCCGTAGTTTTGCAACGAATTGAATTTTTCAATGCGGATTACGCTTGCCTTTTCAGCAGGCTGTGTATCACCGGGATAAGGCTTCAGAAAAAGGGTGTTCATATCGTGCAGATACACTTTTGCATCCGCATGATTGACTGCAATTACGGAAACTTCCTTGTTCTTGACCTTGGAGGCAAGGGTCACAGAGCCGAGATCAGAGATTTTTGCCTTGGAGTCCACAAGATGAAATACGGTAGATTCGGTGATGTTGAACAGAACTGCGGTGTTTGCTGAATTCAGTTCAATATCATGGCCGTTCAAGTCCAGAACAAGCAGACCGTCCGCACGAATGTCCATCTGCCAATCGCTATCATCGGTGACTTTGATATCCGCAGCGAGGGTGATGGTCTGCTTTGCATCGGAGTTTTCCAAGGCAAATGCAAGCTCACCCAACGTGGAAACCTGAACGGGTGCGACGTGTGCGTTCTGTGCTGCATTCAGCGCAGCCGCTTCCGTTGCAAGTAAAATCTCTAAAGCAGGCACAAAAGCCGTGCAGATGAGAACCAACGCAAGAAGCATACTTGTGAATTTTTTTAACATGATTGTTTTCTCCTTATGTTTTTAGTATAAACATATATTTATACGTAATAAATTCTATATCAACTGCGTTGTCATGGCCACCTACATTTGTAGGGGGTATCCATAGAAAAAGCCTTTCATATTTTGTTTGCAATTAAAAAACAAAAGACACCCTGCCACAAGCAGAGTGTCTCTTGAATTAACAGATTATTCTATTTCGGCAAGGTAAAGCGATCCGTCCTCACCGCTCATATTCACCGAAAAGCTCTTTTCAGTGCCGTCGGAATCCGTGTAGGCAATACCGTATGCGGGAATTGTGCCGTCTGCCGTAAGATGAACGGAGAGATTGAAATCAGGGCCTATTTCATCCACGGTATGAAGCACTTCTTTGTCGAAGGTTATAACACCGTTTTCGTCGGCATCAACAAAGGTAAGCCCGAGCACCTTTACATCGGTGATTGTTACATCGGTCCTGAAAACTGCATAAAACGCGTATTCATCTGCAGAGGCATTGAAAACTGTACCGTATTCACCTGCAATGTCTTCTTCCTGCGAAACGGTCACGGTCGCGTTTTTCTGTTCGATCACCGTTGCGGTTTCGGCTTGCGTGGCGGTTGCCTGTGCGGTCATTTCTTCGGTTGCGGCTTCTTCGGTTGCGATTTCTTCGGTTGCCTCTTGTGTTGTGAACTCTTCGGTTGCCGTTTCGCTTGTCGATTCTTCGCTCACGGGTTCAGCCGTTGTGATTTCATCCGTTGCCGGTTCGGTAACAGTGACGGTTGGAGCCTGTGTCGGGTCCTCTGCTTCGCCGCAGGCGGCAAATGCAAAGGCAAGCAGCAGGCACAAAAGCAACGCAAAAATCTTTTTCATTTCGTTTTTCTCCTTTATTCGAGTGTTTCAAGACCGACGGCCGCACGAAGGATCAATCTTGCATCCGCAACTTCGATTGCACCGCTTCTGTCGGCATCACCGGCTTTTTGCTGCAATGCATCCAGCATTTCAAGATTGACCGCAAAACGCAGTGCAAGTCTTGCATCGGCAACCTCTACCTTTCCGTTGTCATCAATGTCACCGAGAATATATTCAGGTGGTGTATACTGCACGTTTCTGGTTGAGATCGGCGCCTTGCAAACAGAGCATTTGAGAGTCTCAACACCGGGAGCATCCGGAGTCGGATTTTTTGTCAGTTCCCATTCGCCGGGTGTGTGGGCATACGGAATGAACAGACTGTCGGGGTCAACAGCAACGGTACCCTTATCGTCCGAGAAGTACAAGCCGCAGCCGAGCTCGCATCTGTAATGTGCCTTGTAGCCTCTTTCAGTGCAGGAGGGCGCAACCTCCGCAACGGCATAGAGTTTATGGGCTTTCGCGGGATCGGTGATATCCGTCACGGGCTGTGTGCCTGCGGCATCGAGGAATTTGGCGCCGCAACCGAACTGGCCCGCACATTCATAGTATGCTATTGTGCCCGAAGCCGTGCAGGTGGCAGGCTTTGCATTGCGCAATGAGAGAGAATGACCTCTTGCCTCCATAAATTCAAAGGGATCAAATTCCGTTACACCGTCAGGCATATATGTCTTACCGCAGGCGGTACATTTCTTGTGGGCAAACCATCCGTCCTCCGTGCAACTGTTTTCCTGGCCCGCAACAAGTTTGAGCGTAGTCTGACATTTTGTCATGGGAATTTTAAGCAGTGCGGGATTATGTACTGCCTGTGTACCGGCTTCATCAAAGAATAATGCCGTGCATCCGTCTCTTGTGCACTTATAATGCTCTTTTACACCGTCAGTATCACATTTTGCAGGAACCTCATCCTGCTTTTCAAGTATATGTCCGCCCAGAGCCGGGGGATAATCATAATAGAAATCTCCGCACCAAGGATTTGAGCAGGATATCTTTGTTTTTCCGGCTGATACGCAGTCGGGAGGTGTTATGACTTCAATATCATCATATACGTGTCCTGTAACAGGATAACTTTTTTCATATTTTTTAGAATCACAGTAAATGCAGGTGTATTCCTTTAAATTGAAGTCTTCACAGGATTGATAAATGTACACACCTTCATCAAAGAAATGACCGTCTGTTTCCGTTACGTCAAATTCTACGCAAGAGCATCTTTTGCAGATTCTGCGTGTTACGGTATCATCCACACAGGTAGCATCAAAAATGTATTCGAAGCCATCGGAAAAATCGTGTCCCAGTGCAGGCAGATCAAATTCATCCTCTGTGATCTCCTCTTCAAGCAAGGCATCCCTGTATATTCCGCCGCAGCCGTCCTCAAGAGGGCATGTATAATACTGCCCCGAGTAACCTTTGCTTGTGCAGGTAGGTTCCAGTCTTTCATGGAGTACGGTCTTTAATATGCCCATTGTAAGTTTGTGTCCGGTGGGGTATATGTCATTGCGATATACGGTTTTTTCATAATCGCAATAATCTTTGTCACAAATCCATACTCTCCTTGCATAGTCGTCACAGTCGGGTTCAATTATTTCTGTGAGAATAACACAGTTATGCTCCCCTGCAGGCACAAAGAAATCTGAAAGCTCTCTTTCGGTACCGCCATAGGGGCTGTCAAACAGTGCACCGCAATCACGGCATTCGTAGTATTCAAGATATCCGTCAACTTCACAATCGGTTTTTGTTGCGGCCACATACTTCAGGTCGTGGCCTGTAAACTCAACCGCACCGAGCAAACCGCAATCACAGTTATATTCGCGATAAATATTCTGCTCGCAGCTGCCGGGATCATCCGGAACAATTCTCTCATGCTCGATTCTTTCGGTAATTTTACCGCAGGTATCACACTTCAGATAATGGAATCTTCCGTCAATAAGGATTTCTCTTGTGCTATGGTCTTCACATCTGTCTGCCATTCCCTGAGAGACAATAATTTCATTTTCTGCCGCTAAGTTTTTGATCAGCGCCGATGCTTTAATAAATTTACTGAAATCAAAATTGCAGTAAAGACTGTTTCCCGCACCGAGTATATCGAAAACTTTGATATCGCCTGTTGCGGAAAAACGGGAAACATCATTATCAATCGCTTTTGCAAAATAAGTGTCTTGTGCATCAAAACTTACCGCACCTGTGGGAATAGAGATGAAATCAATATTGCTGTCAATTGAGCGAAGCACACAAGAGTTGAGCACGACGGAAGAATCTTCAAAAGCATCACTGCCGCTCCAATGGTCAAAAACAATACAATTTCCTTTTGGCGTATTGTTGACAATTTCTGCTCCGTAAATTTCCAGTTCGTTGAATTTGCTGAGTTTGATTGTATCGGCATAGTAATTCTCTGCCATCACATAATCGTTAAATTCAAGAAGATTGCTGACGATTCTGACACCGGGATAAATATACAGCCCGGCGGCAGGATGCGCAAGGGTGAACACGGATGCTGTATTGATTACACTTCTGAAAACGATCTGTGATGTACTGTCGGTTTCGGAGTTTACAATATGAAGTCTGATTGCACCCTTCTCGGGATTGAACGCATATAAGTTAAAAAGCGAGACAATCTTGGAACTTTCCGCATAAATGTTTCTTCCGTTAAGGTCAATGGTCAAATCACCTGTTGCACGAGGAACAAATTCCAGACCGTGATAAGCATCCATATCGAAGAAAAGATCATTCATGAGACATAAGGTTATATCCGCTTCGCTTTTATACATAGCCTTAACGAATTCATCCTCTGTGGAAATATAAATGATTTCCTTGGTGTCGGCAATATGATTCTCTGCAGGGATGGGAGCAGAGGTATCATAGTGCTGTGCAGTAAGACAATGCGTACCTGCAGATCTGCCCACGGTATCCTTGCCGGGAGCAGTATAGTCGGTATCGCTTGTTATGTGTTTGAATGTATCAATTTCCGTGCATTTTGTGCACTGACGGAAGTGGACCTCATGCGTTAAAAGAAGTTCTCTGTAGTTCCCTTTTTTGATGTGATCTGCGCCGGCATATTCACAGGCATCTGCAGAGGTGAAACTGCCGTTTTTGTCGCGGTCAATAACCGATTTTACATCGCAGTCAATATCGTATAAAGCCGTTGTGCCTGCAACAAGACTGTCGTCCGAAGTTCTGAGAATCAGAGAGTCTTTGGGCAGGATATCGGCGAGCGTTACGTCGCAAATCCCGTTTGTGTCAAAGATATAACCCGATCCGCCTGTATAACTCCCGAAGTCCTTCATACTGATTTCGAACGAAGCAAAGGAATCCTTCATAAAGAAGTCATCAAATTCGGGATTCATGGTAAATGTAATGCAGAATCCGTGTGCACGGATCGTCGCATCAGGCAGATATACCGTGGACGAAGCAAATGCATTTTCGGACACCGGCTCAAAGCTTATTGCATTGCTGTAAGGTGCACTGGCCTGCGCAGTAAGTCCGTACGCAGTAAAACTTTTGAATTGGCTGAGTTTGATTATTGCATTGCCTTGATTGCCGGTGATCCCCGTACCGCCGTATATTCCCATTGATGCGCCGTATATATGAAGTTCTGCATCTTTGTTTTCAAGCGAAATGATACTTGCATTTTCAACATTTCCTATGCTGACACCGAGATAACCGGTACCGCCGGAACTGTCAACAATATACAATTGCGTGCTGTTCGTAAGTCTTATAAATGCATCCGACAAATTGTTTTCTGCATGAAAGTACATACCGTTGAGGTCAAGAGTCAGCATGCCTTTTGCGCCGACTTCAACCTCCATATCCACCGAATCGACCATGAAATCATCATCTAAGACGATTGTAGAGCCGGCTTCGGCATATTTGAGTGCATACTTGAGAGCACCGAAACTATCGGCAAGGATGATTGAATTTCCTGTTGAAGGCACTGCCGATGCTGCATAAACGCTAAAAGCCGACGGCAGATACTGTAAAGCAGGCACAACTGTTCCGAGTACCATGACTACGGCAAGTAAAACACTTAATAATCTTCGTTTCATAAAGATAACTCCTTTTTTTCTTTATGAAACAATTATAACGAATATCAAATTGTTTGATACCCTACAAATGTAGGTGTTTTTTAGGTATTGATCACAAGGCCGCTTTCTCTGGCTTTCACGGCAAGTTCCGTGCGACTTTTGAAACCTGTTTTTTCGAGCATACTCTGAATGTAATCGCGCACGGTATACTGCGACATATTCAGCCGTTCGCCGATCTCTTTGTTGGTGTCTCCCGTGATGAGTTCACGAAGCACATCCAATTCGCGTTCGGTGAAGTCAACACTCAGCGCATACCCCATCTGCAGAGTCGGCGTCATATCGGGATAAATATTTTTCCCCGCAACCGTGCTGTCCATTACACTTATAAGTTCACTTGCAACGGGAGTTTTATACCAGAAACTGTCCACACCGATGCTCTTTGCTCTCTCAAGAAAACTGATTTCCGGCTGGCTTGTGATTATAATAATTTTAATTTCGGGATACGTTGCCTTGATTTTTTCCGCGGCATCGAGTCCGCTGGAATTCATTGATGTGCAAACATCCATAAGTATAAGATCACACATTTTCTTACTGCAGAAAAGCTCTGCCATTGATGCGCTTTCAACGGTAGCCGTCACCTTATAAACTTCGCTGTCCTGCAAAAAAACTTCAAGAAGCTTGCTCGCCATTCTGTCGTCTTCAACTATCAGTACATTTATCATAATCCGTTCTCCTTATTTCGGAACTGTTATTGTAAGAGTAAAGTCATTTTCGGTTTTAACTGTCATTCTTCCGCCGAGATTTTCTGTCTTTTTTCTGAGCGCAGAAAGTCCGCCCCCTTCACCAAAAGCCTTGTCCGCTTTTTTTCCGTCATTGGAAAAGGAAGCGGTGAAACTGAAAAGATCGGCGGTAAAGGAAATACTGAAAAGTTTTGCATCTGCGTGCTTTACGGCATTGGTAAGTGCTTCGGCGGTAGCCTCGGTAAAAAGTTTCTTTACCTGATCCTTTTCAGGCATTTCGCCTGCAATCATTACTCTTATTCCTACTGCCTTTGCCGCTTCTATAAGCCCGCTTATGGCATCATACTCTGTTTCTTCAGTGTTCTTAACACCGAGCGCAGTAATAATACGTCTCCAGATATTTATGATTTCATCGGAATTTCCGTCATTGTTCTGCAGATACAGTCTTGTTGCAAGAAGCGCGTTGCCCAGTTCTGCATGAATACGGTATTTTGTTTCCAGACGTTCACGGGACTTTGTAAGTTCATCAACATTTTCACCGTATTTAAGAAGCCGTTCATTCATTTCCCTAAGCTCACGGTTTGAAAGCCTCAAATCTTCCGATACTCTGTATAGATCCGTTGTATCCGCAGCAGTGATCTCGTACATTTTACCTATTCTTTTAACAGAAAAACGCCACACGGAGTAATCGGGAAGACGGAGCATTATATCATCATTGCAGGATAAAACCTCTGTACCCGGTTGACATTCTCTGTTTTTGAGAGAATTTATAAAATCAAGGGCATTGGTCATTTCTTTTCCCGTTATGATTCTGCTGAGTTCATCCATTCTGTGATTGATGAGTTTTATCATTCCGTTTTCATAAGAAAAGCATATTCCTGTTAAAAGTTTATCAACACTTTCCTTGACAGAAAAAGCAGATATTCCGTTACGGATATTCATAAAGAAAAAGATAAGAAGTGCAGAAATTATAATTGCATCAATAACTGCAAACAAAATGACAGCAATTGCAGGAAGATTGAGAAACTTTTCAACAAAGTTGTATCCGCTGACTGAAACACCTTCCTTTTCAGCAAAAATATAAGCGGAATACGGCAGAATCAACAGAAGTGCGGAAATTGCACAGATGGGTGAAATCATCTTCGGTAACAGATTTTTCTGCATAAAACTCCATATAGTAAGGCAAAAAGAAATACAAGTCTCAATAAAGAGTATTGTAAGAAACAATGCTCTTATATAAGTACCGAGTCCGATAAAAGGTATCATATCAAATTACCTCCTTCGGGATGCGCACATCAATAATTATATCATCATCGGAGTTTTCAATAATTATATCAGCACCGCTCAATATTTCGCTGTCAGTAAGAATTTTACACCCCGTACCTTTCATGCCGAACATCATTCTCATTGAAATGAAGCCCTCTTTTTCTGAAATTTTCACAAAAACAGCATGAACGGCATCAAGAAGCGCTTCGATGAAAAATTCAAATATATCATATACTTTTACGGCAGATTCTGATGATATATCTTCATCCGTGCTGAAAACAAACGAAGGGACAATATCAAGCAATCGCAAATTCGCCAGGGACTCATTTATGCAGAATTCTATTTCTCGGGATCTTATTTTTTTTCTGTCCTCTGAAATGATAAACAGATTTCCCCGTCTTTTTATATAAGCACCGATTACTGCAAGCTTTGCAAGATGCTTTCTTTTGTTTTTTTCATCCGAAGAAGCCAATGACAACAATTCTTCTGCCTTTGAAAGCTGCGGTGAAATCTCATAAATCAGTTTATTGAAAAGACGGTTTTTTTCTTCGGTTTTAGCCTTGTTTTCCTTGAGTTCATACTCTGCCTGCAAAAGGAAGATATTCTCGCTGAGTTGCTTCTGCGTTTCCTGCAGAGTTTCTATCATTTCAGCGATATTCTTTATATCATCCTGCCAGTAAACATATCCGCCCGATATTTTTTCCGCATTCAGAATATAATCTCCGAGATTCTGCGGTACCGAAACGGCACTTTTCAGAGTATCGGTCGTAAAAACCTCTGATTCTGCAGAGCGGACACAAACATTAAAATTACTGTCAACAATCTGTGCCGTTACACTTGATATCTCAAACAGTTTTCTGTAATTGGTGCTTGTTCTTATAAGACCGCTTTGAATTGCACTTTCAAGAAGAAGTGTGATAAGGGCACAGTCAACCGCCGTAAGGTCTGCATCAATTCCCGTAAAAGCATAAAGACACCAGAAAACCACAGCAATTGCCATAACAGCAATATGTACCTTCTGAAACATTCTGCTTCCGGGGACTCTGCTTTTAATAAGGAGTTTGAGCACAAAATAAAAGCCAAGAATAGTAAACCAACCCACCGGAATAAAATACAGAATCCCATATGTATAATCAGAATTAAAATAATGTATACCATTCGGGAAATCGAAGACAAGACGATGGTAATCATTGGTAAACACCAACAGAATCACAAGAACAGCCGGAATGAAATATAGTTTATATTTGGCAGGGATCGTATAATCGTCGGATTTACCGATGTGCATTGTAATGAAGACGCCGATCAGAGGGATCAGAATCATCGGTACATAAAAAGCATACCAGAAGTAACGTGTAAGCGTATCGGTCGTATAAAGGAACTCAATCTTGCAGGTTCTTATGACCATCCACCCTATCATAAGAAGACCGACAGCCATAAGCATGTTTTTTATCTGCTTACTGACAACTCTCATATAAATCGAAACAGTCCACACCGCTACCATTGAGATATGCACAGCATTTCTTAAAATCAGAAGAAGTGTTGCGATGAAATAATCGTCGGTATTATAAGCTACCGCACGGAAAATAAAAGCACATACCATAATCACCGATATTATAATAATATTTCTGATGTTTTTAGCCGAACCGAATTTCATACCGCACACCTCCTCTTTTTTCTTAATAATACCACAGAGAAACGATTAAATCTATCCCCTTTTTTTTACAACAGCACAAACTACTCGACATTAGATTAACCGTCGTATTTCCACAGTGATTTCTGATGCCTATGAACTGACTTTGCCATTTCCAACAACCAAAGTGAAGAATTGGGATGCATTGAAGAAACATGCTGCTGACATGGAAGCAGTTCAGCTTTTTAATAATCCGGAAACTGAGCCGGATCCTATGAACGTCTGCTTATGCCCTAATTGCGCTGCACTATATCGAA
>JAFQKN010000145.1 GCA_017396895.1 Clostridia bacterium
AAATACAATGCACCTGTTTTTCATCAATTCAACGCACCCCTAATGCTTATTAAGACTCAGATTTTTGAATATTTCAGACAATGTGTTTCAATCTGCACAAGATCACAACAACCATACCGCAAACAAAAACTGTTGTTAAGCGGGTGTTGCAAAATAATATCACAAAGCCTCGTAAATGCCTGAATTTAAATCTCACTTTTTATTGTGTGAAATTATTTGTTCCTGTTCCTTCTTTTTGCACTCAAAAAATACATTTTATATGTTAACGCGGTTTGCAGAATTTGAGCATTTGTATTCAAATAATTGCTGATTTGTATAAAAATTCCAACGCCAATCAATTGCATCGTTACATCGGTGAATAAAAGAAAGTTCTCGTTTTTCCGTCCGTGTCCGTAACGGTCTGTGCGTGCAGACCGAATACCGTTTTCGGCAGATCACTTTCAATGAATTTCTGTTTGGAGCCGCTGAAAACGGCTTGCTTATGATGCAGACACAGCACGTTGTCTGCCGCGCTGAAGGCAGAGTTCAGATCATGGGCGGCAAACAGAACGGTTTTCTTTTCTTCATGCACGAGAGTTTGCAAAGTTGCATAAAAGTGTGCGGTCTGCAATGTGTCAAGGTGTGCGGTCGGCTCGTCAAGCACCAAAAACGGAGTGTCTTGAGCCAACAGCATGGCCAGGAACGCTCGTTTGCGTTCTCCGCCGGAAAGTTTGTTTAAGGGTTTGTCTGCAAGATGCAAAAGATCGCATCGTGCGATGCTGTGTTCAATGATTTTACGGTCACCGTCCTGCAATCGGCCGCCCAAACCGCTGTAGGGCGTGCGGCCCAATGCGGTCAGTTGCCGTACGGTCAATGCCGATTCGGGCATGGTCTGCGGCAAAAAGGACAGCATTTTTGCACGTTCGCGCGGTTTTATTGCATCAAGGGGTTTGTTTTGCAACAAAATGCGTCCTGTATGGTTTGTCTGTCCGATCAGGCATCCTAAAAGGGAGGATTTCCCGCTTCCGTTTTTGCCGATGAGTACGGTCAGTTTTTCTTTTTCTATGTGTGCGTACAAGTCAGACAGAACAACGGTTTTACCGTACTGTATGCATACATTTTCAAATTGAAGCATCCGTTTTCCTCCTCATAAGAAGATACACGTAAAACGGGGCACCGATGAGGGCGGTTACGGCCCCCACGGGCAATTCGGACGGTGCAAGAAGGATCCGTCCGAACAGGTCGGCAAGCGTTAACAGGATCGCACCCGACAGAATGCATACGGGCAAACTTGCGCGTAAGGTGTGCCCTGCGAGTTTGCGTGCAAGATGCGGTACGGTCAAGCCGATGAAACCGAGCAGCCCCGCAAAACTGACCACCGCCGCCGCACACGCTCCTGCCAATGCAAGGCAGAGCACCCGCATTCGTTTTGCATGCAGTCCCAATGCAGTTGCCGCGGCATCTCCCAAACACAAAACGTCCGCTTTGGTTGCCAAAACAAGGCACAAAACAGAACTTATTACGATCATCAAAGCAGGCAGAAACAGGGATCGCAAGTCTGCAATGCCGTCTAAACCGCCTACGCTGAACGTGCGGTAGGAAATAAGGATATCGGTATCCGTGAGCGAGAGCAATGTGATGCCCGCGTTGAACACGGCCGTGACCGCAATGCCGGCCAACAGCACACCCGTTCGTGCATTGACAAAACGGTCGGATAAAAACAAAATGAGCATTGCTGTTGCAAAGGCCCCCAAAAAGCACAATAGGGGAGACAGTGACGCCGCTTGCGGAAAAAAAGCAAGCAAGAGCATCATGCAAAAACCGGCTCCTGCATTGATGCCCAATATGTTCGGGCTGGCAAGAGAGTTTCCCGTGATGCCTTGCAACATCGCGCCCGCAACCGACAGTCCCGCCCCTGCGAGCATACCGCCCAGCACGCGCGGCAGACGCACGTGATACAAAATGAACGACTGTGTTTCAAAGCCCTCTCTGCCCATGAGCGCATTCAAAAGAGTGCCTGCAGACATGGGCGTGCTTCCGAAACACACGCCGCACAGGGCCGTCAGTAGCAGCAAGGCCGACAAAACGGCAAGTCCTCGTTTGGTGGCAAAAAATTTTTTAGTCATTGTGATCCGATAAATTTTGATATAAAAGGTTGCTTAAATACTGATATGCTTCGTCCCAACGGTGGTTGGGTTTATACTGAAACAGGTCTTTGGGGAGCACGTACACTTCGCCCTTTTGCACCGCTGTCAACTGTTGCCATGCGGGACTTTGCAATACCGTATGCATATATTCCATTGCCGCATCTTCATCTCCCATGCAGGAAATAAAGATTTTATCCGGATCCTGCAACAGCACTTCCTCAATGCTCAGGCTGTCCGTCAGCAAAGGCACGTCATCCGCAATGTTGTGTGCCCCCAAATCGTCCAACATTGCGGCGGCAAAGTGATGTTTTGCTGTTTTTGCCTTTGCGGAAGATGCGGAAGAACCCGAACGAATGAACAAAATGCGACAGGGATCTGTTTGCTTCGGCAGATCCTCAAAAAGCGCACGTATGTTTGCTTGGACAAGAGTGCCGTCGGACAAAAAAGCGGTTTCATTTTCGTTGATGTCTGCAAAAACACGAAGAACGGTCAAATATTCTTCAAAACTTTCCACCGAAAACAGGGCACAAGGGATGCCTTTCCGTCGCAACAGCGACACCGCTTGCACCTGCGCGGGGATATCTGCGGAGCCGATCACAAAATCGCATTTTGCGGTAAGCAGGATTTCTTCGTTCACTGTTTTGCCTGCACCGCCGTCTGCAAGAAGGGTTTTTTCGTCCGCAAAGCCGCGTTCGACCGTTTCACCGACCGTAACATACAGCGTACCGCCCGTACGCACCCACATTTGCGCAAAGGACGAAAACAGGACGGCACATTTTTGCGGTTTATGCGGTACTGTCACCTCGGCTCCCGTACTGTCTGTAAAGGTGTAAAAGACGTTGTTCGGTTCGGATGGTGTCGCAGTTGCATAACATCCGTTTGTGCACAAAAGCAGGCACAGCATAAACAGAAGGCAGATTTTACTGTTGTGAAAACTGTTCAATGATCTCATATTTTCTTGTCAGTAAGTCATCCGACAGCAATTGCTTCTGTGTGTTCTCAAACCCGATACGGTTGATCGTATCGGCAAAGCGTTCACCTTGTTCGCCGTTTTCGCGGAAAAAAAGCAAGCATTTCTCAATGAAATCCAACACTTCATTGGCATCGGTAAACAGGTGATCGATGCGTCGTCCTCGGGATGCCTGTTTCCCCCAGCGTCCGCCGATATACACGGCATATCCGTCGGTGTATTGCGTGCTCACCCCGAACGGACATTTGCCCATACAGCGACCGCAATTGTTGCAGGAACGCGCATCGTGTGCAAGCGTGCCGTCGGAAAGTTTGACTGCTCCGATGGGACAAATTTGTTCGAGTTGACATTTTTTGCAGTTTTTGCAGATTTCTGTGTCAAAGCAAGGCACGCGCTGGCCGATCACGCCCACGTCATTCAGGTCGGGTTTGACGCAGTTGTTGGGGCATCCGCCAACCGCGATCTTGAATTTATGCGGCAATTTGAAGCCTCGATAACCTTTATAAAAACGCTCGTGAACGGCTTCTGACAGCCCGTACGTGTCAATGAGACCGAATACGCAGGTCGTCCCTTTGCAGGATACCACGGGACGTACTTTCGGCCCTGTACCGCCCGTTTCCAGACCGTACTGCGCCAGAAATGCACACAGGGGTTCAATGTTTTCAAACGGAATTTTCTGAATTTCCACGGTCTGGCGGCTCGTGAAGGCCGCTTCACCGTTGCCGAACCGTTGTGCCGCCTGGGCAATGACCATCATCTTTTCGGCAGTGATCTTACCGTTGACGGTAATCACTCGCGCATTGAAACAGTTTTCCGTCGTTTTGTCTCGTAAAAAGCCTTTACCTTTGACGGCGGCAATTTCTGCGGGTGTAGGAATGATTTTCATGACGATCTCCTCTCATTTTTGTTGATCTTTGAATTTGTAAATACCGTCGGGTAAGGGAAAACACATGATGAAGCGCATTCCGTCCTTGTAGTTTTCCGCACCCAACGTGCCGTGATGGCGTTCGGTGACGGCACGGGATATGGCAAGTCCCAGACCAAAACCGCCCTGTCCGGTGTTGCCGCCGCGGTAAAAGCGTTCAAACAGGCGGTCCTTCCGGTCTTCGGGCATACCGCCGCCGTTGTCGCAGATGTAAATGAATACGGCGGTCTCACCTCGGCTGACGGTAATGTCGATCTTCCCCTGTTCATCGGTGTGTTCGCAGGCATTTTTTACGATGTTGGAAATTGCCTCGAACATCCATTGACGGTCGCAATGCAACGTGGCAGTGCCCAGTACGGAAAAGTGTTTGTGCGGATATATATCGCGCAGTTCATTGCACACGCTTTGGCAGAGATTGCCCATGTTTTCATCGGAAAGAAGCAGTTCGTAACCGTCCGAACGCAGTTTTTCCAATCGCAACAGGTCAAAGATCAGTTTATCCGTGCGGTCTAAAAGTTCGAGTTGTTTTTCAAGGCACTTGCCGGTTTTTTCATCTGCGGTCTGCTGTGCCATTTCGCAATACAGGCGCATTCCCGCCAAAGGGGTTTTGAGTTGGTGCGATACATCGGCAAGAAAGGCATTGTTTTCGCAGATCAGGGCGCGTGCGTTGTCTTTTTCAAAATGAAGTTGTTCGCTGAGTTGCGCAACATCATTTTCGAGCATGGCCAGGCGATCATCGTGCAGACTGTAAGGGATCGTGCCGCCGTTTTGCAGACTGTCGGCAATTCTTTTTTGCAGGATCGAGTAGCGTTTACTGGCGCGCGCATATAAAACAATAAACAGGATTGCCGTCGACGCGCTTACGGCAAGCAAGATCAGCAGAATAATTTTTTCAGTGAGCATAAAAACCCTCTAAAATGATTCGCCGCACAAACGGAGCGAGTTTATGCGGCGTAAAAGTTTTATTTGTACAGCGGGAAACGCTCGCAAATGGCGCAAACTTCTTCACGAATGCTTGGTGCGCTGTTTTCGAAATCGGTTGCGCAGCGGAAAATGAAATCGGCAATGCGTTGCATTTCTTCTGCACCGAAACCGCGTGTTGTGACGGCGGGAGTGCCGAAGCGAACACCGCTGGTGATCGTCGGTTTTTGCGGATCGTTGGGGATCGCGTTTTTGTTTGCGGTGATGTAACACGCATCCAGACGTTGTTCGAGTTCTTTGCCCGTTACGTTGAGAGAACGCAGGTCGGTCAGAATCAGGTGGTTGTCCGTGCCGCCCGATACCATGTCGATGCCCTTTGCGCGGAATGCCTCGGCAAGAGAAGCGGCATTGGTGATGATCCTGTGCTGATATTCTTTGAAGGCGGGGGAGAGTGCTTCACCGAAGCAAACGGCTTTTGCGGCAATGATGTGCATAAGAGGGCCGCCCTGTGTGCCGGGGAAAATGCCTTTGTTGATTTTGGGCAGAAGTTCTTCTTTGCAAAGGATCAGACCGCCTCTGGGACCTCTGAGCGTCTTGTGCGTAGTGGTTGTGACCACATCTGCATAGGGAACGGGCGAGGGATGTTCGCCTGCGGCAACCAGACCTGCAATGTGAGCCATGTCTACCATGAAGTAGGCACCGACTTCTTTTGCAATTTCAGAAAATCTTGCAAAATCAATGGTGCGTGCGTAAGCGGAGGCACCCGCAAGCAGGAGTTTCGGTCTGTGTTCTTTGGCAAGGCGTTCCACTTCATCATAATCAATGAAACCGTTGTCGTTGACACCGTAGGAAACGAAGTTGTAATACATACCCGAAGCATTGATCTTCATGCCGTGCGTGAGGTGTCCGCCGGCATCGAGAGCCATACCCAATACCGTGTCGCCCGGTTGCAGAAGTCCTGCATATACGGCAAGGTTTGCCTGGGCACCCGAGTGGGGTTGTACGTTGGCTGCTTCTGCTCCGAACAATTGCTTTGCGCGTTCAATGGCAAGTTCTTCGGTTTTGTCCACACATTCGCAACCGCCGTAGTAGCGTTTTGCGATATAGCCTTCGGCGTATTTATTGGTCAGAACACTTGCCATAGCCGCCATAACAGCGGGAGAAGCGATGTTTTCGGAAGCGATGAGTTCAATGTTGCGGCGCTGACGGTCGAGTTCAAGATTCACAGCATCCGCGACGGCAGGATCATAGGCGGCAAGATATGCGCCTGCATCAAAAAAATCTGCGTACATACAGTTTCCCCTTTGTATAAAAATAATTATAAATAATCATAGATATTCTATCAAACGCCGTACAGCTTTGCAAGACACATTTCTTTTTTTGCAAAAAAACGGCATTTTGCACAAAACCGCTACAATAAACACAAGGCTTTGCAACACAAAGGTGCAAAGCCTTGCGGTTTATTCTTCGCTCAATTCAAAATAGAAATAAGTTTCATCCTCTCTGCTTTCGTGAAAACCGTTTGCGAGGATCATGCGCCGTGAGCCTTCGTTTTGTTTGAAGCACCGTGCCCACGGTTGCAGGTGCAGGCTGTTTTTTGCAAATTGTGCCAATGCTCCGAAGGCTTCTTTGCCGTAGCCTTTGCCGTGGTAAGCAGGCATCAGACGGCAACCGAGTTCACATCTGGCGTCTGCGCTGAAATTCCAAACAATGCCTTCACCGATCATGTCTGCATCTTCCTGCAAACGGACGGCAAAGTTAACAGAATCACCGATCTGCATATCATATTGCACACCGTCGTAGAAGGTGTCCTCGGTAATATGTCCGGCAAGCGTTTCGTCTTCGCGGTAGTCATATCCCCAGTATTGGTTGTTTTCTATATCTGTATTCAGTGTGAGGTACGCCTGTTTATCGCGTTCAAAGATGGGTGTGAGTGCCAATCGGTCGGTGTGCAGAACGGGAATTTCTTTCAGTTGTGCCGCAGGGGAGTGGATATGCACGAGGTATTTGTGGATCAGATCCACGGGCTGATACTGCATTTTGGATGTGCGTAGCCCCGTGTCGCCCGAATCGTCCTCGCGGTTGACAAACCAGAGCTTTTTGCCGAGGTGTTCCGATATCAATCGCACAAAGCCCGAGTATACGGTCGGATAGGCACCTTGAAACCGTTTGAGGGCTTTTTCCACGTGGATGATGAGCGTTTCATCAATCACTTCACCGATGCTCACGGCGGCAATCTCTCCTCCTACCGACAGACAGGCGGCATAAAGGCCGAGGTCTGCGTAGCAGGCAAACAGTTTTTTGGTCTGCTCAAGTTCTGTTTTTTCCATTTTACCGCCGCCGCTGTGTTCAAGTTCGTATTCTGTGAGCATGGCGTACACTTGCGGCAGATCGTCTGCGGTCAGAAAACGGATCTCAGGTTCTCCGTAGAGCCGCTTGAATTTGTTGATGTGGTTGCGCTGACCGCTGAACTTCTTGCCTTGAAAGGTCATGGCATCGGAAAAGGAATAAACGTAATCGCTCCAACGGCGGTCGTATCCGCACATATACGGTTGCAGGCGGTCGTCATGGCTGATGAAGTCCAATGTCTGTTCGTCTACGGCAAAAAAACGCAACGGAAAATGATGTTCGCGTGCGTATTGCGTCAGTTCATCGATCATGCCGTGCGGGTCTGCTCCGACCGGCCATGTAAACGCAGGTTGACTGCCCATGTTCTGTTGCAGGGAAAAGGTATCATTCCAAAAACAGAAGCGAACGTCTTCTCCGTTGCGCCACATAAAGACCGATCCTGCGGAAATATCACTGCAGTGCAATGTGCTTCTTTGAATGCAAGGCAGGGCTTTTTGCAAAGCCGCCATCGAATAAGGTTCAGTTTGCAACATAAGGTGAAATTCCTTTCATTTTTTCAGATTCTTCCCGTTTTCTGAAAACAAGCAGATATTTTCAAGTAAATGTCTACTCAAAAATATCTGCTTTTTGGTTTGTTGATCGCGGTGCGATTATATTTTAATAATCGCCTCTGCGCTTGGATTTCATGGTGATGATGACAGCCGCGGCAATCAAAGCCACCATGATGACGACCATTACGATACCGATCATTGAGCCGTTCGAGGTGAATTTTTCTGCCACAACGGGTTTCTGTGCGGCACCCATTTCGTCTGCCTGTGCACTGCCGCCGATCTCAACGGATACGGAGAACGGCTGTGTTGCAACCGGTTCTGCGACGTTTGCTGTGGTAGCGGCGGTGTTTGCCGATGTTGCGCCTGCCGCCGTTGCCGTCGTGTTTGCCGCATTTGCTGTGGTATCGGCAGGTGTGGTGGGTACGGTCGCATTGGTTGCCGCAGAGCCGGTGGGGGCGGTTGTGTTTGCAACCGTGGTTGCCGCCGTGGTTGTTTCTGCCTTCTTTGTGGTGGTTTCGGTTTTATTATTGGAATTATTCTTCTTTGTAGTCGTGGTCTGTGTATTGTTTTTGGTGGTGGTTACGGGGGGCTTGCCTGCGTTGCCTGCCTGGTTGGCGGCTTCCTGTCTGGATGCAAGAACGCTGGCGGCAATGGATTCGTCCTCGCTCATGGACGGAGTGATACCGCCGTTGCCGTTATTTGTATTGCCGCTGTTGCTTGCGTTGTTCTGTGTGGTTGCCTGTGAAGCGTTGTGTGCATCGATCACGCTTTGAACGCTTGCATAGGGGTTTACACCGTTGATATCAGCCGCAAGCGGCAGGTTGCCCGTGCCGATGATGCGACCGGGAATAAGATCCGCCATTGCCACAGCACCCAGTTCCGTCAGATGTGCACCGTCCGTTGTGAACGCAGGAAGCAGGGCATTGCTGTCTACGGGACTGCTCAGCGGGCTCATGTCAAAATAACCGTCGATGAGTTTTGTGGATTTTACCCATGCATCAAGTTGGTCGCACATTTCCTGTGCGTCTTTCGTCCAGCTCAAGTCGCCCGTCTGTCCGAGGAATTCACGTTCATAGCCTTTCCATGCGGATTTCGTGAAGAAGTAAATCTTCATACCTTTGCTGCGTGCGGCTTTGATGATCTGCTCGTATCCTGCAATGATGTCTTCCACCGAAGAATACGGTGCCACACCTTTCATGCTTTCGGTCATGGGATGCAGGATGTCGTTCAGACCGATCTTGACGAGAATGACCTTTGCGCCCGTAATGTCCAGGGCGTCTCTTTCAAAACGGTCAATGACCGCTTTGCCGTAGAGGTTGCCGATGAGTCCCGTGCCGTCGTGCAACAGGCGGTTTGCAACGATGGAGTTGTTCACGAAGCCGATGTGCGTATGGCCGCCGGCATAGGCTCTCTGTGCATAATAGTGATAGGCTTCGTTTGTCAGTGTCGAGTCACCGATGAATACCACACTGTAAGCATCCGCATACGTTGAACGCACGTCCACACGTGTCAGGAACGGAATGGTATGGTAGGTGATCGCACCCGAAGCGATTCTGATCTCATTGTTTGCGTTGGTGGCACGGCTGTTGATCGCACTTTCGTTTGCGCCGATGTTCAGGAAACTGCGGCCACCGTACAGACCGCCCGTTTTGATGTAGGTCGTGGCGGGGAAGTATACGCTGACGGTTACATATTCAAGCGAGTCGGTCGGAAAATAAATGCTGTCTGTCCACAGTGTTTCACCGGGTTTGATAACGGCGGAAGTTTGTCCGTCGTTGAATGTGATTGCGGTTGCGGTATCCGTATGAATAGCGGCGAGGTTGTCTGTGTCGGTTTTCGCAACGGAAGCCGCGCCGATCTTTAAGTCTGCCGTGCCGTATTCGTTGGAGAAGCAGAATTTTGTGTACAGGCCGCCCGCGGACAATTGCAGTTCGGTGCGCACCACGCTGTGGGCGGGAATAAAGTCATTCACTTTGAATCCCGGCACGTATTGATCAAGGGAGATTGAACCGTCCACTGCGGCGGTGGACCAAGAGCCGATCCATACGCCGGGACTTGCGGCTTCGGCCGTATTCGTGAATGCGGGAAAAGCAAACACACCGGATGCAAGCAAAATGCAGAGTGCCAGCACTGCAGCGGCAACGGATTTTATTTTTTTCATGTGAAATTCCCCCAATGTAGGTATTTTTATTATAATATATCGGCAAATCATAGGTATACATATTAATAATACCACCGAAAACTCTTTTCGTCAACAAGAAAAAATGTATTTTAACTATATTTTATTTTATCGCAAACAAGGAAGCGATGGAATAATTACTGAGCTAATTTGTCGGATGCTTGACAAACAATGTCGATATGGATTATATTATAAAATGAAAATATTGCCCGCAGTTTCCGTATTTTTTGTATACAGGACCGTTTGCGTGGGCAAAGGAGAATTTTTCTGTTTATGAATTTTACACCCAATCCGCAGCTGTTTGCGTCCGTCTTTGTTTTGCCGGGCGCGGTTGCCGACGAATATTTGCCGTTGGCATCGGCGGCACAGTTGAAAGTCATTCTCGCCGTGTTTCGCACATCTTCCGCGAATTTCAACATACAAGAGATCATGCACCTGACAGGGTTGCCCGAACAGGAAGTGTCGGATGCCTGCCGATTTTGGGTGTCCGTCGGCGTGCTTTTGTGTGACGGCAAAGGCGGAGCAACTGCCGAACCCGCAAAGGTCACCGAAAGCCGCGGCGATGCACAAACGGTTCCGTCCGATGCACTTGCGGCGCAAACGTCTGTGCAATCGGAAAAAGAAAAGAGCGAGACCGCACCGAAAGCCAAGGAAAAAATTACCGTTTCACCCACCCGTCCTACCCATGCGCAGATCTGTAAGCGTCTGGACGAATGTGCCGAACTGCGTGAACTGTTTAATGAAGCGCAGACGGTGCTCGGAAGATTGCTCGGTACGGGCGATCAGGCGGCATTGTTGCTGTTGTATGACTATTACGGTCTGCCTGCAGATGTGATTTTAATGCTGTGCGAATATGCACGCACACGCGGTAAAACAGGTAACCTCAACTACATATACAGTGTCGGTCAGGACTGGAGTGAACGTGAGATCGACACATTTGAACGCGCGGACGAAGAACTGCGCAGGCTTTCCGCCGTGGACGACAACTGGTCGGCTTTGTGTGCACGTACGGGGATGCAGCACGCAAAACCCACGAAGGGACAGCAGAAATATCTGAGCGTATGGATCAACGAATGGCATTTTTCCGTTGAAATGATCGCGCTGGCGTATGAGATCATGACCGAACGAACGGACGGTATCCGTTTTTCCTATATGAACGGCATTCTCAAAAGTTGGTATCAGAAAGGCATTAAGACCGTTGCCGAGGTTGAAGCGGAAGAAAAGAAATTCCGTGAAAAAACAAGCGCAACACCTGTCGCAACCGCGAAAACAGACAGGCGCGCACCGCGTACCGACGGTGTCTCTGCCGCCGTTGCCAAAAGCGGCATTGCGGACGGCCCTGCCTCTTATGACCTTGAAAAAGCCGAACTGGCGGCACGAACCAGTGTGCCGAAATTAAGAAAACGCAAGAAAAAATAATGTGAAGGTAAAAAAAATGCTTAACCAAACCGTATTATCCAAATTGTTCCTTTTTTACAAAGATGATGCCGAAGTTTTGCAGATGATCGAGGAAAGCATGGGTGTTTTTTCCGATTATCACAAAGCGGTGTTTTCTTTGGAAATGTACAAAAAAATCCATGAAGGAGCCGCCGCACAGACACCGCAATACAAAGAAACCGTCATGTCCATGGACAAAACCAGAACGGTTTACCACAACTCTCTGTTGAGCAATGTTTCCATGCTCAACAACATGGCAAAAGTTGCCGGTCTTCCGCCTGTGTATGACGGCATTGTTTCACAGGAACGTCCGTACAGACGTCAGGTTGCAAATGCAGTTTTTGCATTCATGGAAGATATCATCAACAACAGAAGCTGACAGCAAGGAGGAAAGCCAATGGCTTATTCCAAAGAAATATTTGAAGCCGCACAGGCCATCATCGATGAGCGACGTGCCGTCAATGAGCGCGATGCCGAACGCCGCCGCAAGGCATTTGCAGAGGAAGAACCGCTGTATGCGGATCTTTTGCAGCAGAGTATTCTGCTTACGCGTGACATGGTGAAATGTATCGGTCAGGGCGAAAAGGCAAAGGAATTGGTCGAGCAGGCAAATATCCGCCGCCGTCAACTGCACCTCAGTATTACCGATCTGTTGCGCGCACACGGATATCCCGCCGATTATCTGGAAACAAAATACACCTGCCGGAAATGCAAGGACTATGGCTTTGAGGATACTGCTTATTGCACCTGCTTCACGCAGTTGCTCAAAAAACTTGCATTTGAAGAAGCCGCCGAGAATACACCGCTGACCTGCAGTCGGTTTGAGGATTTTTCGCTTGACTATTATTCCGCTGACCTGCGTGAACATATGGAAGGTGTTCTCAACTACTGCAAAGACTATGCCGACACGTTTGACCGTGATTCATATTCGGTTCTTATGTACGGAGAAACGGGGCTCGGAAAAACGCATTTGTCGCTTGCCATTGCGGGGGAAGTTATTAAAAAAGGTTATTATGTGCTGTATGATTCCACGCAGAGCATTTTGAATCGACTCGAACGCGAACATTTCGGAAAAGGTTCGGGGGATGACTATGAAAAACTGCTCATGGAGAGCGATCTGCTCATTTTGGATGATCTGGGCACCGAGTTTTCGACACAGTTCACCCTTGCCGCCCTTTACAATATTCTCAATACCCGTCTTTTGCGCAGCCGCCCGACGATCATCAGCACCAATCTCGATCTCAAGGGTATTGAAAACCACTACACCAAGCGCATTGCATCTCGCATTGTAGGTGAATACGAACTTCTGCAGTTCGTAGGATCGGATATCCGTCAGTGCAGAAAAGCAGAAATTGATGCAGGAGAAGATGACAATGGCTGAACAAACGAACGTGACCGTCACCGCCGAAGCGGTGGAAAAACAGCGCGAACATCAAAATAAAAACTACCTCTCCTCGCGGGATTATATTGCCTACAACCTTTCGGGTTTCGGTGATAAAAACTGGGATACTTTCAATTCCCGCAACGCATCCTTTTTTAACCGCAACATTCTCGGTGTTTCCGCATGGACGTTGAGTAAGGCGAGCGTGGTCTCGGGTATTGCCGACACCTTGGACAATGCCGTATCGGGTGCCATCATCGACCGCACACGTACCCGTTGGGGCAGAGTGCGTCCTTTTCTTGTTCTCACCTTGCCGCTGTGGTGTATCGCACAAGGCGTCAACTGGTCGTTGCCGACAAATTTGAGTCAATCTCTGTATATGGTGATCTTTTCGGTCCTGTATTATCTCGGCTCCATTGCCAATTCCTTTTATGCACCTGCCTACGGTGCGTTGCTTTATAACCTGACGCCCAATGTGGACGAGCGCAACCGCCTGATCGCAACCGACACCTATGCCGATCTCATCGGGGGAAGTGTTTTGCCGGAGATTTTCAAACTTTTGGTCGATATTCTGCCCAAAACGCTCGCAAGGCGCACCATTTACATGGGCGGCGCGTATGCCGGTGTCATAATGGTCATCATTTTCCGCATTTACGGCTTCTTTGCATTGCGTGAGCGCGTGCCGCTGGCTTCGCGTGAGCAGATGAATGAAGTCAGTGTGTGGAAATCGTTCAAATCCGTTGCCGGTTGTCGCCCGATGTGGGTGTTGCTTATCAAGAACTTTTTCGGTGTGGGAAAAGGAGTCAGTTCGCAGATCGAATCCGACTTTTGGATCAACTGCTACGGAAAACTGTCTTATTCCACCATTGCAGGTCTGTTTACGGGCTTGCCGAGTTATTTCGTTTTGCCTTTTGCTCCCAAACTGTCACGCAAATTCGGTGTGCGAAACCTGTGCAGCGGTTCGTATGCATTCTGCGGATTGAGTTACATTCTGATGTATCTTGTCGGATTTCAACCGTTCGGAAAATCAAGGAAAGTTCTGAATATTATATGGATCACGTTCGGGCTGACCGTCTGCGGTTCGCTCAACAGTATCCAGCGTTACAGTTCCACCGCCATGACGGGCGATCTGTATGACTATGTGGAGTGGAAAACAGGCATCCGCAACGAAGGTATGATCAATGCCGCTATGGGATATGTGTCACTCATTACCAATCAGGTCGCAAACCTTATAAGCGGTGCACTGATAACAAAACTCGGCATCCGAACCACCTACATCAACGGCAATTTCGTGCCGTCGGATGATCCCGTTTTGCTTCGAAATATCTGGATCGTACTTGCGCTCTGCCCCGGATTGGGCAGACTGGCAAAAGGCATCACGTTGCTGTTTTTCAACGTCAACGGCAAAACCAAAGAAAAAATGATGGAAGAACTTGCCGTAGCCCGTGCCGAAAAGGTGGCCGATGCAAAACCCGACGAAGCATAAAAAATGAACAAAGAAAAAACCTCGTCCGGCAATTGACGAGGTCTTTTCTGAATATATGGGATTTGAAGTAAGAAGATGATCGTTGTTATGTTCCCTATTATACACAGCGAAAAATAAAAAATAAAGATTTATTTGATTACAAAAAAACTACAAAATTGTAACCTTTTATAAGGGAGATAAGAAGATGAACAAACAAAAGCCCGTTCGCGGCAGTACACCGCAACCCGATCACATCATGCTCACCATCAACGGCGATGCAAGAAACACCATGACCGTCACCTGGCGCACCTGCACCGAGGTAACGACGGGTTATGTGCTTTACAGAAAAAAAGACACTGCAGAATGGCTTCGTTGCAATGCCGAAGATCATGTTTTTGAAAGCGACATCGATGAAAGCCGCATTTTTTCCGCACACATCGGCGGTTTGCAGGCAGGGACAAAATACGAATACACCTGCGGCAGTGACACCGACCGCAGTTGTGTGTTTTCCTTTGAGACCGAACCTGAAAATTGCACGAAATTCAGTTTCGTCTGCGTGTCCGACCAGCAGTGCGGAGAACCGTTTGCAAAACCCGACTACTCGCGGTTTAACAAATTTCTCAGGGATGTTCTTGCTAAGCATCCCGACGTCCGCTTCATTTATACCGGCGGCGACAACACCGATTGCGGTCAGCATGAGCAGCAGTGGAACGGTATGTTCAGCGGTTGTGAGGGCATCATCGAGAGCATTCCCTACATGATGACCATGGGCAATCATGACAACCGCGGTTATCGCATTTACCGTGAACACGATTCCGAGGGACGTTTTTATGCCGAACCGGCTACCTTTTTCAACGAGCAGTTCAAAGGTGCCTATGCCTGCAACGGTCCCGAGGGCTGGACGCCCGAAAACTATACCTTTGATTACGGCAACTGCCATTTTACCGTCTACGGTGTCAATGAACCGGAACTGGTCAATGCGTGGTCTGCCAAGGATCTGCGCGCCTGCGATAAAACGTGGAAGATCGCATCCTATCACTTCCCGATCTGTTATTCCATCCCCGAAGGCAGTAACTACGATGCCTACCCCATGATGATGGAGTGCATGGAAATGAATGATATTCTGTTTTCGGGACACGAACATAATTTTGCGCGCTCGTTCCCCCGTCGCAACGAGCAATTGTTTGACCGTCCCTCTGAAGGTACGGTGCACTATATGCTCGGCAATGCAAACGGCCATCCCCCGGGAAGCCGTTCGTTGTGGAAAGTCTGGCATGCGGCGTTCAATCCGCAGGAGGAATACCGCTTTTTCTACACCGTTGTCGAAGTGGACGGCAACAAAATGACATTGACCGCTTATTTTGATGACGGAAGGATCGTGGACAGATGCATCATCGACAAAGACCGTGACGAAATACAGCCG
This sequence comes from Clostridia bacterium, assembly GCA_017396895.1. Taxonomy (GTDB): domain Bacteria; phylum Bacillota; class Clostridia; order Oscillospirales; family Acutalibacteraceae; genus RUG806. The sequence goes on from JAFQKN010000145.1 coordinate 15,728, forward strand.
TATGCCGTCGCACCCGTTTATTCGCAGACGAGACTTGTTTACAAAGGCAGTGACATCGGTCTTGCCGCCTGTCAGACACCGGCTGTGAACAGAGACGGCATCTGGTATGTGCCCGCATCGGTCATCGCGCACTACATCGGTGCCGACGTGCAGACGGAAAAGGGAACGATCACCGTTTCCATGTACGGGACCACCGCAACATTCACCGAAAACAGCACCGAATACACCGTTGACGGTACACAGCATTCCCACTGTGCGCCCGTTGTGCGTTTGCACCGTGCGCAACTGTATGTGCCCGCAGATGATTTCTGCAAAGCATTCAACATGAAATGGTGCCATGCCGTACGCAACAATTTCCTGAGCATCGAAAAAGAAAGCGAGGACAAACCCGTCCCCGCTCAACCGTAAAGATAAATGAAACCGTAAAATGCAGATACAATTCCCTGTTTTTCAGACAGCGCAATCGGACAGTTCGCCTTGCTCATAAAGAGTTTCGGGTGCGATGTCAATCTCTCCGCCGTTCCAGACAGGGACACCGTAGTCAATATAAACATTGTTGAATACTGCAGGATCTTTCAAAACCTGAAATGCAGGTTGTTCCAACAGGGGGGTACAGTCAAATATTTTTACTTCCCCCGTACTGAAGCGAAGCCACAGACGGTGGTTTGCCAAGGCACGCACCCCGTATACTTTCAGCAACGGTTTCGGTTCGCCGGCATATGCAATGTCGCCTATGATATACATATTAATTCTCCTCTCTTAATGCAACGGTTCTATTTTTCCGAACGGAACGCCTTTTACGGCATTGTTCCACGCACGGTATAATTCATCTTCATGGATTGCAGCCCATGCCTGTACCAAGCGCAATTGTTTTATAGGCAAAGATCCTGCCAGTAACTCTCCGTCAATGCCGACAGAAGCTTCATATTCTGCAAAATAAACATGAAAATGAGGTTTGTGGTGTTGACTGTTGTCATTGAAAATCATTTTAATGATGATGTTATAAAATCGGGATAATTCCGGCATTTTCAAGTCACTCCTTTACTTTCATAATTTTATCACCTTTTTTTTAGATATGCAACTGTTTAGATGTGTATGTTGTTAAAAAAAAGACAAAATCATACTTGCGAATCCCATATTTCGGTGGTATACTATAATTGCATAAAAACGGAATAAATAAACGGAGGTTTTTTCTTATGCCCAAAGTAGTTGTTGATTGGAAAACCATTAACGATTTCGTAATCGATGCTTTCAAAGGTGTCGGCGTTCCCGCAGA
>JAFQKN010000146.1 GCA_017396895.1 Clostridia bacterium
CGGAAGGTCAACCATTTCCACAAGCAGATCACGGAAATAATCATCGGGGGAGGAGAATTCCATCTCATGCCATCCGTCTTCTTCCATGTGATCGATCATCCAGTTGATGTCGGATTTTGTCGGTCCGCCGCCGTGGTTGCCCACACCGTAGAAGAACATAACGCCATGACCGGTTTCATTGATCGCATCTTCATACACTTTTCTTTCTCTTTCAAGTGCGTGACTGCCGGAGGGAGCGTACGTGTTCGGAATGCGGTAGGTGAGGACTTTGGATCCGTCGCGGTGTTTCCAGATGAAAGCACTTTCGGGAATGGTATTGTTTTCATGCATACCGGGACGCATCATAACGTAAGCAGGCATACCTGCATTCATAAGCAACTGCGGTAAGTTTGCATTGTGACCGAAGGAGTCAACGTTGTATCCCGTTCTGCAGATCTTGCCGAAGTTTTCATAATAGAACAACTGTGAATACAGAGCCTGTCTTGCGAAACTTTCTGCGGACGGAACGTTGCAGTCGGGCTGTACCCACCAACCGTTGACGGGTACCCATCTGCCTTCCTGTACTCTCTCTTTGATTTCTTCAAACATAGCAGGATCGATTTCCTTGACCCAACTGTAATATGCTGCAGAGGAGCAGGTAAAGACGAAATCGTCATATTCATTGAGTCTGTCGAGCGCAGAACGGAAAGTCTGCATGACTTCACCGCAGCCTTCCTGCCAACGCCAAAGCCATACGGGATCAAGATGAGCATTGCCGATCAGGTGAATCTTAGAAAATTCAGACATTTTTCGTTCCTCCTTTATTCTTCAATCAGTCCGTAATAACGGCCAAGCCAATAAGCGAATGTGTAAACGTAGCAACTTTCGATCTGTGTCATGCCGCCTTCTTCCGTTTTCCATTCATAGGGGTTGCGGTCATATTTTGAGATGAAACGCTCATCAGGCGGGAGCAATGCGGATGTTTCTTTGTAGCCGCCGAAACGGTAACGGCGTGCAATGTCTTTACGTGCGTCAATGTCGCAACCCGAGCAAAGACGGCTGTTGTTGGTTCTGCGGAACCAGTCGATCACCATTTCGCTGTCGATTTGCGCATCGGGACAGGCTGCAAGGAAAGGAATATCGTAACCCGGGTCATGCTCGCGACGGATGGTGCCGTTCCAACTCTTGAATGCTTTACGGAAGTTCTCTTTTCGTTCTTCATCTGTTTCAAGCAGGATCAGCGGCCAAAGTGCAAGGGTTGCAAGCATGTGATCCCCGAACATCATTTCTTCCACGGAATCTGCCATGCTCATCATGGCGCTCATGTGGAAGCGTTCCTCGTGTTTAAGGGGTAACTTGTCATAACCGAGTTCGATCAGATGATTGTATGTATCATTCCATTTTCCTTCGTACTGACCGGTTACGTGCATCATAACACGCAGATACATCAGGATCTGTGCAGAATTCAGGCAAGCATCGGCCCAACCGAATGATGTGTTGAAATATTCAATGTTCCACTTTGCCCACGTCGTCGGTTTTCCGTGGCATTCGCGCAGGCAGAAGCCGTTGTCGATGATGTGATTGAGTGTGTTCGTGCCTGACATGATGAGCAGTTCATCAAGTTCGGGATCACCCGGGCCGAGGATCTCATGTGCCATGTAGATATTTACAAAGTGTGTGGTGATCTCATCACTGCTGGTGTCGCCCTTATAGGTGATGTCATCATCCGTAAATCCTTCATCTCTGTACAACTTTGCAAGTCTGTCCGGGACGGGGCAGGGTGAATCGAATTCAAAACCTACCATATTTTTATGAATCGCATCTGAAGTGTGTGCCGTTACGGTTTTTTTGCCTTGCTTTCTGTAAAACAGACCGTCATCGGGGCAGGGTTCTTTGCTGGTGATATAGGTTCTTGCAACAAAGCCGTTGCCTCTGCCCGAAATGTTCATAAGCAACAATGCGGCCTCCACGGCTCTTGTTGCACTTTGTCTGGCTTCAATTACTTTCGGATCATCTTCACCGAATTTTTCTTTCAGCACCGAATAACGGCACATTTCACCCATGGCGTAACTGGCCGTAAAGCAACCGTCGTTGTCGGAATGGTTGTAGGGAACCATGGATTCTTTCACACGGGGAACGGTCAGGTGTCTTTGTGTGACCATGCCTCTGCGGTCAACGTATTTTTTGGTTTCCGCACGAAGCTGATCTGCGAGTTCTTCTGCAGTCAGTTCGATCATTGTAATTCTGGATGCTCCCGTTTCCGTCAATGCCCATACGGCACCGTCATAGTCGCAAAGAGATTTAACGTGGTTGTCGGGCAGATCACGGTCGGCACTGAAATACATAACCTTGTCGCATTCTCTTGCGGCATTCGGTTCATATCGTGTAAGTCCTGTTTTTGCACCAAGCCAAAGAACACCGTCTTTCTCAAGTGAACAGGTGTAATCACTGCGTTTGCTCGGCAGAGGTATGTCGATGTTGCTCAGATCCGGTTTTTTCGCACCGGCCAGTTTTACTTCGGTCGGAATCTGTTTTTTTGCATATTTGCCGTAGATCTCGCAAACACGAGTCAGAGTTTTCGGTATTTGAATCGGAAAAGCCATAATATCCTCCTAACATACTTTTCTATCATACCATTCTATACAAGAAAAGAAAAAAAGGCAAGCCCATTAAAAAAATTTGTATTGTATTCTAATTTTAACTCGTGTATTATATGTATATCTACCAAACAAAGGAGTTCAGTTATGGATGATTGGTTGCAGCGGACACTTGCTTTGATCGGTGAGGGGGCTTTTGAACGGTTAAATCAGTCTCATGTCATTGTGTTCGGTCTCGGCGGTGTCGGATCTTATGCGGTTGAAACTCTTGCACGTTGCGGTGTTGGGAAAATGACGATTGTCGATGCGGATGCAATATCTGTAAGCAATATCAACCGCCAACTTTTTGCACTTCATTCTACTGTCGGAATACTGAAAACACAGGTCGCGGCAGAACGGATTGCCGACATCAATCCGCTGTGCAAGGTTACGCAATTGCCGATTTTTTATGATTCGCAGCAGGCCGATGCGGTTTTTGCGAAAAAATATGATTTTTGTATAGATGCGATTGATACCGTTTCCGCTAAAATCGATCTTGTATTGCAATGTAAAGAGCGAGACATTCCTATCATTTCCTGTATGGGAACAGGAAATAAGTTGCGTGCGGAAAAACTGCAGATCGGCAATCTGTCAAAGACGCATACGTGTCCTTTGTGCCGTGTGATGCGCAGGGAATTGAAAAACAGAAATCTCGGTGATATTCCGGTTGTTTGGTCTGATGAAGAACCGGTAAGTCTTGTTGTTGACGGATCCAACGGCCGTCATGCACCGGCCAGTATTGCATTTGTACCGCCGGTTGCAGGATTTTTGTTGGCTGAATATGTTGTTTTGCAGTTGATTGAGAACTGATGATTGACCGATTTGTTATTTTTTGATATAATACATACTAATTGGAGGTAACGTATGAAGAAAAATATTGTTTTTTTATTGCTGTTTTGTTTGCTTGTTTCTTTGTGCTCCTGCACGCAGCAACAAATTGAACCAACGGATGCTGTTTCGGAATCGACAAGTGAAAGTGTGACACATGAGGATGATTCTGTTTCATCAGCAACCGATCCTGAAACGCAACCGACAGATGCTGTAACAACGCAGACGGAATCGGTTTCGACTACGGAGAATACAACGAATAATACCGATGTTACTACAGGTGGAGAACAGAGCAGCGATTCGTTGTTTGAAAATGCAACCATTCCGGCTGTTGAGAATTACACGTTGCAAGCAGATGAAGTAAAAGCAAAAGACGGTTTTGTTTTCAAGGGTGAGAAGAAGACAACGCAGATCTGCAATAAAATTGTATTTTCTACTCCGGACGGTATCATGCAGGTTTCTTTTTCTTTTGCTCCTGACGGTAGTAAGATACGTGTGCTGACCGAAGATCCGACCGGAACAAGAACGCAAAGTATTATCAGTTTTAACGAAAACGGTGACATTTTTGATATCACCAACGGCAGCGGTCAGTTTTCAAACTATTTTTACAGAGACAATCTTGTTGAAATGCTCGCTTATGATGCAAGCGGTAATTTGATTGATAAACGTATTTATCATAAGAATGCAAATGATCAGGTCGAGTATGTTGAACGCAGTGATGCAGAAGGTTCGGTTGAAACATATAAGTATACACTGGGTGAAAACGGTCTTGCGCAATCTTTGCGAATTGAAAATGAGACAGGTTATCTCCTTTATGAATACACGTATGACGAATACGACAGATTGATCTGTACACGCATTGAAGAAAACAACCAATTCTATGCAAAACAGTTGTATACGTATGACGAACATAATAACAAGGCGTCTTATACCATTCGTAATCTGGACGCCGGTATTCATGAGTCGGATGTAACGGTACTGTACAATAATGTGTATGCGAACGACGGCACTTACCTCGGTACATCCGAGGTTGACTCCGTCAGCGGAGAAGTGTATATTTCCGTTGCTTACGGTTACGGTGAAACCGAATATCCGCACTATGCCGAGTTTGTGAAGGATCACTACGCAACTTATTAAGTTCATTGACGGATTCTGTGAAATATTGCAGAATCCGTGCTTTTTTATTTAATGATATAAATGCAACATATTGTGTCACGACTTTTTACGGATAATTGCGTGACAAAGGCAGAAAATTATGTGATAATAAGCTTGAGGTGATGCTTATGACAAAGGTTGCAAAAACCATCAAACGCCTGCGTGTGCAAAATAATTTGACGCAGGAAGCGCTTGCCGAAAAACTGCACGTAACTAGGCAAACCGTTTCGGGTTGGGAAAACAATAGAACACAGCCCGATGTTGAAACACTGGATCTGCTGGCTACCGTTTTTAATGTGGAGATCGAAGAGCTTATTTACGGTAAAAGCAAAAAAGACCTCGAGAAAAAGACGGATCCGTCAAAGATCCTGACCGTTGTGTTTGCTATTGTCGGTACGCTTTTGCTTGGCGGCGGTCTGGTTATTATCTTTTTGAATACATGGGTGAATATGCCGGATATGCTGTTGAGTGTGTTTTCGTTTTTGCCGATGATTACAGGGCAGGCAATTGCTTTCTTTGTGTTTGCGAAAAGGCGTGACAGTATGCCGTGGCGTGAGGGTGCCGCAGTACTGTGGTGCGCAGGCTGTGCGGCAACCGTTGCGGCCGTGGATTCCGTTTTTGCACTGACCACGAACTTCTATGAATGCTTCATTCTTGACGGACTGCTGTTTTTACCGGTCATCTTTTTGTTGGATGCCGTTTCACCGCTGGTTGCATATTATGCTGCTGTTCTGACATTCGGCTTCAATAAAATAGAAGCCACAGAATCCGTTCTCTGGTTTTTTATTACGGTTCTGCTGTTGGCTGCCGGCGTGTGTTTTACATGGGCCAAGCGCAGGAATTCCGAAGAGGTCAGATATATTTATTGCGTATGGCTGACTACGATCGCATTCTTTGTACTGTTCGGAGTGTGTGGATTCGCTATTGAAAACGGTTTTATGGGAATGCTCAGTCTGCTGTTTCTTGCCCTTTATATGTCCGACAGCGGGACGAATGCATCTTTGCCTGCGGGCTCCATGGGCTTGCTCGGTTCATCCGTTATGTCCGTTACGGTGAGCATTTTACTGCATCCGGATTTGAACGGATCGTATCCGTCCGCTTTCAAGTTTGATAAACTTGCATTCTTTGCTTTTCTGATATCATCGTTATGTCTTGTCGGCGGGGCTTTGATCGGACAGAAATTCTTACAGAAAAACAGGATCAAAATCAGCTTCTGTCTGTTCGGTATCATTGTTGCATTGATCTCCTTTGCTGCAGATACGCTTCCGCTCGGGGATTGGCTGTTCTTTGTCGTTCTTCCGGTATCGGTTGCACAATCCGCATCCCTGATCGTACTCGGTGCGCAGAGCGGCCGTTTTGTGTATCTGAATCTCGGTATGCTGATGGTGGTTGCACTGTTTGTGTCGGTTTTGCTTGCATTCTCACTGTCGATTGTTGAATACGGTGTCGTGTTCGTGCTCATTGGTGCTGCTGTTCTGATCGTTAATTACAGGTTTTCAAAATCCGTAAAACGAAAAGCCGCGGAAAGCGAGGTGGCGGAAGATGAATAAAAAGAAACTTTCAACCGTGATCTGCATCGTTTTTATTCTGCAGCTTCTGGTGCCGCTTACGATGATTTCTTACTCACGTTACATCGATTGGGGGTTGCGTGAGCGTGCTTCGGTTTATAATGTAGAATTGAATACACTGGAGTATTATGTCAACACAAACAGTGTCTATCTAAACTATATGTCACCCATAGAGGGCGCACACAAAGGTATCTACGCTTCCATCACAACCGGTAAAGACGGTTTTGCAGATTTTGAAGTCACAAAGAAAAAACCGATCGGAAATTATATTCGGTCACGTTCTGACTCTTATTTTGTGTACCCCGGAGAACTCAAATGGTTGGAATTGCAGGTGCCGATCCATTATGAGGGCGAGGGCAATTGGATGTATATGATAGATGCACGTATGCGGCATCAATGGGGATACGGATATTCCGAAGCACCCGTATATTTTGAATCGGCATACGCTGTGATACGGGTGTTCAAAGGATACGTACGTTTGGATGGAGTGTTTGTTGACGGTGAGAATGTTGCAGATTACATTCAACAGCAACTGGATGCAGGTGCGTACGTCGAATGAAAGAATAAAGGATTCTCTTGCGTTGCTTTGCGAGAGAATCCTTTTAATCTCTTATTCTTTTTTGTGCTTTCTTTTTTTTCTGATGTATGATACGAGCAATCCGATCACGGTGCCGATCCCGCTGGCAATCAATGCGACTGCCGTCATGATCCATTCGGGCTCTCCGTTGAACACGATCATAGGTATAACCGTATTCAGTATGGCAAAAAGGAAAGGTGACAGAACGCGTAATGTCTTTGTTTTTGCGCTGAGAATACCGCTGACAACAGCGCCGCAAAGCGGAAGCAAACCGTAAAACACCAACAGTGAATATGCCATTTCATCACCGGGTTGCATCAAAACAAGTCCCCATAACAAACTGACGGCAACAACAAGAATGACTGCACCTGCAAGCAGTTTTCTTTGAATGCTTTTCAACGGTTTCAAATTCTGTTCGACCGGTTGAAAAACTTTTTCGTTCTGTTGCAAATAATTCAGATATTGCTTACACTTGTCGCATTTCTGAAGATGTTCACGCACACAGTTTTCTGTTTCTGTGCTTACCATTGCTTCCGCATATAAAGGTAATAAGTCTTTAATGATGTCGCAATGCATGATTCAATCCTCCAATCTGTTTTTGATCTTTTCTTTTGCTCTGTGGTAAGTTACACACGCCCAATGTGCGTTTTTACCGAAAGCCGAGCCGATCACATCAAAAGGCAATTCGGCAATGACACGCATGGTAAAAACTTCTTTGTAAGGTTCCTGCATATTTTCTAATATCGCTCGTATGCGACGTGCCGTGTCTCGGTCTTCGATTATGTCTTCCACACGGTCTTCACTTTGCAGATCATACTCAAGTAAGCTGATCTGTTTTTTATGTTTGCGTATATGTGAGTATAACGTATTTTTTGCGATTCGCAATAACCAGACTTTAACATCACATTCACCGCGGAATTTATGCAATGAAAACATGGCTTTGAAAAAAGTTTGTTGCGTGATCTCGCTTGCAAGATCTTCATTTCCGCAAATTTTAAGTGTGTACTTATAAACATCTGAAAAATAATCGTGATATATATCATCTAATTTTATCATGCCGAACCCCCTTTCTCAATCAACAGACGCTGAAATCTTTCAAACATCACAAAATTCTTTACATTAAAATTAAAATATATCCTGAATTTTGAAAATCGTTTACGTAAATGTTACACAATTGTGAATGAGGTGTATTTTACCATTGACAAAGGTGCTGTTGTATGTTATAGTGTAAATACTATATTAGGTTTAACAGGAGGTTATACCATGAAGAAAATGATTGCATTGTTTGTTGCCGCATTGATGATGTTCACTCTCGCAATGCCTGCTATTGCCGCTGAAACAGACGGTCCCGCAAAGGTGGCTTGCCTTGGTGATATTGACTGTGACGGTGATATTGAACCCTCTGATGCACGTTTGGCACTGCGTTATTCCGTTGGTCTTGACGATCCTTCCGAACAGGAAGAACTTTGGGCAAACATGGACGGTGATGAAGAAGTTGAACCTGCTGATGCCAGAACCATCCTTCGAATTGCTGTCGGTCTCGATGCAGAAATCGAACATGCAGAAGTCGTTGACGGTGATGTTGCCGCTTCTTGGCTTGCAACCGGTCTTGACGGCATGATCTGCCCGAAATGCACGAGATATCTTGAAGAACCCGTTGCAGTTGATGCAAAACTGGATCAGGTCGTTAATGCCGCAAATGCATGGGCTGAAAAAGCCGGTGTTGCAACCCTTGTTAAGGGCGAAGCCGATGTTGAGAATGCGGTTGCATCCGTGATCGTTGATGTTGACGGTATCTGGGACGTTGAAGGTGCTCTTGATACTGCTGCTTTTGACGGCTTTATGACCGCTTTCGGCGCCGCTGTTAAGGAATATGTCGGTGCTGACACTGTCAAGATCATTGACGAAACCGTTTATGCAGATGAAACTTTCCAGAATACAGCCATTAAGAACGTTCTTTTTGAAGTCGGTGCAGGTCTGTTCTACAAACTTGCAAACCTTGACGAAAGCCTTGTTTTCGGCACTTATGCCGTTGAAATCGGAGAAGAAGCATTTGATCTGATCGTTAAGATTGACGGTTCAAAAGAAAACATTGCCAAGGTTCAGGGCTTCGCTCAGACCATTTCCGAACACATCGCAGCAAGTGTTGTTGACGGTGATCTTGTCATTGATGTCAAGGCTCCCGATGCACTTGTTAATTACATTACCGAACTTAAACCCGAAGATACCGAATCTGCTTTGAACGCAAAGACGATCGGTGAAGGTCTCAGCCTTGCTGCTGCCCTTGACGTAGATAATGCATTCGGCAGCAACCAGTCTGCGGTCAACAGACTTTGTGCTGTTCTCAATTCTCTTGACGGCTTCATCAATAAAGTGCTTGCAAAAGTAACGGTTGCAGAAGTTACCACCGCCGACGGCGAAAAGGTTGCTCTTCTCAGCGGCAACGGTTTCAACCCCGAAGATTATCGCACGGATGAAGAAGATTCTGCAATGAAACTGCTTGTAAACGGTGTAGCCGGTGCAATGAGTGATGAACTTCTTGCTCTTACCGTCGGTGATTTTGCAAACGAAGACGGTTACTATACTGTTCAGGTTGATATTGCTGTTGATATGAGCAATGTCGGCGATATGGTCAACTCCACCATTACCGAAACCATCTATCTCAACATTCATGTTTTTGATGATGTTGATCTCGGCTGATCGGTAATCTCGTAGATTATTAAATAACATTGAGCCTTGGCGTCCGTTGCGTGCAGTAGTTGTCTGCCGAGTGATGCCAAGGCTTCGCTTTTTGAGGTGTTCAATTTGAAAAGATTTGCACACGCAGTGTTGGTTTTGCTATTTGCAGTTCTTGTTTTTCTGCCTATTGAACAATCGAATGCGTTGGTTCTCGGTGATACACTGCCCGACGGCATTGTTGTTGAATCCGATTCTCCGTATTGCGGCTGTTGCCATGAGCATCAGCATGAAGGAAATATGCAGTGGTTTTTGTGTTTGTTTTGCAGGATTGTACATCTTTTTGATCGTTCGGTCGGCGTGTTTGAACAAAACATTGTGCATAAGTATGCTGTTGTCCAAACGCAGGACGCGTCTTGTGTTGCCGAAGGTAAGCAGGATCTTGTTTGTCTGATTTGCGGAAAAAAGGAAACTGTTGTTCTTGAAAAAACTGAACATATACCTGTTATTTTTGATGCGGTTGCTCCCACTTGTACGAGTGACGGCTTGACACAGGGAAGTCAATGCGACTTCTGCGGTGAAATATTGATTAAACAGGAATCGGTTCCCGCAACCGGACATTCGTATGAGGAACAGGTGATAGAGGCACTTACTTGTTTGCAGGATGGGCACTCTGTTTTTACCTGTTCGGTTTGTTCCGATTCTTATTCGGAGACATATCGGTCGACCGGACATTGCGCTCCTGTTGATGCTGCGATCATCGGTTATGCTTATGATGATGAACATGCCGGAGAATTGTATGTTTCGTTTACCTGTTTACAATGTCATACCGTCATTGAACAGACATCTTCGGATAAAAAGGCTTTTGTGAGAAATAACAGTTCAATTGTGTTCTATCAGAATACTTCGGAAGCACTTGTGCACAGTAAAAGCGGAGACACGGTTGTTGTTGCCGTTGATGATTCGCTTTTTGAAAATGCAACCGTGCCGCAAGGCGTGACACTGTTGATTCCTTGCGATAACAGAATGTCCGGTTATGCCGAAAACGGCTACCCACCCGATAATCCGACTGCGGAAGGGGATGCCGTGCTGTACAGAACGTTGACGATCGCAGACGGCGTGACGCTCACGGTTAAGGGTACGGTACTGATAAATGCTGTTACGGGACGTGTCGGATCGGCATCATATCTGCCGTACGGAAACACAGGTAACTACGGCCGGATCAATCTTGCCGGCAATATTATTGTCGAAAACGGCGGCGTTTTGGATTGTTCCGGCTATGTTTCGGATGCAGGCGGCAATGTGAGGGTGAAAAGCGGTGCGACCATGTATGAAACGTATGCCATAGCAAAATGGCGCGGCGGCAGTGCTGTTGTCAGTCACTTTGCCTTGGATATGAATATTATGCCCATATATGAATGGAGCATGAACAATATGCAGGCGTCATTGCGTGTTGAAAGCGGTGCAACACTGTGCGGATCCGCAAAAATGCACGCAAATGACCAATACTATTATGCGCGATATTTACAGATTGCGCCGACAAATGCTTTGTTCCGTCTGACAGACGGAGCATATGTCATTCGTGAAATCGATGCAGTCAATAATCGTGAAGTATATTCATTTTACGGTGATACATCGTTTGCAAAGAGTGAAATGAATATTGCCGGGACTAAAATCGGCACGGATCAGGTCAATTTTTATACCTTTGACGGGGATATGACTTTTAATTTTTATGAAGGTGAGCATAAGATCACCAAAAGTTTTGCTTTCTTACCCGGTGCGCAGGTCAATATTTTTAACGGTGCAACGCTCAAGTTCAGCGGTTTTGCAGGATTTGCTATGTTCGATCAGGGATTTTATGAGATCGATCAGGAAATTATCAGTGAACCGCACAGATACACAACAGGCAGACCGAATGCAGTATTGCACGTCTACAGTGGAGGTACAATCAATGCAAACGGTAATAAATCCGAACTGATGGGTGCGATGATCGTTGAAGAAGGTGCTGTTGTAAACACAAATGATACTACCGTTACGCAGCAGGTTTTTCGCATTCCTAAAGGATGGCATGTAAACGGCAGCATCGGAGAATACACACTTTTACTCAAAAGAGAATAATAAGACAGAAAAATCAGCCGATTGTGACAGCAGTCGGTTGATTTTTAATTTCCGCATATTGCAAAATGAAAAGAACGATGCTATAATAAATACAATTATCATAATGGGAGTGTTTTGCATGATATTATCCACACAGACAGATGCAACCGCAAAACGTTACGGTGATATTGAAGCTGTTAAGCGACTTGCAAATGCAGGTTTTGATGCATTGGATTTTACAATGTTTGACGAACACAACGAACAACAGCTGTTTTTCGATCCGAATTATGAGGAATATGTGTACGCTCTGAAACAGACTGCAACACAGTGCGGTGTTTATTTTAATCAGGCTCATGCTCCTTTTCCGTCGTATAGAATCAACGATGCGGAATATAATAAAAAAACCGTCCCGAAATTACATCGCAGTATTGAAATTTGCGGTATGCTCGGAGTTAAGAACATTATTATCCATCCTGTCGATTTCAAGGATGATAATAAGAAACAGAATATTGCCATGTATCTTTCATTACTGCCGACGGCAAAAAAAGCAGGCGTGAAGATCGCTCTTGAAAATATGTGGACAAGAGATAAACGCGGTTATATCGTATCCAATGTCTGTTCCGTACCATCTGAATTTTGTGACTTTTTGGAGGCTCTGGATCCGAATTGGTTTACCGCCTGTCTGGATCTCGGCCATATCGGATTGGTTGGTGAGGATGAAACTAATTTCATTCACGCACTGGGACATGAAAAACTGACCTGCCTTCATGTGCATGATACAATTCTTACACAAGATTCTCATACCTTGCCGTTCTGCGGTAAAATAGATTGGATTTCCGTTACAAAAGCACTCAAAGATATCCGCTATAAAGGTGACTTCACTTTTGAAGCAGATAATTTTCTCTCCCATGTGCCTGACGGCTTTATGGAGACGGCACTGAAATACATGCATGACTGCGGAAGGTATCTTATTTCCATGATCGAGGAGTAAAATAATGAAGACGGTTTCTCTTATCATCACTTGTTATAATGAAGCAGATGTTCTTGAACTGCTGAAAAAAGAACTCAATCGAGTTTGTGATCCGTTAAAAGAATATCAGTTTGAATTTGTTTTTGTCAACGATGGCAGTAAAGATACA